>CAYSSS010000021.1:0-25978 GCA_964433975.1 uncultured Planctomycetia bacterium
CAGTTCCTGCATTCGCTCAACGTAAATCCTTGCACACCGACTAGCCATATACAATATGCCAAAAAATTTCTAATGGCCGCTCACAAAGCCCTGTAGCGTTGGCAGGCAGACCTTGCGGGCTGCCGCCTGAAGCGGCGTTACAAATTTTGATACATTATGGCAATGCAGAAAGGCCGGACAAACTGCTCAAGCTATTACCTAGTTGGCAGGTTGGACGGACATCAAAATTTGTCCGAGCAAATTCATATGCCCAATATGAATTTGCGTCCGCGGAAGGCGGGAGACCGCAAGGTCCAGGCCTGCCGTTGAAACGATATCCGTAGAAATTTGATTTTACCACTGTGTGGGTAAAGAGACGGGGCTACTTCTCTATTTGAAGCTCGAAATCTTTTGTGCCGTCGTTCAGTATCACCTTGTTCGGCTGTATGTCGATGACTTTATTTTCGCCAATGGTGTCGCCTTTTGAGACTATAGCGTCCCCTATCATAGCCTTTGGCTTGGATTTATTCCAGATGATCCCGGTCAAGGTCAATTCCGACGGTGATGAAGAGGCCTGGCCTGAGACGAAAGGGCTCCTCTTCCACGTCTTATATTGACTTCTCTTGGCGCGCCGGGCGGTCGGAAGAGCGGCGCTCGCGCCACTCTGCGACGGCGTCGCGACGACCTGTCCTTTGGCAGCGGCGCTTTTGGCTCTGCCTTTAGGAGAGGCCGTTACCCCGTAAATAAGGCTGGCGACAGCCAGCACGGTCAAGACTATAAGCGCTATAACCTTTTTATCCTGCATAGTCGTCCTTTAAAGAGAGGTACATGTCTATCACCATATTGATATTCAATTTTCTGTCATCGTCCCGCTCGGGCGTTATATCGAAGCTCTTCACCGTTACTATAGCTTTTTTGAGCTCATCTATGGTGCCGACGAACTTCACGAACTGCTCGCCAGTAGCTTCTATCTCCATCTCTATGGGCAGTATCTTATAAGGCATGCCTTCGGGGATCATTGCATTACCCGGCTTCACGGAGATAAAATTTATCCCCAAAGATTTGCTGTACTTGGTAAACTCATCGAGGCCGGAGGATGCCTCCTTCTCGGAGATTAGCGTTCTTGTGCCGGTCTCTTTATCGAGCCTGGATACAGCCTCTATAAGATTGCGGGCGTCCGCGACCTGGCTCTCGCACAACCTGCAATCCAGGTATTCGGCGCGCGCTTCTTTTATGCGCGGAAAGAATAGTATGCCCCAGGCTAGCGATATGATTACCGCAACAACCGCTATGATGACTATCGTCTGATTGGCCCTGATAAGCTTCATCAAGTCAAATTTATCGCTCATAATCTATCCAGCATTTTATTTCAAACTCCACCCCCGAACCGTCGGGCAAATTTTTGCTCTCTATAAGCTTTACGTTATTGAAGAGCCCCGATTCCAGCGACAGTATAAAACTGCCCAGCATCTGCTGCCCGTCGGCAGATTCGACTACGCCCTTCATGTCGATGATCTTGTTCTCAACCTTCATATTCTCTATCTTTATATCTTTAGGGATGAGCGAACCGAGCTCCTTGAATACGTCTTCCCAATAGGGCTCGTTTATGAGAACCATATCGGCAATTTGTCTGGCTTGAGCCTCTTTTATCTGCGGGCCAAGGCTGGTCAATTCCAGCTTCGCCGTCTGGATCCTCTTCTTGAAGTTGCCTATCTTTATATTCATCCCCACCAGAAGGAGAACCGACGCTATCACTATGGCGGTAGTAATAACCTCTAGAGTTCCCCTCTTAACGGTCCTTTCAACCTCATTCTTCATCTCCGGCGGAAGAAGATTTATCCCTTTTGGGTCGCTCAAGCCCGCGCCTATGGCAAGCTCTATCCTGTGGGCAATTCTCTCTCTTTCACGGATCGCCTCCTTCTTAATATTCAGCCCTTCGAGAGAGTCTCCTATCCTGACCGGCATTCCAAGCGAATCTGATATAAATTTTGTCAAGCCAGTTAAGGACGCGCCGCCTCCAAAGAGCACTATATTGTCTATCCTGGCACCGCTTGACTCTTCCCTGTAATAATCGAGACATCTGCTTATCTCGTTGGCGAGATTCTCGGCCGGAGAACGCAGCAGAGGAAGTATCTGCGTAACCGGTATCTTGCCATTGATCAGGCTTGTGTCGTTATCGGCGGGGATACCCACGTCTTTTTTTATTTTTTCGGCTTCCGCGAACGTAAGCTGCATCTTGCCTGTATCCGACACGAGGGCGCCTGTCATCGATTTTGTGAAATCGTCCCCGCAGATCGGTATCTTACGGGTGAAGACTAGGCTCTTGTCTTTATATATGATGAATTCGGTATGGGATGATCCTATGTCTATGAGGCACTTGAGCTCCCCCTCCTTGCCTGTATATTCGGCCACTTTGCCCAGGGCGTATGAAGAGGTGATAAATAACGACGGCCTGACGCCTGCCTTCTCCAATATCGACAGATTCTTCTGGATGGTACTAACGGGTGAGACCGCTACCAGGAGGTCATACTTTCTTACTCCTTTATCCACTATATCCCCGAGTATCTCAAAATCGATCATAGAATCATCGATCGAGAAAGGAAAATAGTTCTTGGCCTCCAGCGCTATGCCTTGTTTCAGCTCAGCCTTCGGCATATACGGGGCCACGACCTTCTTTATGGCGGTGGAGGCGCAATTGACACTTGCGACGACCTTCGCCTTCTTGGTATCGATGCCACTCAATAGATGCCGCAGAGCAGAGACCGCCTCATTCTCAAAAGAGAGATCATCGCTATGCTCGGCGAGCTCTTTGATATCGGCTCTCACCAGACGCAAACCGTTCTCGGCCTCTTTAAACAGAGCCATCTTAACGGCTGAGGAGCCTATGTCGAGAGCCACCACATGATCTTTTTTAAACAGTTTGAAAAAATCCATAGACTATATTATAGCCTAAAACTCGTAACTTATCCACAATAGTTGTAGGGCACCCTTAAGGATGCCCTACTATTTTCACAACGACGTGCCGAATTTGCCCTGGTCAAGAGCGGCTGCGCCTGAATAAGACTCAAATTCGTTTACCTGCGGTTTATTTCCGGTGACGTTGATCCTTAAAAACTGTGCCGTAACCGGAGTGAATGTCTGCGTCCCCGGGAGGCCTCCCGAAGCGCCCGATACATTAGTCCAGCTGGAGCCATTGTTCGAATATTGTACTACACATGACGTTATCTTGGTGCCGCTAACAACGGCTTTCCCAACGGTTTTTGCACTGTCATATTTAAGCGTCAACGACGAAGTGCCATCTGTGCTTGAGATCCACTTGGAGTTCGCATTTCCATCGATAGCATTAGATGGATTACCACCAGCGGCAGTCGCTATTGAACCTAACGACAGATTAGTGCCTACACCCGGCGCTATATTCTCTTCAGCGACCATCCTTTGAGCCACAGGATTTGCGCTATCCGGGACATACCCGTATGATGTGATATTCACGTTCTGCGGATCGGAGGCAACGACCGCCGTGTAACTGTAGGTGCCTTTTCCGAAAGGAACATCCGTTTCCTGGTAAGGAACTGTTTGTCCGCCTGTCGTCAGCTCGTACCTCGCTTTGGCCAACCCGGCCACGGCTATGTAAAAAGCCCGCGTATTTGCAAGCTCGTCGCCGGCGAACTTTATTTCACTATTTACCGTATACAAGAACGCAAGGGCCACGCCCGTTAAAGCAACCAGGACGATCATCACAAAAATAACAACGACCCCTTTTTTATTACCGATATTACGCATTGATATCCCCTTGGCTATACACCTGCATATCCTTGATTCCTGCAAAAGGCGCTTGAACTTAAGGTCACGGTATCGCTGCCCTTACTCATCGTTATGGATATATTGATAACGCGTATGCTGGCCCGATCGGCCGGATTTATAGGATGGGGTGGCGTAAAAGCGGTCTCTGTATTTAACCCATAATACGTAAGCACAAGATTATTCACGTCTCTCGTCAGGGTCGTGGTTGAACCAGCGATCGTTATATCTATTTTGTTAACGGCATCGTAGGCGATGGTTATCGTCTCATCAAGCCCATTATTATCAAGATCGGCGGTAAATGTTATGCTATCTTCGGCTGCGGTGGTGATATTACGTGCCAGTTCTAAATACCGGATCATTCTTTCCATAGCCAGGCTGCCGTTCTGCCTGATATCGATGCGGTCTTTGCTTGAACTCCATATCTTTAGCCCTGTGTTAAACATCAGCACGGTGGCTCCCGTTATAGCCGAAAAGAGCAGCATCGCGATCAGGAGTTCTACTAAAGTAAGGGCGGATTTTTTGTCAGTTCTTCGATACATACGTAACCAGTTGTTCGTTCACTTCCTTGTTTTTGAACTGCCAGTATATGGTAACCGTAACAAGCTTGAGATCCGTAAAAGGTTCTGTCATGGCGACCTCCCTTTGAAAGAGCGGAAACCCGGTCACCTGGGCTTTTGCCTCGTTCACGATGGAATCATAAGCGATATTTCTGACCTCCTCCATCCTCGCCTGAGCCAGGACGACGGCGACCTCCGTATATTCGGCGTCCAGGCTGCTGTCCAAGGCAAAGCTGAACAATCCCGCGATCGCAACAACGCCTACCCCGAAGAGAGCTAGGGCCAGCAGAATCTCAAGTAGCGTAAATCCCGCCTTCGTCGTTCGTGAGATCAGTAAAGCAATCCCAAAAAGAGATTGCTTCGGCCGCTTCGCGGCCTCGCAATGACGATATGAATACCAGTTTCTACGGAGTTGTGTCAATTGGCGAACCGTTCGTTACGTAGATACACTGCTGCGTATCGGCCGCGTCGTTTCCCGTTGCGCCTATAGAGGCGGATCCGGCCGTAGCACCGGGCCCTGCTGAATAAATGACAAAGTAATCGCCTGCCTTAGAATAGCCGTAATTCGCTCCGCCGAACGGGTCTTTCGGAATGACGGACGGGGCTATCTGCGGGACTGCGGTTTGAAGATTGGTTAAGGCCACCGGCAGCGCGTCGTAATGTATCTTGTAGCTCTCTATCGCTGTCTGTAACATCCTCAACTCACCCTTAGCTTTAGCTATATTACCTTCATCCTGCATACCTTTGAATCTCGGCAGAGCTATCCCTACGAGAATAGCTATTACCGCTATGACTATCAACAACTCCAGGATCGTAAAACCCTTTCTTCTGAACATACTTACTCTCCTTTCAATTTTGTGAAACAAAATTAATCCTGATCCCGCCTCAAGTCCATAACAAGGCTCGGCGGGAGAAGGATCTCTCCATTATCTTTTCACCGCCAGCATATAAACTACTATGCCCAACACTATTAACAAAAGACCGCTTATCTTGTTCGATGAGCGCATCTTGTCCTCCGTAGGAAACAAAATCCTGTTCAGCCAATCGGATATCTTCTTCTCGATGTCCGGCCTGAATAATAATATAACTCCGAATACGAATAATATGATTGCGGATCCGATCAAGGCTATATCCATATCTCACCTCCTCTCAATTTTACGAAGTAAAATTGATCTTGAGGCCGCGATGTATAAGAGCGGCCGAAGGATCTCTCCTTATTTTAATGCCTCAAGGTCTTCACCATATCAAATATGGGTAGGAGCATCGACGCCATTATGACACCTACCATGGCGCCCATCACCATGAGAAATATCGGCTCTATTATTGTGGTGAGCTTCTTTATCGCGTAGCTCACCGTCATATCGTAAAAGTCCGCTATCTTTTCGAGCATCGCGTCAAGGCCGCCGGACTCCTCGCCGATAGATATCATCTGCACGACGTCCGGGGGAAATTCACCGCTTACCTTGAGCGGCTCGGCGAGCTTCTCACCCTTCTCGACATATTTACGGACATTCGTTATGACATTTTCCAAGATCTTGTTGCCGGCCACCTCTTTGGTTATGTCCAAGGCTGTCAATATCGGCACACCCGAGCTTAAGAGAGTCGATAGAGTCCTGGTGAATCTGGCTATCGCGACCTTCCTGTATAGCGGTCCTATTATAGGCAGGTTCAGCTTTAAGCCATCGATAAAAAGAGCGCCACGCGCTGTGCGCGCATACATTCTAGCCAGAACGTATAATGCTATCAGTACGGCAAAGAACCAATACCAGTAATTTTTTATCATAAAGCCCGCTTTATAAACGATGAGCGTGGGTACCGGCAGCTGCACACCGGCTTTTACATATATCTCGGCAAACTTTGGTATGACGAAAGTGACTATGAAGAGCATTACGGCCGTGCCGAAAGAGAAGAGTATCATGGGATAAAATAAGGCGCCTTTGATCTTCTCTTTTATATCTTCCTGGTTTTCATAAAAGTGAGCGTACCTCATCAGGACGGAGTCGAGATTGCCGCTCGCCTCGCCGGCCTTGATCATGCTTACAAAAAGCTTCGGGAATATTTTACCGTGACCGGCAAGGGATTCGGATAATGTTGACCCGCCCTCGATCTGGCGCACGACGGCTTCTACGGTCTCTCTCAGCGGTTTATTCTCGATCTGCTTGCCGAGAGTAGTGAGGCTCATCAATATGGTTATGCCGGCGCTTATCATGTTCGACAGCTGTATATAAAACATCAGCATATCGTCGGACTTTATCCTTTTAAAGTTCTCCAAGATCGATTCTATCTTAAAACCGGTGGTCGCTTCAGAGACGCCCGTCACCATGTAGGCCATCTTCCTAAGCTTCTCGACGAGCTCATTCTTGGATGCGGCCTCCATGGCCCCCTTGACCAGCCTCCCGTTATTATCACGCGCTTTATAATTGTACATAGCCATAACGATGGACTACCTTCTTAGGTTCTTCGGTAACGCTACAGTAAATTTCGAACCGTTATTTATTTCTGATTTAACGGATATCGCGCCCTTATGCATATTTACGATATCTTTCACTATGGAGAGCCCCAATCCGGTGCCTGGGACCCCGGCCGTATTTATATTTTCGACGCGGTAAAATCTGTCGAATACTTTGTCCAGATCATCTTTTGGTATTCCCACGCCGGTATCCGTTACCGAGATGGCGATCGAATCGTCGTCCTCTTCCAGCGATATCTGGATCTTTCCCTCGGGTCTATTATATTTTATCGCGTTGTCCACCAGGTTACTTATCACCTGGTTTAATTTGTCGGGATCTCCCCATATCTCTATCTTCTTATCGGGTATGATGCCTTCCAGGATTATACCCTTCTCTTTTGCAGCGATATTCAGAGAGTCTATTATAGTTTTGGCAGCATCGGTGATACTGAAGAGGCTTCTATTCATGTAGGATTTAGACTTTACCTGGCGGGCCGAATCCAGGAACTCATCGATAAGGCGATTGAGGCGTTCCACGTTCTGTATTGAGAGGTTGAGAATTTTTTTCTGCTTTTCGGTCACGGCGCCGAACGAGCCGTCCGATAAAAGGAGCAGCGCTTCTTTTATTGTGGCGAGGGGTGATTTAAGCTCGTGCGACATATTGGATGCGATCTCGTAACCATTTTTCTTTATTCTCTTTATCTCATCCTTAAGCCGCTCGTTCTCCGTTATTACAGAACGGGCTATCCTAAACTTGTAGAAGCGCTTTACCGGAGCACTGACTAACTTCGCCTTTATCTTATCCATGATCCTGTTCAATATTCAACCCTCTTCCGTTACTCTTAAGACCTCTTCGACCGTCGTGAGGCCCTCTTTGATCTTGCGGATACCGTCCCCTTTAAGCGTTATCATCCCCGCCGCTAACGCCAGATTTCTTATCTCGTCCGTGGATGACTTCGATATGACGGCATTGCGTATCTTTTCATCCGGGATCATCAACTCATATATACCGATCCTGCCCTTGTAACCGGTGCTCATGCATTTCGGACACCCTTTGCCGCGGTAGAATTCGACCTTTTCCGGGGTATCGGCGCCTAAGTCTTCAAGCTCTTCCTTGGTGGGGGTATACTTCTCTTTGCACTCGGGACAGATGGTCCTCACGAGCCGCTGCGCTAATACGGCTATAACGGATGACGAGACCAGGAAGGGCTCAACTCCCATATCGATCATCCTCGTCACGGCGCCGGGTGCGTCATTTGTATGCAGTGTCGAGAATACCAGATGGCCTGTAAGCGCGGACTGTATCGCGATCTCGGCGGTCTCGTGATCTCTCATTTCGCCTACCATGATGACATCCGGATCCTGTCTCAAAATAGAGCGTAGGCCGTTCGCGAATGTCAGGTCCACTTTATTGTTTATCTGTATCTGCCTTATGCCCGGTAATTTGTATTCTACGGGATCCTCGACCGTTATGATATTCTTCTCTACGGTGTTTATCTTGTTCAAAGAAGCGTAGAGAGTGGTGGTCTTACCGCTGCCCGTAGGCCCTGTGACCAGTATTATCCCGTGAGGCCGGTGGATAAGTTTATCGAATTTCATGAGGGTCTCTTTTGAGAAACCGAGATCTTCAAGGCTCAAGACCGCGCTTGCGGCATCGAGCAGCCTCAATACGACATTCTCTCCGTAGATGGTCGGCACACACGACATCCTGACGTCTATCTGCTTGCCTTCCATCTTTATGGTGAACCTGCCGTCTTGAGGGACGCGTCTTTCGGCTATATTCAGGTCTGCCATTATCTTAAGTCTGGAGATTATCGCGGACTGCAGGTGTTTGGGCGGGGCGCTTATCTCGTGGAGCATTCCATCGACTCTGAAGCGGGTCTTTAAGGAATCCTCCTCCGGTTCTATATGTATATCGCTGGCGCGTTCCTGTATCGCCTTCATCATTATCATATTCACCAGCTTTATGACGAGCGGCTCTTCGACGATCCCCTGGAGCTTCTTCAGATCTATCTCCTTGCCGTCCTTTACTCCAAGCTTCTCCTCGTCTATAGACTTTATCAGGTCCTCCATGCTGCCGGAGGTGCCATAGTATTCGTTGAAGGCCTTCTTTATCTCTCCTTCCGTAGCGACCGCGGGCTCTACGATGAGGTTCGTCTTCGACCTGACTTCATCGAGCGCGAATACGTTCCATGGGTCCGCCATGGCGCAGGTCAGCCGGTTGCCTATCTTCAGTACGGGTATGAGTTCATGCTTCCTTGCCAAGACCTCTGGCACCAGTTCTATTATCTTCGGATCTATTAGGTAGCTGCCAAGCTCTATACGCGGTATCGAGAGCTTATTGCTCAGGAACATTACCAGGTCATCTTCAGCGATATAGCCCAGCCTGACCAGTACTTTGATCAAGCGCTGATTTGTGCGCTTCGACTCTGCCTCCGCCTTCTTCAGCTGTTCGGCGGTTATCACTCCTTCGGCTACTAGGCTTTCGCCGAGAGACAACTTCTCTTTAGCCATCTTTTACTCCCCTATAAGTTCTTTGATCTTTGCAAGAAGTATCTTCGGGTCAAAGGGTTTCGTTACGTATTCTTCCGCGCCGAGGTCCTTCCCCAGCCTGACATCCTCTTCCTGCACCCTGGCAGTGAACATTATTATGGGTATCTTGGAATAGCGCGCGTCGTTCTTCAGGAGGCCGCATATCTTGTATCCGTCCATCTTCGGAAGCATGAGATCCAGTATTATGAGATCTGGCTTATTTTTCTTAGCCTTATCAAAGCCATCCTGACCGTCATAGGCCGAAATTACCTCATAACCGGCGGCTTCAAGTCTCATCTTTACCATCTCGACCAGCTGGACCTCGTCATCGACTATCAATATTCTCTTTGCCATCACGCTCCTCTTTTGTACCTCTGTTATTATTTGTCCTTCTTGCGCAACTTGGCCGACATATCCAAAGCACTCGTTATATTGTCGACCTCCTTCGCGAGGTCATCCGTCTTTACTATGAAACCCGAAGCGCCGAACTTATTGGCCTCTTTAAATCTCTCGTCCGTGGAGAAGGCCGTTATCATGTAGACCGGCATATTCTCATCGATCTTCCTGATCCCTTTCAACACCTCGAGCCCGTCCATTCCCGGCATCAATATATCCAGAAGCACCGCGTCGGGCTTATTGTTCTTGACGTAGCTCAGCGCCTCCTCGCCGTTGGCGGCCGTTGTGACGTCATAATCATTGGCCTCCAATCTCGTGCTCATGACCTCCAGAAAATCCGGCTCATCGTCTACTATCAATATCTTTCTCTTACCCATAAAGCCTCCTTGGGTCTCTATGCCTTGGCCGAAAAAGCCAGGGCAGCCTTCGCCTTCTCGATCAGCTCCAGATCGCTCTTTGCGTCATCCGGATATGTCGCATACCCGTAATTTATTTTTACCAGACCGTCCGCGTTCTGGCTCGCCAGATATTTATCCACCAGTTCCTCGAGCTTGTATTGCACTCTGCCGGCGCCGTCTCTATCGCAATCGGCCAGGATCACTATGATATCATCGCCCGAGTTTATAACGTCATCATCTTCGCGCTTCAACATATCCTTCATCAATCTGGCGCTCTCATGCATTATATCATTTAATTTCTTACTTGGCATGACCGTTGTATCTTCCGCGGTAATGCTCGCAGCTACGGCTATTATGGAGATTGGGGAACCCTGATCCACCGCTTTCTTAAATGCTTTTGAGACATGCTCCCTGAAGAGCGACTGAGACGTATGCTTATGCAGCTTAAATGTAAAGCTGGAGCCTTTACCCGGCTCGCTCTCCACCCAGATGGCGCCATTATGAAGATCGATCATGCTCTTGACTATGGAGAGACCTAGCCCCGTACCTTTATCTCCCGCGCCGGCCGTCCGGCCGAACTGCTGGAACTTTTCGAATACCTTTGGCATATCTTTTTTCGATATGCCCACCCCCGTATCGGATACCGAGCAGACCACCCCGTCACCCTTATCTTTACACGAGATACCTATCTGGCCGGCGGAAGTAAATCTTATCGCGTTGGCGATAAGATTTGTCAGGACCTGGGTGATTCCGTCGGGATCGGCCCAGACACTTCCCGTAACATCATCTATGTCGAGGCGCATTTCAAGCCCCTTCTTCCTTATCTTTGACTCAAAAGATTTCGCGACATCCCTCACCACTTTGGATATATCTATCAGGCCTCTCTTTAAATTTAGTTTCCCCGCCTCCATCTTGGATATATCGAGAAGGCTGTCTATGATCCGGGCGAGCCTGTCTATATTGTACTTGGAGATCTCCAGTATCTTGGACTGTTTCTCGTTCACGTCTCCGGGTATCTTATCAAGCACCAGGCTTATCCCTTCTTTTATTATCGATAGCGGAGTCCTTAATTCGTGAGATACCGTGGATATGAATCCGGACTTTAACTCGTCAAGCTTCACAAGCTCCCTGTTCGTCCTCTCAAGGGAATCCCTGGACGCCTGCAGGTCCTCCAGTATGTTCAGCGCCGCCTCCTGGGCCCCGCTCAGCTCCTTTGTGCGCTCTTCCACTATCGCTTCGAGGCCGCTTGAAAAACTTTCAAGCCTCTTCTGCTTGCTCCTTATATCGGCCATCATATCCTTGAAAAGATCGGCAAATTGCTCTATCTCATCTCCTGTATTTATATCTATCTTGGCCTCCCAGTCTCCTGCAATAATTTTTTCCGTGGCCAAACGCAGCTTATCGATAGGGCCGGATACGATCCTGCCGAAGGAAGCGGCTATCGGCATTATCAGGGCCATCATGAGAAGCGCGATCACCAGTATTTGACTGATAAAATTTTGGATCGGCCCATAGACCTCGGACATATCCTGGACCACCAGTACTATCCATGATGCGCCACTGTCCGACATATACGGGACCTTCAATTCGCTGAATGCGCAAAATACCTCCTTATCGCGAAACGGCGTATTCCTCAATACAAAATAAGGATTTTTCATATTGGGAATCGCGCGCAATATTTTTTCCGGCAGGACCTTCTCTGCCATCGTGGATACGCCATGATGAAATATCGCCATACCTTTGCCATCCACCAAAATGGCATGGCCCGTATTGCCCAATTTGAAATCGGCTAGATTTCCAAAAAGTCTATCTATCCCTGCAGAGTCCTTGCATATACCTATTACCTCTCCTCGGGCGTTTTTCATAGGCACGGCTATTGATATCACCCAGTCTTTACTCGACTCGTCGAATTCTATATCGCTTACGTATATAGCGCCTTTGCCGCCGTCATATGCCTTTTGCCACCACTCTTCATCGGCCTGATAGAAGTCGGTCGTTTTGCCTGAAGCGGCGACTATGCCTCCGTACTTATCGGTTATGAAGATTTCGGATACATTGCTCCTTACGAGGAGAGTCTCTCTCATTCCTACGCTTATCCTGTTCTCCAGGTACTCGTTCAGTAACGTGTCGCCTGGCTTGGCGGTGCTCCATATCCTGTCCATATCTAGAAGCTTCTTCCTGATCGATTCGGTGTTCATCCCCGCGTAGCGTGCATTGCTCTCCTCTATGGTATCCTTCCATAAAAGCCTCGTAGCGTACGTCTTCGCGTCGTCTACCTCTGATCTGATAACGTCCACCGTATAGATGTTCAACGTATGCGCCAATTGCGAGTATTCTCTGCCCGTAATACGCATCAGGATGGCGGTGCCGGAAAAATACGTAGGGATCGAACCTACAAGAGTTACCAGTAGCATGGAGAACAATGTCACGAGGATGATTTTACGTCTTATTGCGCCTTCTAAAATTATGCCCGGCTTTCTCCTGTTCAAATTTCCTGTGAGCAGAATGAATCCGAAGGATATCGCGATAGCGCAGGCCATCCTTAAGAACTGGATAGGTAGATGAAATAACTCTATAAAGTTTGGATAATTTAGCGCGGAGGCCGTAAAGAAATGGGCCTTCGGCGTTATAATTCCGCTGAAGACTCCATAGAGCAGAAAGGATATTATTATGGTCCACCCGCCCATTGTCGTCGACTTGGGTACGGCACGCACATTAACCCGTTTTAAGGAGAGGTAAATCGCCAGGCTCGTCAATATAGCGCCCGGCAAACAGAGTACGTATCTGGTGAATATCCGGGGAACCAGTAAATCTGCGAACTTTATCGATAGGCCCGCCCATAACAGCGGTAAGACTATCCATGCCATGCTAAACCACTTGAGAGACCCTCCCATATTGGATATCGCCACGCACCCGAATATTATGAGAAAGACAAATGACAGTGGCATAAGTACGCCGCCCACAGCGGAAAGCGTTTTTGACGAGAAGATACTGGTATTCAGCATAAGAAGATCGACCCATTTGTTCAGGCCGTGCAGGAGAGCGAACCACCCTATAAAAATCATGCTCTTACCCAGCCCAAACGGATCTTCTCTTTTTGGCAGAATAAATACAACCGCCGAAAGCACTATGAACGCCAGTCCATATAAGAAGTCCATCATCATCATATATTTAGTATACTCTTACCCTTTTATCTTCTCCTCAAGCTCCTTGACCTTCTTCTTAAGTTCCTTTATTCTCATCTCGCGGTCGATGGCGGCCCTGTAGAATATCTCCAGGTCACGCAGCTTCTTGGCAAGCTGCTTTTCCGACAATACCTGTTCGGTTATATCGCGAACGGTCGCCTGCAATATCACCTGGTCATTAAGCGCCATCCTCGTCAAGAGAACAGTCGCGAAGAACTCTTCACCATTCGGCCGCCTGTGCGTCCATTCGAATGAGTTGGTGCCTCTCTCAACTGCGCGCCGCATCATTTCTTCTGACTTCGCGCTCGATGATTGGCCGTCCGGTTGAAATTCGGGTGACAGATCAGCGGGAGATTTGCTGAGAAGATCTTTCTCATCTTTACAGCCGAAGAGCTTTATCGTGGCCGCGTTGCCGCTTAAGAACTTCCCCCTTGGGATCAGGAGCATTATCGCGTCGGCGGAGGACTCAAAGATGGCCCTGTACTTTATTTCGCTCTCGCGCAGCGCGAGTTCCGCTTTTTTTATCTCGGAGATATCTTTGGCCACATGGACCACCGATACCATTTTGTGATCTTTATCAAAGACGGGGCTTGTGGTGACAAGTAGCGGTATACCTATGTGCGGATCGTTCACTTCCTCGACGTGCGACTTGCCGTCGCACCTTGTCCCTTCCATGGGGCAGTTCGCGAACGGAGCGGAGAGCCCGTGCATGACCTCAAAACATTTTTTGCCGATGATCTCCTCCCGGCTTTTTCCGAGGATACTGGCGAGGGCCTGATTCGCGTTGAGTATGGTGTTGTCCATGCCCATTATGAAGGTCGGGTCCATCATGGAGTCAAAGGTCCTCCTCCACCTTTCGGCCGCTGTGTTGACTCCGGTTTGAGCGGCTATTTTTTTTTTATCGCTGGCGTTTAGTGCTTTCGCGGTCCACAGGATGAACAGGGTAAATAATATTATGTTCGCTATTACCATGAGGGCTGTGCCGAACTGACTATCGTAGAAGCCCGCTCTTTCACCATGCAGTTTCAACCACCCGGAGATGATCGGAAGCGCGAACATCAACAAGAGAAGCCGCCGTATCATAATCCCTCTGGACAACGTAGAGGTGATGACCCCGGCAAGGCCCTTGTCCGGCCTCACGAATATCACACCAGTACATAATATCAGGAAAGCGATCGTCGCGTGCAAGGCCGTGGCTGTATAGATGGCGATCTTGCCATAGAACGTGGATAAGCCGTAGAGATACCCGCACAATGCGCTAAGGGCGATAAAAATGGCGATCGCCGCTAGGACCTGAAATGGATAGTACCGGCGCCTGGTCATCGCATTCAGAGAGAGAAGAGCCAGGCCTATTAAAACAAAGTTGACGGCCGTAATGAATGCCATCCTGCCGAGGTGCTTGGTAAACGCGGCCCCCGGCAACTCCACGAAGAGGAGCTGATCTATGCCAAGGTTGGTCCCGGACATATACTGGTAGAGGGTTATTGCCCCTACAAGCATCACAACGGCGGCACAAAGGTTGCCGAAGACACGGAACGGACGCTTATCGATTCGTTTTATCTGCAGGGACCATAATGAGAGGCCTGTGAGGAGAAAGCAAAGCGCGGTGTTACCCTTCATCGTGACGAGTCCGGGCAGGACGCTCTTCATAAAGGAGATGTCTAATGCCCATCCCACCAGGACAAAAAGGCCTATAGCTGCCGTGAGCAGACCGGCAACTTCTGAAATGGTATAGTACAAATTCAGTCTGTTATCCTTCACGGCGCCTAGTCCTATTATATTACTATGATAGCTTATGCATACCCAATAATAAGTATAAGTATACCCGCGGATTTTACATAAGTCAAGGCAGTCCCGCCGCGCGCCCTGTAGAGCCCGCCGGCAGGCGTGGACCTCGAGGGGTGTCTGCCGCAGCCAGCGCTACAGGGCTTTGTGAGCGGCCCATCCTGAGTCCGCTTATACCAATTAGCGCCAAGTAACTGCCTGAAAAGCATTGTAAAATCTAAGCCGATGTTATGTAAAGCACAATAAAAATGTTAGGTCTTTTGTGAAGGAGAAAAACGGTTAAAAAGGGCCGAGGATGTCTGAGGCCGCCTATGGCGGCCGAGTTCCGCAGGCCCCCGTTTTTCGACTGAGCAAAAGACCGACCCGAACTTTTATTGTGAGGGGAACATTTTTCCTGCCACCATATTTGGTGACTTGTGCGGAACATAACAAGGCTTAGGTTTAAGAAACGTTGCGGGTGGAGAGGAGCTTGACGCCCAGGCCGAGGAAGTTCTCGACGATCACTGAACCGGATTTGACCGGGCTCTTGAGGCGGATCTTCTTCACTTCACCCATAGCTTCCATGGTCTTGGACTTCGGGATCGGCTTATCCGTGCGGACCGGCACCATCTTCAGATTAAGCCCTTCGGCGAAAACGGCCGACGTGAGTATTCTCATTGGATTCTCTATCTCCTGCGCGGCGTACTTCTCGCCCTTGGGGCATTCGTTGCCGCTCACCTTGATTACGCGGCAGTTCTCTATATCTATGGAGAGCATACACCCCTTCGGGCAATCTATGCAGGTCAATTTTTTTATCACTTTAAGCCTCTTATATACTCCGCGGCCATCGTACCGGCAAGCGCCGCGTCCTTTGAGACCCAATCCGCGAGATCGTATATCTTGAACGAGTTACCGCAGCAGAATATTCCCGGGATGGATGTCTTGTTAACCTCTCTGGAAACCGGAGAGTTGGTCTTCTTGTCTATCTCAACACCCGCCATCTCTATCAGCTCGTTCTCCGGGATCAGCCCCACCGACATCAGGACCGTGTCGCACTCGATCTCAAACCCCTGAGACGGGATCTCCCTGAAATTTTCATCCACCTTCACAACGCTCACCTTTTCGACCCTGTTAGCACCGTGGATCCTGGATATCTTGTGGCCGAAGTAGACCGGTATATCGAAGTCCTCTATGCACTGGGCCACGTTGCGGATCAGGCCTCTCGATTTGCCTTGTATCTCAATGACAGCCTTTATCTTTGCGCCTTCGAGAGTGAAACGGCGCGCCATTATGAGGCCTATATCCCCGGAGCCGACGACCACCACCTCTTTGCCCGGCAGCAGCCCTTCGATATTGATAAGTTTTTGCGCCAGTCCCGCCGAAAATATACCCGACGGACGTGTCCCGGCTATATGGACCATCTCGCGCGTCTTCTCCCGGCAGCCGGTCGCCATTATTACGGCTTTTGCCCTGACAAGACCCATAATTCCGGGCTTTATATATGTGAGGATCTTCTCTTTCGTCAGTTTTACGACAAAGGATCTCAGACTTACCTCTATCCCGGGCGCGCCTTCGATCTTTTCGATAAAGCGGCTGCTATACTCCGGCCCGGTCAATACCTCTTTGAAATATTCTATCCCGAAACCGGTGTGAACGCATTGGTTCAGTATTCCGCCCAAGTGCTGATCTCTCTCCAGAAGCAATATGTCACTTACCCCGGATTCGCGCGCCGAGATGGCGGCTGCCATGCCCGCCGGACCCGCACCGACTATCACCAGATCGCGTTCTGTCATATGGTATGAAGTTTTTGCCAAACTGTCATTGCGAGGAGGCCTTTAGGCCGACGAAGCAATCTCTAAAGCTGAGATTGCTTCGACCCTTCGGGTCTCGCAATGACGTCTGAAGACCTTTCTTCCTTAACAATCTCCGAGCCTTTGCCGCGCTTTGTGACTTCCGTCGGTCTCTTGCCGGTCTCTTCCTGAAGTATCTTCATGAGCCTCGTCGTGCAGAAGCTGCCGTGGCATCGCCCCGCCTGAGCTCTCGTCCTGAACTTTATCCCGTCGAGAGTCCTGGCGCCGCGCTCTATCGAATTCCTGACCTCTTTTGCCGATACCATCTCGCACCTGCATATGATATCTCCGTAACCCGGGTCCTTATTTATTAACCGCTTCGTCTCCTCTAACGGTATACTGAATAAGTGTATCTCCTTCTTTCTGTGCCTGTGGAAAAAAAGTTTCCTCTTTAACGATAACCCGTTACTCTTTAAGATATCTGATACGAGGAGCGCTATAGCCGGTGCCGCCGTCAGGCCCGGCGACTGGATCCCCGCCACATTTATAAATCCGGGCGCCTTAGCCTCGTGCTTTATGATAAAATCTTCTCCTGAGGCGGGCCGCAAGCCCGCGAAATAGGCTATGACATCATCACCGTTTATCGACGGGACCAATCTTTGAGCCGAAGATAATACTTTTTTGAACCCTTGATCCGAAGTGGAGAGGTCGACCTTACTGTCGACATCTTCGGCCGTAGGGCCTATCATAGGATTTCCGTCGGATGTCTTTATGACGAGCACCCCTTTTGAATTCTTCGAAGGCAGCGGGAATATCAGGTGGTTCGTTATATTCTCTTTCTTCTTATCCAGGAGGAACTCTTCTCCTTTTCTCGGCCGTATCTTAAAATCATCCACCCCCACCATGCGCGAAACTTCGTCGGCAAATAACCCAGCTGCGTTTATTACAAAGCGTGCCTTGTATTCGCCTCTCGACGTGTAAACTTCGAATCCTTCCCCGTCCACAGGGGATACCTTCTGGGCTTTAGTCAGTTCGTGTATCTCTACGCCGTTCTTCACGGCATTTTCTGCCAGGTCATAGGCCCACCTGTATGGGCTTATTATGCCGGCCGTGGGAGCATAGAGCGCGGCAACGACTTCGCGCGAAAGATTCGGCTCGTTTCTCTCAAGCCAGGAGCTGTCTACCATCTTAAGGCGCGGCACGCCCAAGGTCTCGGCTTCGTCCTTCAGCCCAACGAGCTTCAGCCTCTCCTCCTCGTTAAAGGCGACTATCAGCTCTCCGACCTCTTTGAAGTCTATACCGAGCTCTTTCGACATCTTGCGCGTCAGAGCGTTGCCCTGGACGCAGAGTCTGCCTTTAAGTGAGTTAACGGGATTTTGAGTGCCGGGGTGTATTATGCCGCTGTTGGACTTTGAAACGCCGAAGGCAAGTTCTTCTTCTTTTTCGAGGATAGCTATCTTTAACTTGTGGCGCGAGAGCTCACGGGCTATCGATGTGCCGATGACCCCTCCGCCGATGATCACAACGTCATATGAATGCATATATCACAAGGTTATACACAATAGTAGCGCACCCTTAAGGGCGCGCTACTGATTATTTTGACAATGTCTTCTTGACTGCCGCCAGCCAACCACTGTAGAGCTTGTCCGATGCGGCCCTCGTCATCTTTGGCCTGAAGACCTTATCGGCCTTCCAGCACATCTTCAGGTCCCGCGAACTTTTCCAATAGCCGACCGCGAGCCCCGCCAGATATGCCGCGCCCAAAGACGTTATCTCTATTACCTTGGGCCTCACGACTTCATGGCCCAATATATCCGACTGCAGCTGGCATAAAAGATCATTCGATACCGCTCCGCCGTCAACTTTTAAACTCCTTATCTTAAGGGAGGAGTCCTTCTCCATAGCAAGCGTCACGTCTTTGGATTGATAGCATATCGCTTCTATGGCGGCTCTCGCTATGTGGCCTCTCTTTGTGCCCCTGGTTATGCCCGATATGAGGCCGCGCGCGTCCTGGTCCCAGTAAGGCGCGCCAAGCCCTACGAGCGCGGGAACAAAATATACGCCTCCGTTATCCTTTACTGACTGCGCGAGTCTTTCGGAGTCGGATGCTCTTTTTATTATCTTGAGCCCGTCCCTCAGCCACTGTATTGCCGCTCCTGCCACGAAGACCGCGCCCTCAAGCGCGTAAACGGGCTCGCCCGACGGGCCGCATGCCAGCGTAGTGATGAGGCCGTGCTTTGACACAGGCCTTTTCATTCCGGCGTTTAAGAGAATGAAGGAACCCGTGCCATACGTATTCTTCATCTCGCCCGGATCGAAACATGTCTGTCCGAAGAGCGCGGCCTGCTGGTCACCTGCTATTCCCGATATGGGGATACCGGCGCCCAGGCGTCCGGTTTGATCTGTTCTGCCAAAGATACCGGATGACCTCTTCACCTCGGGCAGGATATCCTTCGGTATATTAAAATATTTGAGTATACTTTGGTCCCACTTCAATCTTTCTATATTAAAGAGCATCGTGCGCGAAACGTTCGTATAGTCTGTCGCGTGGACCCTCCCGCCGGTAAGCTTCCAGAGTATCCATGTGTCGGTCGTCCCGAAGAGGATCTTGCCCGCCCTGGCTTTTGCCATGACGCCCGGCACGTTCTTCAGTATCCACTCTATCTTGGTCGCCGAAAAATACGCGTCTATCGGCAGGCCCGTCCTCCTCTTAAAAAATTCCGCTCTTTCTTTTCTCTTCTTTAATTCGTCGCAGCGCGGGGCCGTTCTCCTGCACTGCCATACTATGGCGTTATGTACGGGTCTACCGGTCTCTCTATCCCAGAGTACCGTCGTCTCGCGCTGATTGGTGATTCCTATAGCCGCTATCTCGCAGGAGGGAACCTTCTTCAACACACTTTGAATAGAATTATTTACGCTCTTCCAGATATCGTGAGGATCGTGCTCAACCCAACCGGGTTTAGGAAAGTGCTGTGGAAATTCCTCGTAGGAGCTCTGTATTTTTTTACCGGACTTGTCGTATAGGACAACCCTGCTGCCCGTCGTGCCCTGATCTATAGCCATTATATACTTCATACGATATCCTTAAACCCTCTTCTCTATCCAGTTGAATATATCCTGGAAGACTTTCTCTTTCCCAAGCTCTATCGATAGCGCGTGATACATGCCGGGGTACTCGATGAGCGTCTTATCCTGGCATTTTATTCTGCCGAAGACCTTAACGCTCGCTTCGGAGCGGACGAGCAGATCGTGCCCCGCCACCAGGAATAGAAGCGGGGAGTCTATGCGCATTGCCGACAGTCTCATGCGTAGCTGCGTTATGAATATATCGAAGAGCACCTGCGAAGTGGACATAACGTCCTTGTCGTAAGTCGTCTCTATCATCTTTAAATAGGCGGGGTCACGCGTGCACATATCGGAGCACACGGGCAATTTATGTCTTTTGCCGCGGTCATAAAGAAGCGGAAAAAATATTTTGAAATAGTCCAAAGGCTTCAGAGGCGCTTTGCTGTTAAACGCGGGAGCGATGCATACCAGGCCGGAGAAGAGGGCCCGGTCCTTAAGCGCCATCGATAATATGATGAGAGCGCCCATGCTCTCTCCGACGGCGAATATCTTCTTCCCGGGGTCGTCTTCCTTTATCCTGGTGATCAGGTTATTTATGGAGTCGAAAAATTCGGCAAAGGAGGTATTCTCTCTTAAGTCCGCGGCGTATGAGGAGAGGCCGTTCTTTAGAGATTCGGAAGCGAAAGATTCCCACCACGAGGAATTGGCGCCCAGGCCGTGGATCAAAAGAAGCTTGGCCTTAGATGAAGGAGAAACCCAGACTTTGTAGGATATGCCGACGCCTGCCGTAGCCATCAAAACCTTATTTTGCGTACTTCGCTTTAAGCTCCGAAAGATAGATAAGATGCTTCTTCTCTTCGTTTATCAGCTGGCCCACCTTCTCCTTATTCGGGCCCATCATATATTTCAACAGCTCCGAAAAGAATAGTATCGCGTCCTTCTCGAATCCTATGCCGTACTGTATGGCAGCCAGCGGCTCCTTGACGTTCTTGGCGAACCACTCGGCGGATATCTGCATGTAGAGCATATCATCTACTACGAACTTCATGTACGCCGCGAACTCTCCCTGGTAAGACTCCTGGACCTCGTATGTCTCGGTCGATTTGCGGATATCGGTGAATCTCTTCACATGTTCGTCTTCCCAGTCGCGCAGCTTCGTGAAGAGCTCCTTCATATCCTTCTCATTGAACTTATCGGCCGCGTAGCCGTAAAAGTCCCTGCGCTTGGTCTCCTTCACTATAGCCATATCTATGATTTCGGCGGCGCTGAATACGTTAGCCATATATCTCCTCCATTGGTTTCATAAGTTATGGGGATATTATACAACCTCGGTCTCCAAATCCCAAGCGAAAAACAATTGGGGACGTTTCACTTTGCTCTAACTATTTATGGGTTAATAAGTTACAAAGGCTATGAATCCGCAAAAATAACGAATTAAGGCATGGATTAGGTGACGTTGTAACGTATTCTCAAATAAGAGGTTGCGTTATAGTGAAACGTCCCCAATTTTTTAGGAGCTGCGGGAAGTAGCTGAAGAGTGATAAATCTTTATGGGCTTGATCTTGCAGTCTGCGAGGATCTCGTTAAGCGAAGGCAGCACCTGGAAGGTCACGGCGGGGTTGGCTATAACGCCTTCGTACAGTACGGGCGCGGAGCTCTGGTAAGCTCTCTCGACGGTTAAGAATATCCTCATGATGAAGGCCTTGTCGCCGACGGAGAACGGATAGTATCTCGTCCAGCCCTTCCTGCCCATGTCCATATTCTCGAGGTCGAAGCGCACCTCGGAATTGGAGGGTAGCCCGGCACAGCTTCTCGCTATCTCTTCTTTGGACTTTCTTCCGACTGTATCGAGCTCGTATATAAGGACGCCGAGGCATATCGCGTCGTAGAGCTTCTTCACGACTCCGTCGGAGTAATTGATATCTATATTGGTAGGCGGATTTAATACGCTATTCTCAAAGGCGAGGACTGATGAGGACGCTATACTTTGAACCAGAAAAAAAATAGCCAGAATACAATACAACTTCTTCTTGCTCACTTTAGTTACCTCTGCAGTAACAAGTCTACCACAAGATCTAACTTTTGCAAGGAGACAGCTAGGTTTACTCCGTTAATCATCAATGGTCGCTATCTTCTATCCCAGGCTTTTGCGGAATCTAAAAGCGCTCAAGATGATGACGGCAGCGCCCATCACTAGAAGTACGAGTAGTTCATCCCACAAGACGAGGAAGCCCACGCCCTTCAGGAATATGCTTCGCAATATGACAAGATAATATTTCAGCGGATTCAAGGTCGTTATCACCTGTATCCACCCGGGCATGTTGGCTACAGGATACGCGAACCCGGAGAGGAGGATCGCCGGAAAATAGAAGAGAAAGACCGACATCATCGCCTCCTGTTGTGTCGACGATATGGTCGATATAAATAATCCTATGCCGAGGCTTGTCAGGAGATAGACAAGCGTGGCGCCGAAAAGAAGAGGGATGCTGCCCCGGCATGGTATCTTGAACCACAATACTCCGACCACCGCTATCATCACCATCTGCACTATCGCTATTATTCCGAAGGGCGTTATCTTGCCCATTATGAGCTCTATAGGCTTGATGGGGCTGACGATCAACTGCTCCATCGTGCCTATCTCTTTTTCCCTGACGATGGCCATCGACGTGAGAATGAGCGACATCAATGTAACTATCATCGCTATTACACCCGGAAGATAGAAATTCTTGGAATAGAGATTTTCGTTGAACCATTCCCTGTCCCTGAGATCCACCACAGGATAGACATTTTTTCGCTTCAGGAATATCTCTGTACGTTCCTTCAGGGCTTTGGCGTTGTAATTGGCGATTATTGTCCCGGAATAACTCAATATTATCTGAGCCGCGTTGGAGTCCGTCCCGTCAACGATTATCTGCATGTGAGCGGTGTTGTTCCCGGTAAGATCCTGGGCGAAGCCACGGTTGAATTTAATGACCGCCTTTATCCTGGCGCGGTCCATCACGTAATCTATATCTTCCTCTTTCTGCAGGTAGTTCTGAATATCGAAATATTTTGAATAACTGAAGTCCCTTATTATGTCGCGGCTCTCCTTTGTATTGTCCAGATCGTAGACCGCGGTCGGGACGTTCGTTATATCCATAGTAGCCGCGTAACCGAATATCAGTACCTGCACGACGGGAGAGACGAATATGACGAACTTCATGCGCGGATCGCGGAAGACCTGCAGGAACTCCTTGACGATCAAGGACGTTATTCTTGTGAACATGGAAATTTTAAGCCACTTTCTTTTTGAACTTCATGATCGCCAGCCTAACCGCTATAAAAGAAAATATGAGCATCGCCAGGATATTCGGCCAGAGCGCCTCCATTCCTACGCCCTTTAAGTATATCCCGCGCAATATCACTATGAAATAACGCGCCGGCACCAGATATGTGACGTATTGCACCCACTTGGGCATATTGAATATCTCGTACGTGAATCCGGAGAGCATGAATGTAGGCAGAAATGAAGTTAGTATCGCCATCTGGCACGCCATGAGCTGGCTCTTCGCCGCGACCGATATGTATATACCGAGCATAAGCGCACCCGTTAAAAATATCCCGCTGGTAATAAAGAGTAAAACGGGGCTTCCTCTTAAGGGAACGCCGAATAACAGTATGCCGGTAAGTACCGATATGACGAGGTCTATGAAGCCTATGACAAAATACGGAGCGAATTTCCCGATAATGAGCTCTACGTTCCTTACGGGGGTCGATATAAGCTGCTCCATCGTTCCCCGCTCCCACTCTCTTGCTATCGTAAGCGATGTCAAGAGCGCCGCTATTATCATCATTATTATGGCGATCAGGCCCGGTACGATAAAGAGCTTGCTGTCGAGGTCCTGGTTAAACCATATCCTTGAGCGCAGGTCGACGGGCGTGGAGTTGGTGATGCTGTTCACCGCGAGCGCGTCTTTCATGAATTTCTGGTTATACGAGGATACGATACTATTGACGTAACCGAGCACTATCTGCGCCGTATTGGAGTCGCTCCCGTCGATAATCACCTGGAGAGGCGCGACGCCGTTAGATTGTATATACTTGGAAAAGTGCTTGGGTATGACCATCGCGATCATCGCGGTGCCCTTGTCGATGAGATGCTCCATGGCCGGATAGTTATCGTAATAGCCTATGATATTAAAATATTTGGACAGTTTGAAATTATCGAGGAAGCGAATGGATGTCTGCGAACCATCCTGGTTCCACACGGCCATGGGTATATTATCTATATCAAGGGAGAGCGCGTATCCGAAGAGCACCAATAACAGCATCGGGATGGCGAACGCCAGCGCGAGGCTGCGCGGATCGCGCCATATCTGTATGAACTCTTTTTTAAATATCGCTTTAGTCCTGCCTAAATTCATGGCGCGTGTTCCTTATCGTAATCCTCGATCAATGAGACGAATACGTCTTCCAGTGACGCTTTTATCTTCGCTATCTTGTAATCTTTGAGGCCCTCTTTCTGGAATAATTTTTTTATCGACGGTATCGCCTCTTTGGCGCTGGGACTGACCGCGTGTATCGCGCTGCCGAAGAGCGCGGCCTCGCCGACGCCCTTCACCGCGGAGATCTTTTCCGACCACTCTTCCGGATCATCGACGCGTATCTGGATGATCTCATCCTTCATGAACTTCGTCTTCATCTCTTCGGGCGTACCCATCGCTATTATGGTACCCTTATAGATGAGCGTCATCCTGTCGCAGTTCTCCGCCTCATCCATGTAGTGGGTCGTGACGAATACGGTCACACCCTGCTTGGCCAGGCCCTTTATGATGCCCCAGAAGTTCTCTCTCGTTATTGGGTCCACCCCCGACGTCGGTTCGTCGAGGAATATTATCCGCGGCTTATGTATGAGGGAGCATCCGAGCGCCAGGCGCTGCTTCCACCCGCCCGAAAGCGTCTTTGTGGGGCTATTTCTGAAGGCCTCTATGCCGGCCAGTTTTATTATCTTCTCTTTTCTCTCGTCCCGGTCGTGTCTCGAGAGCTTGTATATGCCGGCATAAAAATTTATATTCTCCTCCACCGTAAGGTCGTCATACAGGGAAAATTTTTGCGACATGTATCCGATATTTTGTTTTATCTTATCCTGTTCCTTCATTATATCGAACCCGCCCACCGTACCGGTGCCGGACGTGGGCGATATGATGCCGCAGAGCATCCTTATGGTGGTCGATTTACCTGCGCCGTTAGGACCCAAAAATCCGAATATCTCACCATTTTTGACCGTAAAATTTATCCGGTTCACCGCCGTAAAGGCGCCGAACTTCTTTTCAAGGTTTTGTACGCTGACCGCTATACTTTCGTCGCGCAAGCCGTATCCCCACATTCTTTTATTATCTCTATGAAGGCCTTTTCAAGCGTATCCGTCTTCTTTTCGGCTTTTATCGCCTCCGGCGTCTCGCATCTTAAGAGCCTTCCTTTGTGTATCAGCCCGATCCTCTTACATCTTTCGGCTTCATCAAGATAGGAGGTCGAGAAGAGTATCGCGACCTTCTCTTTCAATAACTGGTAAAGTATGCCCCAGAAATCCCTTCGCGATACGGGGTCTACGCCGTTTGTTGGCTCATCAAGGAATAATACCTTTGGCGTATGGATAAGGGCGCAGGCCAGGCCGGCCTTCTGCTTCATGCCGCCCGAAAGCTTCCCGGCAAGGCGGCCCTTGAACGGCGTCAGCCCCGAAAAACCGAGGAGCTTCTTTATCCTGTCGTCTCTTTTGGCGCCGGGCTTTACGCAGTAGATATCGGCGTAAAAGTTTATATTTTCCATCACGGTGAGGTCCTCGTAGAGGCCGAACCTCTGCGACATATACCCTATATTGTCCTTTAGAGTTTCAGACTCTTTCACGGTGTGCCTGTTGTATACCCATGCTTCGCCCGAAGTTGGGTCCATTATACCCGTCAGAAGGCGCATGGTAGTCGTCTTGCCGGCTCCGTCGGGTCCGACGAGGCCGAAGATCTCGCCCTCTTCAACTTCTATATTGAGATTATCTACCGCGATGAGATCGCCGAATTTCCTGGTAAGA
>CAYSSS010000022.1:0-25337 GCA_964433975.1 uncultured Planctomycetia bacterium
TTTATATTATACGAGGCGGGCTTTTAAGTATATTTTTTTACGACCAAAGTCGCGTTGTGTCCGCCGAAACCGAGGGCATTTGACGCCGCCACCTTTATCTTGTGATGCCTCGGTTTATTCGGGACATAGTCGAGATCGCAGTCAGGATCGGGTGTCTCATAATTGATGGTAGGTGGTATTATTGAATTTTTGATGGCCAGCGCGCATACTATCATCTCTACGCCGCCGGCGGCGCCCAAGAGATGCCCCATGACGCTCTTTGTGGAGCTTACAGCCAGCTTTTTGGCATGGGCTCCGAATACCTTCTTTATGGCAATGGTCTCTATCTTATCGTTATAAAGAGTCGAGGTTCCATGCACATTTATATAGTCCACATCTTCCGGCTTCATGCCGGCATCTTTAAGGGACGCCCTCATGCATCGCACACCGCCATCACCCTGGGGATCCGGAGCGGTCATATGATAAGCGTCTCCGCTCATACCGTATCCCGCCATCTCGCAGTATATGTTGGCGTTCCTCTTTAGCGCGTGCTCCAGCTCTTCCAGCACAATTATTCCGGCACCCTCGCCCATCACAAAGCCGTCTCTATTCTTATCGAACGGCCTGGACGCTCTCTTGGGATCGTCATTTCTTAATGACAGCGCCTTGAGAGCGCAGAAACCACCGAAACCCATTACCGTAATGGCGGCCTCGCTTCCACCGCAGACCATAACGTCCGCCTCGTCCCTCTGGATGATCCTGAAGGCGTCTCCTATAGCATGGTTACCGGTAGCGCAGGCGGTTCCCACGGCTGAATTAGGGCCTTTGAGCCCCATGGTAATAGATATCTGCCCGGAAGCCATATTTATGATCAACATCGGTATGAGGAACGGGGATATCCTGGCGGGGCCCTTCACTGGGCCCAAAGTTAAATACTGCTTGTGTTCGGCCTCGACCGTATGAAGCCCCCCTATGCCGGAACCTACCAGAACGCCAATCCTGTCTCTATCCGCCTTGTCGAGATCTATCTTAGAATCGACAATGGCCTTCTTAGCGGCGACCACAGCGTACTGGACAAACGGGTCCATCCGCTTCAGCTCCTTGGCAGAAAGATAAGGGGATGGGTCAAAGTCGATTACTTCGGCCCCTATCTTACATGTATAATGGGTGGGATCGAAACGGGTTAGCCGTCTTACACCGCTCTTGCCTTCAAGAAGGGAACTCCAGAACTTATCGATGGTGCAGCCGATTGGGCTTACTGTTCCAAGCCCCGTAACAACAACACGTCTTTTCTTAAGCATTATAGAACTTTACTTGCCGGCCTTCTCTTCGATATATTTCAGAGCATCTCCTACAGTCGCGAGCTTCTCGGCATCTTCGTCCGGTATCTCTACGCCGAACTCTTCTTCTAACGCCATTACCAGCTCAACCGTATCAAGTGAGTCTGCCCCTAAATCATCTACGAACTTCGCGCTATCCGTTACTTCTTCCTTCTTAACCCCGAGCTGCTCCGCAATGATCTGCCTGACCTTCTCCTGAGACACTGCCATTTTTCCCCCTTGTTTTTGTACTATTACCCTATGCCTTATCCTACATAACCATCCCGCCGTCAACCGTGATGGCCTGACCGGTTATATAGGCTGAATCGTCACTAACCAAAAATAAAGCGAGATTCGCCACGTCGTTAGCAGTCCCGAGTCTTGACATCGGGATCTGTTTCAGCATCTCGCTCTTCACATTTTCCGGTAATTTTGCTGTCATATCCGTCTGTATAAAGCCCGGAGCGATAGCGTTTACCCTTACGTTCCTCGATGCAAGCTCTTTAGCTATCGATTTTGTCAATGCTATCAGGCCGCCTTTAGAAGCGGCGTAATTCGCCTGACCCGCGTTGCCCACTATGCCGATGATCGAAGCCATGTTGACTATCCTGCCATCCCTCTGCTTCATCATGACCTTCGAAACGGCTTTGGCGCATAAAAAAGCGCCCTTAAGATTAACGCTTAGAACAGCATCCCAGTCTGCTTCCGACATCCTGACAAGAAGCGTGTCCTTTGTTATGCCAGCATTGTTTACAAGTATATCGATTTTGCCGAATTTGTCAAGGGTTTTTTGGACGAAGGAATCGACCTGATCGGATTTCGTCACATCCACCACCCCTGTAATACACTGGCGGCCGAGCGCTTCTATCTCCTTCTGGGTCGCTGCCAGGGCATCCGGGTTGACATCGCACAGGCTTAAAGAGCACCCCTGCCCGGCAAAGACCAAAGCTATCTCTCTGCCTATGCCTCTGGCGCCACCCGTGATTATCGCTACCTTATCCTTTAGTATCATAACAGCCTTTCTCTATCAATGTCATGTATTGGGTCTTTGCCGAACCATTTTATCCTCAAAAATAACTTTGTCAAGTGCTTTCGGCAAAAGCTCAGCACTTGATCCTGAGCGAAGTCGAAGGGTCAAGTTTTTTATGGGAAATTCCATCCAATTCCACATATGACCCCATGGTATAGGAGAGGTTAAGTTCCTCTATCCTGACAGGGACTATCCTCCTCATCAGGCTGTCCGGACCGTCAAATATTACCTTTATGTAGTTATCGGAATAGCCCGTAAGCCTACCGGAATGCTTCTCCCTTTTCGACTCTGCCAGAACGTCCACCGGCCTCTTCAGGAAGAGCTCCCTATACAGGTAAGACGCCGTAATAGCTGCGATCTTCATGCTCTGGAATCTATGCTTGACCTCAGCTTCCGGCACAACGCCCGCCATGGTACAGGCGGCCGTCCCGTCCCTTACGCTGAAAGGAAAGATATGCGTCTTCACGGGAAGCGCCTCTTTAATAAGGTCCACCGTATTCCTGAAATTCTTATCGGTCTCCCCGGGAAAGCCTATCAGTACATCGGTAGTTATGCCCAGGCCCGCGATCTTCTTTTTTGCCTTGATGATGAGCTCTCTCATGCCGTCAGCCGTGTGAGGCCTGTTCATCTTGCTTAAGATCTCATCATCTCCCGACTGTATGGGTATATGCAGATGCCTGCAGATCCGTCTATCCTGGGAGATATAGTCGATCAGTTCATCCGTTACGTACTTTGGTTCGATCGAACTTAACCTGATCCTGAAAGAACCGGGTATTTCGCGCAGGGTTTCCAGGACAGTGACTATACTCTGCTTTTGGGTCAAGTCACTGCCCCATGCGCCGAGGCATATGCCGGTAAGAACTATCTCTTCAAATCCGTTTGAGACGAGCGTCTTCACTTCTTCGGCTATGTCGTTTAACGGCCTCGATATTGAGGCGCCTCTCACGTATGGGACCTTACAATACGAGCAGGCGTTGGCGCATCCGTCCTGTATCTTTACGAAGACCTTTGTGTGGTCCTTGAACCCGGTGATCTTAAGAAAATGGTGAGGTTCGTCGTTCGTCGTTTCCGCCTTCGCCAAAGAGCTTTCGCCTTTGGCTTCGGCGGACAGGCGTGGCTCGTGATTCTTCAGTATGTCGACTATATTTATCTTATCGCTGTTCTTGATGATTTTGGATACACCGGGCAGAAAAGAGAAGGCTTCGGCGTTCTTCTCTATTGCGCATCCGGTCAAAATTATCTTTGCCGCGGGATTTGTCTTATGGAACGTGGCCGCCCAGTGACGGGATTCGCTGTCCGCCTTGTGCGTAACTGTACACGTGTTAAGTATATAAATATCGGCCGTCTCTTTGGCAAGGCACTCCTTGAAACCGGCGTCGAGCAGGAGCTCTCTGATGGCCTGCGACTCATACTGGTTGACCTTGCAGCCGAGCGTCTTTATAAAGAACCTGCCGCCTGTGATATCAGTCTTCGTATTCATAATTTATCATAGATAAGACCGCCAGGCCCGCCGTATCGCTCTTCAAAACCCTGGGGCCGAGAGTAACTATCTTAAAACCGGCCTTCACTGCGGCATCTATCTCTTCAGGGGTAAAGTCTCCTTCGGGCCCTACCGCCACCACCACCTCTTGAGGACGAGAGCTCTTCAGTACCTCTTTCAGGCTTATCGCCTTATCGCTCAACGCCGCCATCAGTTTAAGACCTCGATCCGAATCCGTCATTGCGGGCTCTTCTCTTTTCGTCATTGCGAGGCCCGAAGGGCCGAAGCCTGCCTGCCCGGCAGGCAGGCAATCTCTAAAAAGCATTATAGGGCTCACTACCGGCACATCCACCCTGCCGCACTGCTTTGCCGCGGCCTGTGATATTTTTTTCCAGCGTTCAACTATGCTCGATCTCTTCTCTTCGTTCCAGTCGGGAATTGTGCGCGCCGTCGTCACCGGAATAATGGCGGATACGCCGAGCTCGGTCGCTTTTTCCACTATATAGTCCATCTTCTCTTTTTTTGGAATGGCTTGTATCAAGGTAATTCTGTGGGTCTCTACTCGCGGGGCCTTCCTTGTCCGGACGATCTCTATCGATAACGACCTGTGCCCCGCCTCTTTGACGACGCCTGTATATTCGTTGCCGGTGCCATCAAAGACAACGACAGAATCGGAAACTTTAAGGCGCATCACATTTAGAATATGATGCGCCTCTTTGCCGGTTACAGAGATCTCATTTCCTTTTACAGAATCCCCCGGGACATAGAACCTGGACATCTATTACGCTATTTCTTCGCCGCAATAGGTGCTGCGCGTTTCACCTGCGGCACGACAGGGGCCATAATAGTAAATTCAACCACCGACTCTTCACCGGTATTGACACTCACGTCTTTCTTACTCTGTTTGGGGTTTGACATTATATCGATATCGTATTTACCCGCGATCAGCTCAACAGGCCTATTCGACAACGAAGAGCTCGCCAGCTCCTTTGTGCCCGCCTTCATGAACCTCACGCTCTGCCGCACATCTTTACCTTCTTCGGTCTTTACTTTCACAGTTACTGAACCGGTAACGCATCCCAAGTCCATGGTATTCTCTTTCCCGGCCTCGACCTTTACATTATTTTTATACATCCTGGGCGACGTCCCTATCTCTATGTCGTAAATCCCTGGCGCCACATCCATAGATTTGTTCGTCATGAAAGCCATCACCATCTCGCCGGACTTCGTATAGAGCACTCTTACGGGATATGGGGCGGACGCTTTTTTGCTGTTAAGCGTCTTGATATAAAGCGCTCCTGTCAGGCAGCCGAGGTCCTTTACCGTCTCCTTGCCTTCGGATACTTTTATTCCTTTATAGAGCCTCTGCGGCAACAGGTCTACCTCGATATCATATTCGCCCGGAGTCAGTTCCTGTGTCCTGCCCGCTACAAATGACGCCATATAAACGCTGGAGTTCCTGTCTACCGACTTGAACGCCCTGATCCTGACCGGTACTCCGACCTTTTTTGAATTGAGTATCTTCACGACAAGCGCACCCTTGCCCTTCGATATCACCTTCTTCGCCGGCGTTTTAGCCGAAACTTTTTTGGCCTGCGCCGCCGTTACAGCGGCCTTCTTGCCCTTAACCTTGCTTTTGGAAAATACGGCCTTAGTGACTATTATCAATCCTATGAATGCGATCAGAACCACCACACCGATGACCACTTTTTTATTCAACATTCTGTCTCCCTCCTTCGCCGAAGACCTCGGCTGTAAACGTATAAAGCTCCGTTTTTGGATCCTTCCATGCGTCCGGCGGCAAGGCCGCCTTGCTGCCGCAAAGGCTCGTCAAGAACTCTTCCTTGTTCCAACCCGTTTCATCGGCGACCTGCGGCAGGTATACGCCGCTTCTGGAACCCTGCCTCACGATAACGCCGTTGCCGGGTATCGTTATCTCATCGGCGCTGTTCACTCTTTTTAACGGAGAAAGCGCCGATATTTCAATATCGATCTTCTCGATATCACCCGGAGATAGGCGCCTGAATCTCGGGTCGCCCGTAGCCGCTTCTATAGCCATATCAGCCACCGTCTGATAAAGCGGCCTCTGGCCCACCATATTGCCGATACACCCTCTAAGCTGCCCGGACTCGTGAAGCGTGACAAATGCGCCCATCGGTTGATTCAGCACCGGGTCCTTCTCGGTGAACTCTTTGCGCTTGCCGTCTTTAACGTAACTTGTGATCGATTCTCTCGCTATCTCGAGCAACCTTTTTCTTTGTACATCATTGAGCATGTTCGATTGAACTTTCGGTACCACATCATTGCCAGGCCGCGACTTGTCCGCCGAAGCCTTGGCGAAGGCGGAAGCGGCCGAAGCAATCTCGTCCTTATATATCGCCGCGCTTAAATACCCTACTACCTTACTCTTATCTCCAGTTATATCACCTGAATTGGCATATTTCAATTCTTTTATCTTGTCATATCCCAGATATTCTGCCGCAAGTAGTAACGCGGTCACCGGCATCAGCCCGCAAAGCTCGCAGACGCCGAGCCTGGCCTCATCATAAAATTCTTTTGCCTTTAACCTGGTTAGCACATCTACGGTATGAGAATCTATGGAATTGGCATCTTTGTAGGGATGGTAATGCGATAGGTCGGTGGAGACGACTATTAACACGTCATTGCGAGGAGCCGAAGGCGACGAAGCAATCTCTTTTTCTCTTTCCTTTATAATCTCCGCCAAAACCGTTGCCAGCGCCTGTGCGTCGCTGTAGTTCTGGTTGCCGAAAGCTATAGGCACGATTTTAATACCGTTATTTTTTGCCAACGCCATCTGTATAAAAGGTACCTGCATCTCCACGGAATTTTCATCATCAAACAATTCTTTCTGGAACCTGAACCGCGGATTGGATGAGATTATTGCCTGGGTCATAGCGGTGTCCACGGCGATCTCGCCTAAAGGCGTCTTCCAGGCATCTCCGCTGTAGACTGATACGCCGTCAAAGTATTTTCTGTGGCTGAACCCAAGGATGATCACCGTCTTTATCGCCTTGCTCTCAACGGCCTTGTATCCATAGGCGGCAACCGGCCCGGAATATACATATCCCGCGTGCGGTACAATGATAGCGAGTATCTTTTCATCTATCTTTTCTGGCTTAGCGGAGTCAAGGTAGGATTTAAGCTGGCTCTCTAATTCTGTTTTGGAGGCAGGATACCAGCTCCCCGCAAGATCGGACTCCTTGACTTCAGCGGCATAGAGTAAAGCGGCAGCGGTTAAGATGATAAGAATTGTGATTACACAGTATCTTCGCAGCATAGTGTAATATTATCATATGAGGGGGCCATTGTAAAGAACCCCTAGCCTGACCGACATAATTCTGGAAGGAAAGCATTATGTACAGCAGGCTCCCGAAGGGATACATATGTAAAGAGGTGGGGATTTCTAAGGGGAGGAGAAATATTCTTTTATAAGTTTTGGAAGGAAAACATTAAAAGGAAACCTTTTTCTAAAAGGTTTCCTTTTAAAACGATTTTGGCGATTAGCCCGCTGTCGTTTAAGTGTAGCGGCCGAAGGGCCAAAAAGCAATACCATACTTTTTGGGCCCGAAGGCAAAATCGTTTAGTGGTGGAGATGACCAGAGTCTCCCGACAAACAGCTTTATAGTAAATTGATGTTTTTTAAAGGTGTTTGTCGGGATCCCGAAACATACCTTTTAAAATCTTCATATTACTGCAAAGTTATGTTTCGGGAGAACTGTATAGACTATGATGATTGGTGGAGCCTACGGGAGTCGAACCCGTGACTCAGCGTTGCGAACGCTGCGTAATGCCATTTTACTAAGGCCCCAATTTTTGCGAAATACTATACAACAGCCTTGCTTATCCAGTCAAGATAGTCTCTGCTTCCCGCTACTATAGGTAGGGCTATTATCTCCGGCACTTCGTAACTGTGAATGCGCTTAATTTCGGCTTCTATCTTTTTAAAATTCGATCTCACCGTCTTCATCGTCACAAGAAGCTCGGAGGCAGTGTCCAGCTTTCCCTTCCACCAGAACCTCGACTCAACCTTTGGTAGGATATTGGCGCACGCGACTAACCTTTTCGCGAGAAGTCGCGCTGATATCTTGCGCGCCTCCGTCTTTGAGGCGCATGTAACCATGATGAAAATATAATTTTTAGCCATGGGATATGAGAGTATCGTGCTTTCTTACGGGTGGGATAAAACACTCTTTTTCTATGTAAGAGCCTCGATCATCGGGCTGGCCGCGTCCTGTATCAGCGCCCAGTCCTGCTGGTTATGTACGGCGAACTTCTGCTTCCTCTTCCATCCGCCTTCGGGCTTCTTCTGCCAGAGATAAAAACAGACCTGTTTCCTGCCGTAACTTTCCAACAGCACCACCGCGGACCACCATCCGAAACGCTTGTTGATGGTCTTATGATCGAGAACTTTAAGCGGAGGAATTATCGGTACCTGCTCTTCGTCGCGCGTAATTTTATTTTCGGCCATACGATCCTTCCTTTCTATCTTCTCAAGTACGCCTGATAGTCAGACCCGGACTTCTCGATTATAACGTGGCCTTCCCTGGCCAGCCATCCTATGCTCATAAGCACCCTGTCCCTGTCGGTATTGATAGAACCGGCGATCTCTTTGAGAGAGCCCTTACCATGAGTATCGAGGTAATGCCAAATGTCTCCGGCTGTAATTCCTATCTCGGTGATCATATATCAACCCTCCCCAAGTTTTTTTACATTCCCTCTTTTGTTGTAACTGCCGCAAAGAGGACATACGGATATGTCATCGTGCAGACTGTCTATATAATCATGAAAACATATGGAGCACTTCCATATGACTTCCGCGTTCTTAACGGATCCAGAAACGCCCCTCATCCTCCTATAACCCAGCACGGACCATACTACCAGTATGGCTATGACCGAGAAAAGGACATAAAAGAATACCAGTGCTGTTATATCAATCCTTATCATGATATTACCATATAACGAGGGAAATACAAATGATTATTGAGAGTTGTCCGGCTCCATCTTATCGCCGTCAATAGCCGGTATGGCGAAGCCTGTCAGCGTTTCATCTACCTCGAATATGTCAGTTCCGGCACTTAACTCAGCTTCGGTATAGACGTCCGGGCCGGCCCTCTCCATAAGAAGGGAGGAATCTTCTATCTCGGATAGATATCTCTTCTCCTGGGCGGACCGCTCATGTACTACGGGGCTCACCTTCAACATGCTCTGCTCCAATATCGGCCCCAGGAACGAGACGCTCGAGAACTTTGGCGGCTTTGTATCAAGAGGCACCACCACCACGGTCAACGCCGACATCCAGAAGAGGTGCCATACAGCCGAAAATAAAATTGCAGATAAAAGTATGCGGTCTATTCTCATTGATTTGTGGCTATATTGATCTGCGTAACACCTTCCGTCCTGCACACGTCCCATATCTCCACTATGCGGCCCAGCGGAGCGCGGCTGTCGGCCTTTATCAATAATCCCATCTTCTCTTTTGCCAGGATCCTTAAGCGCGACGCAAGCTCATCCCTGGTTATCTGCCTGTCCTCCAGGTATATCTTGTCGTCTTTGGTTACGGTGATAGTGACATTATCCAGCCGCATGACTTCGCTCGTCACGGCTTTAGGCAGGCTCACCTGGATGCCCGGCTGGAATATGAAACTCGAAGTGAATAGAAAGAATATGAAGAGAAGAAAGAATACGTTTACCATCGGAGTGAGGTCGATCAATCCCTTCTCTATCTTAAGCCGCCTCTTAAACTTCATATGTATCCCTTCTCGACGATAATAGATTGACCAGGTCCGTAGCGCTCCTCTCCATATCATAGGCCAGACTGTCCACCTGATTCACGAGGTAGTTATAGGCGACATAGGTAGGTATAGCCACCAGAAGCCCGGCGAGAGTGGCAAGAAGCGACTCCCAAATTCCAGCGGCCAGGTCTCCGGGATTGACCGGCGTCATGGTAGCCGCTTTGTTCTGTATTACCTGGAACGCCTTTATCATGCCGCTGACCGTACCGAGCAACCCCAAGAGAGGCGCGATATGCGCTATGGTGGCCAGTACCGGCAGGTGCTTCTCCATGCGCGGTATCTCAAGCTGGGCGGCCTCGTCTATCGCCTCTTTGATCTCGGGCTTCGACCTGTCATGCTTCAGTATACCGGCTTTGATGATATGGGCGATCGGCCCGGGCGTCTTATTACACATCTCTATCGATTCTATCACTTTGTTGCGCTTAAGAGAGGCTATGATATCGTCCATGAACTTCTGCGAATCTATCCTCGCCCTGTTGAGGTTATACATCCTCTCTATTATTATGCCAAGCGATATGACCGACAGTATCATTATCAGATACATGACCGGCCCGCCCTTTTGAATCAAATCCCACATGACTACCTCCCTGCCTGCCGTTCGGGCAGGCTGTTTAGTTCTCTCGCTCTCTTTAATAATCTTGCCGCGTCATCAGGCATCTTCCACTTTTCAAAATTTTGGGCTCCACTCGACAGTATGGCGGACGATTGGTCCAGAGCGTCACGGCTGAATTTAGAATCCGGATACTTCTTCAGGAAAGCGTCGAAAGTATCCACTGCCTCCATCTCTTTATTCATCCTGTAATAAGACCACCCTGCCTGATATTGCGCCCATTCCGCCAGAGCTCTGTCGGAAGAGTCCCTGGCGACCTCCTTGAAGATCTCCAGCGCATCCTCGTACTTATTCATGTTATACAAAGAGTTGGCGAGATAAAATTTCGCAGCCGCGCCAGGAAGTTTTCTGAACTCTTCCGCCGCGCGAACAAAATCCCGCTCAGCGAAATATGCCTGGCCCAGTTTAAATCTCATATCCTCTTTAAGGCCCGAGCCCGGGAAGTGCGTGATGGCACTCTGAAATGACAGGATCGCGCGGTCAAATTTCTTTTCCGACAGGAATATCTTCCCGACACCGAATTGAGCGTAGTCGGCCCACGGGCTGTTGGCGTAATTCTTCAATACCGTATTGTAGCTCTCCATAGCTTTATCCGGATCGCCCGCGTCAAGATATATGTCGCCGGCCTTGCACAGCGCGCTTGAAATCAGCTTCTCGTTTTTGAGATTCTCTATCGCGGTTTCAAACCGGCTTAGCGCTTCATCGGTTCTGCCTTCCTTGGTATATACCCACCCCAGCTCATAATATAATTTTCCTGTCCTGGCCGGCGACGCGAACTTGTCGATGCCCGCCAGACAAGCCTCTTCGGCCTCTATATACCGCTTCTGGTTATTCAATATCTTCGCTTTTATGTAGTAGGCCTCGATGAAAACGTCGCTCTTTGGAAATTTTACTATGATCTCATCGCAGACCTTCAAAGCGTCCCGGACCATGCCTCTCTTTTCGTAACTGCGGGCCATGCCGAGCAGCCCGTTACTTATCAAAAAAACGTTCTTGGAGTTCTTCACGCATTCGGCGAATATTTTCGCGCTTTCATCATAATTCTTTACCTGTAGATAGCCCTGCGCCGTCCTGTACAGCGCGAATCCGTGCCATTTGGCCGAAGGCGATATCGAGATGGCCCTGTTGAAATAGCCTATCGAATCGTTATACTCGCCCTGCTTGAATCCGGCCTCTCCCAGGAGATAATAGCACTCGGCCGAGCGCTCTGACAGAGGGTACTTCTCAATAAAACTATTGAGACTCCCGGCGGCATCTTTGTACCTGCCTAAAAGATACTCGCATTCACCCACCCTGAACATCGATTCCATACCGATCTTTTCGAAATTATATTTAGATACGACTTCTCCAAAAGCGATGATCGCATCCTCCAGGAATCCGAGCCTGTAATAGGCCCAGGCCTTTGAATAGCTGGCGTATCCGGTATATCCCGAAGCCGGATGATCGTCGAGGATCTTCTGATACGATTCAAGAGCTTTCTCGTAATCCTTCCCATTGAAATATATTTCGCCCGCCCAGTACAGGGCGGCATCCTCGAATTGACTCGAATTCGGCGCGTTCAATACCACGTTGAATTCATAATGCGCGCCTTTAAGATCGTTCTGGTAATAGAGCGAGCGCCCGAGAAGAATATGGGCTTCGTAGAGATGCTCCGTAGCTGGGTAAATATCGAGAAAATCTTCGAGGCTCTCCTGAGCAAGCGAGTAGAAGCCGTCGTTAAAGGCTTTTTTCGCGAAGATGAACTCAGTCTCTTCGCTACCTTGCGCGAAGCAGATAGAAGAAAGCAGAAGAATGAAAACCATCATAAGAATCACGTCATTGCGAGGTTGCCGAAGGCAACCGAAGCGCTCTCTTTTGAGATTGCTTCGTCGGCCTAAAGGCCTCCTCGCAATGACTTCAAATATCGGCCTCATGCCAATACCTCTTTTAAATATTGCCCGGTATATGACCTCTTATTCTTTACGATCTCTTCCGGGGTACCTTTGGCCACGACCTCTCCGCCGTCGTCACCGCCGTCCGGGCCGAGATCTATTACATAGTCGGCGGTCTTCACCACATCGAGGTTGTGCTCTATGACGAGGACGGTATTCCCCTGCTCGACGAGCGCGTGGAGGACTTCGAGAAGCTTTTCGATATCGGCGAAATGGAGCCCCGTAGTCGGTTCATCCAGTATATAGAATGTCCTGCCGGTGGAGGTCTTCGCCAGTTCGGTGGCGAGCTTTATCCTCTGCGCCTCACCGCCCGAAAGGGTCGTGGCAGATTGACCCAGTTTTATATACCCCAGCCCTACATCGTTGAGCGTCTTCAGTTTATTCCTGACGGACGGGATATTCGTGAATAGAGCGAGCGCGTCCTCTACGGACATAGCGAGGGAGTCGGCTATCGACAACCCTTTATACTTTACGTCGAGCGTCTGTTCGTTGAACCTCCTGCCCTTACAGACCTCGCACTGCACGTATATATCCGGCAGGAAATGCATCTCTATCTTCCTTATGCCGTCTCCCGTGCAGGCCTCGCACCTGCCGCCCTTAACATTGAAACTGAACCTTCCCGGCTTATAGCCGCGGACTTTCGCGTCGGGCAGCCTGGCGAAGATATCTCTGATGGGAGCGAATGCGCCCGTATAGGTCGCGGGGTTCGAGCGCGGGGTCCTGCCTATCGGAGACTGGTCTATCACTATCACTTTATCGATAAACTCTACACCCTCTATCCTTTCGTGGGATCCCGGCTTCTCTTTGGATCTATAGAGCTTCTTCGCCAGCGTTTTGAACAATATCTCGTCCACCAAAGTGCTCTTGCCCGAACCTGACACGCCCGTGACGCAGACAAAAAGCCCGAGAGGTATCTCGACATCTATATCTTTCAGGTTATGTTCCCGCGCTCCTATTATCTTGATCTTCTTCTGTTTGGCATACGGCTTTCTCTTTTCTGGGATCTTGATCTTAAGCTCTCCCCTTAAATATTTTCCTGTGAGAGATTCTCGGGAAGCGAGGACATCTTGAAGCGTGCCGCTCACGAGGACTCTGCCCCCATGCTCTCCGGCACCCGGCCCGAGATCTATGATATGGTCCGCCTTCCTTATGGTGGCCTCGTCGTGTTCTACCACTATAAGGGTATTGCCCAGGTCCTTTAAAGTTAAGAGCGTGTCGAGGAGCTTAGAATTATCCTTCTGGTGCAGCCCTATGCTGGGCTCATCCAGGATATAGATGACCCCGACCAAACCAGAGCCTATCTGAGTGGCGAGCCTTATGCGCTGAGCCTCGCCTCCGGAGAGGGTGTAGCTGCGCCTGCCGAGCGTGAGATAATCGAGACCCACGTTTATCATGAACTGCAGGCGCGCGTTGATCTCTTTCAGCACCTGACGCGCGATCGTGATTTGAGTCTTCGTCAGTTTCAGGCCGGATAGAAATTCTTTCATCGCCTTTATCGAGAGGCCGGAGATCTCGGCGATGTTCTTGCCATCGATGGTGACGGAGAGGCTCTCTTTCTTTAGCCTCATCCCGTTACATTCGTCGCAGGGTTGGACCGACATATACTTATTGATCTCGGTCTTTATGAATTCGCTCTCGGTTTCTCGAAACCGCCTCTCAAGGTTCGGCACGACCCCTTCAAAACCACCCCACTTTTTTCCGGTCTCTCCGTAAATGACGACTCTTTTAATATCCGCCGGAAGGTCCTTAAAGGGCGTCTCCACGTCGAACCCGTATTCGCGGGCGACCGAACGCAAAAGGCGCCGGTAATAGATGTATAACCCCTTCCCGCCGCGCCTCCAGGCATCGACGGCGCTTATTACGGGCTTGGACTTATCCGATATGACCAGCTCCGGGTCTATCTCCATCTTGTTGCCCAGGCCGTCACATACAGGACATGCGCCGTACGGAGAATTGAAAGAAAATATCCTTGGAGCTATCTCTCCTAAGCTGATCCCGCAGCCTATACAGGCGTAGAGCTCGCTGTACAGAGTATCTTTATCCGCGCTGACGATGACTAGACCATCGCCTATCTCCAGGGCCGTTTCCACGGAGTCGGTCAGGCGCTTACGGATGTCGCCATTCTTTAAAACAAGCCTATCGACCACTATCTCAATAGTATGCGCCCTCTTCTTGTCCAAAGAGACTGATCTTTCGAGCTCATGGATCGTGCCGTCTATCCTGACCCTTACGAAGCCGTCTTTCTTCGCCTTCTGGAGAATATCTTTATGCTCGCCCTTTCTCCCCCTTATCACGGGAGCGAGTATTATTATCCTGGAATCGCGCGGCAGGCGCATTACCTGGTCTACTATCTCCTGCGACGTCTGGCGCGTTATCGGTTTTTTACAGTTTGGACAATGCGGCTCCCCGATAGAAGCATAGAGGAGCCTTAAATAGTCATAAATTTCGGTCTGCGTGCCGACCGTGGAACGGGGATTGGACCCCGCGGACCTCTGCTCTATGCTTATGGCGGGAGAGAGGCCTTCTATATACTCAACGTCGGGTTTCTGGAGTTGCTCTAAGAATTGCCGTGCGTAACTGGAGAGGCTTTCGACATAACGGCGCTGCCCCTCGGCGTATATAGTATCGAACGCTAACGAGGATTTCCCTGAACCTGAAAGGCCTGTCACCACTACGAGCTTGTCGCGGGGGATCTCGAGATCGATATTCTTGAGATTATGCTCTTTCGCGCCCTTTATCGTTATTGAATCTCTCATCATATGTATTAGGAGTGCATCACGGAAATTAGGGACAGGCACCACCTGAAAGAAGATGACACCTGTCCCAATTTCTTATTATTACTTCCTTCTCTTCTTACCGCCTCTCAACATCTTAGCGCACGATACATCGCCCGCCTTATCGATGAAATAGAGACATCCTTTTACCTTTTTTACGCCGGGTTTAGCGATAACCTTACCGCCGCCGCCCTTAGACTTGCCTCTCGCCATCTTCGTCTCGACGACATTGCCCCTCTTATCGACGTAATAGAGATATCCTTTTTTTCTCTTTATCCCTACCTTCGCAACCTTCTTATGTGCCATTAAATTCACCTCCTTTCACATTATATTTTTTAATCAACTTCTTTTATCTGCGTATATTCCTTGTTGATCCGGCCTATGGACCTGAAGAGGTTCATCTTCGTATAGGCGCAATCTTTTTCGACTTTACCTATAAAGTCTTTCATCATGCGCCTCTTCGATGTCTGCGCATTGGGACACCTGCAGAGCTGGCCCGGAAATTTCGATTCTTTGGCAAATTTCTTTATAACGTTCTCCTCCACGTAACATAACGGCCTTATGATTACTATCTTCCCCTTGAAGAGCTCTTGCCTCGGGTTCATCGCTGAGAACTCACCGTGATAGAACATATTGAGAAGAAGCGTCTCTATTATATCGTCCTGGTGGTGGCCAAAGGCTATCTTGGTACAGCCCATCTTATCGGCGAGCGTAAAGAGGGCCTTGCGCCTGTTCCATGAACACCAGAAACATGACGTCGCCTTCTTCTTGCCCCTCACCTTTATCTTCTGGAAACGATATGGAATATCATAATTTTCGAATATCTGCTTCAACTCCCGGGTATGAACGCATCCGGCGCACCTGAAGTCGGTCTCTATATGCGCGGCGAAGAGCTTGTAATCCACCGGCGCCCACTTCCGCCTCTCATTCAATAATTTCAGCATAGAGAGGCTGTCTTTACCTCCGGATACGGCTACGAGTATCTTATCCTTATCCTCTATAAGATTGTAATCGGCGATCGCCCTGCCTATCCTGTTGGATATGTACGCGCCTGTCTTTGTCAGATCTCTCATTATTTATGTTCCGATACGTACGCTTTGAACGATACCTCTTAACGTGGCTATTGCCGAAAACGCGGCAAGCTGGCTCGTCTTGGGATTGATCTTTGACGGTAGATTCTCCGTCCTCGTCGTAATATTGCCGGACTCGCCCCTTATCTCGACTTCATGGATATTTTTCGTATATTCGGGCGACGTAACTATTCTGACGCGCGTCTTTGACGCGCCGATACCCGCAAGACTGAGAACTGCCGCTACGTTAACATTTTTAGGAAACCCTTTGACCGCGTCAGAGGCTGTTCCGTCAAAGATGACCGTCTCCTCTTTTACCGAATCCAGGTCTATATTGTTCTTTGTTATATAAGGAGCGCCTGTTAATCCTTTCGGGGGTTTACGCGTGGTGAGCGTCACCGAATCTATCCTTCCCACCGAGGCCGACTTCAGCCCGTCGATGCCGCACAATGCCCCGCTGGGTAGATAAACTTTAATTCCGGCTTTTTCGGCCTCATCCAGTAGGATTTCGTTGCCGAGCAGTCCGCCGATACTCATTATCAATGCGTCTTTTTTGCCCGCTATCGCTTTCTTCAATATATCGGCCGATACCTTGGCGCCCGCCGCTTCGACTATAAGGTCGGATATTTTTATCAGATCATCGAGTGCCAAAAGAGATGTATTCTCGCTAAGAGACTTCTGTAATAGCAGGGCCTTCTCTTCAACGAGATCGCATATTCCCGCCAGATCCACGGAGTCTTTCAGATCCGTTTGACAGGCACGGGCCATCTCAGATCCTATGGTCCCGCACCCCACTATCCCGACTTTAATCTTTGCTATTTTCATCCTTTTGGGCTCTCAGCTATCAAACATTGACTATCAACTATTAACTATCAACCATGAACTAAGCTAATATCCCGATATGGCCGCGCTCTTCTTTTCGCCGGTAACGCGCAGCATCCTCTCCAACGTCTTCAGCGCCCTCTCCCTAACTTCGGGCGAGACCGTCACTTCATAAACCATCTTTTCCAGGCTGTGAGCCACCCATCCCAGCGTTATCAGCTTCATATTGGCGCATACAAGGTTCTGCGTGGGCAGGTAGAACTTCTTGCCGGGGTTCTGCTTCTGCAGTTTATATAGCATGCCGGCCTCCGTGCCGATTATGAACTCCTGCGCGCTGGACTGCTTCACGTATGTAAACATCCCGCCCGTGGAGCATATGTGATCGGCAAGGGCGAGGACCTCCGGATTGCACTCAGGGTGCGCTATAAACTCCGCCGCGTGATGGAGCTTTTTGGTCCTGATCACGTCCTCTTCCTGTACCCTGATATGCGTCGGGCAGAAACCCTCCCACAATATTACCTCTTTATCTTTGACCTGGCTCTGGACATATCTGCCGAGGTTCTTATCCGGGACAAATATTATCTTCTTCTCTTTCAATGACTTTACTACCTCGACCGCGTTACTTGAAGTACAGGCTATATCGCTTTCGGCTTTGACTTCGGCGCTCGTATTTACGTAGCAGACGATCGCGGCATCCGGATGACGCTCCTTGGCGGCACGCAGCTTCTCCGGGGTCACCATATCGGCCAGAGGGCACCCTGCCTCCATAACCGGCAGTAGAACGGTCTTGCCGGGATTCAATATCGAAGCGCTCTCTGCCATGAAATGCACGCCGCAGAAGACTATTACATCCGCATCAGTCCTGACCGCGGCCTGAGCCAGCGCCAGAGAATCACCGCTTATATCCGCTATCTCCTGGACTTCGTCACGTTGATAGTTATGCGTGATAATGACCGCATTGGCCTTCTTCTTCAGTTTAGCGATCTTCTTCTTTAACGCTTCGTTATACTTTATATCGTCCTTGTCCTTCATATGTGCTGTCATCTACTTCACCATAATTGTTGTGTTGTCGACAAGCCTTGTCTTCCCAAAAAATACGGCGACCGCGAGCGCGATCTCACCAGTTATCGTCTTTGCGTCCTGAAGCTCTCTGGAGTCTACCAGCTTCACATAGTCTATCCTGGCCGACTCCTTAGCCTTTATCATATCCTCTACGGCCTTTACGATCTTTCTGGCGTCCCGCTCGCCGCTCTTTATCAGCGTCTCTGCGCTTTTAAGAGCTTGGTGTATAACGGCGGCGTCCCTTCTTTCGGCTGCGCTCAAATAAATATTTCTTGAGCTCATAGCCAGGCCGTCCTTCTCCCTGACCATGGGCATTATCTTAACTTCTATGTCCGTATTGAGATCCGAGGCCATCTTCTTGACCATGAGGGCCTGCTGCATATCCTTCTGCCCGAAATATGCGACGTCGGGCTTCACGATATTGAACAACTTCGTCACCACCGTGGCAACCCCCCTGAAATGCCCAGGCCGCGATTCGCCGCAGAGGTTATCCGTCAGCTTTTCCACGGTAACGTAGGTGGCGTAACCCTCCGGGTACATATCTTTAAGCGAAGGATAGAAGACAACATCCACTCCCGCTTCTCGCGCCATCTCTTCATCATGCTTAAGGTCTCTCGGGTATTTCTCGAAATCCTCTTTGGGGCCGAACTGGATGGGATTGATGAATACGCTCATGACTACGACATCAGTATGCTTCTTCGCAGCCTTGACAAGACTCAGGTGTCCTTCGTGAAGAAAGCCCATCGTGGGGACAAGGCCGATGGACTTGCCTTCTTTCTTTATCATCTTCACGAATGTCGCCATTCTTGAGATATTCTCGATGGTCTTCATATTTATTTATGAGTTGTAAGCTTTAAGCTAAGAGATCTTGCCCAGCTCCCTCAATCCTCTTAGCACAAATTCTCTTTCATGAATCCGCGGATGCGGAATAACCAGGCCTTTGTCTTTAATATTCTCATCACCATAATACAAAAGGTCCAGGTCTATCGTCCTAGGAGCGTTCTTTAGTGATCGCTCGCGCCCCAAAGACTCTTCTATCTTGCTCAACTCTCTCAAAAGAGCTTCAGCTCCTATACCGGTCTCTATTTCAATAACGCCGTTCAAGTACTTTCCCTGAGGTATATCACTGACCGGGAGGGTCTCATATATCGAGGAGACTTTTGTTACGCTCACTCCCTGTATCTTATTAAGGCCGGCGATAGAGGCGTCAATATACTCCCGCCTGTCGCCTATATTCGAACCAACGCCGATGTAGCAAATGGTCATCTAAGCCAGTCTTTTTCTGATCCGCTCGATCGCTTTCTTAAGGATATTCTTGTCTACTGTGACCACCATGCGTATATATCCTTCGCCGCTCTGGCCAAACCCGTTGCCCGGGGTCGCTACTATATCGCACTTATCCAGGAGCGCTTTCGCGAAGGTGGCTGACGTATAACGCGCCGGCACCTTTACCCATACGTAGAAGGTGGCCTTCGGCTTTTCAACAGATAGCCCCAGGGAATTAAGTCCGTTGACAAGGATATCGCGCCTTTCCTGGTAGATCTTTACGACCGATCTGATATGCTTGTCGTAATTTTCCAGAGCCACGACCCCCGCTCTCTGTATGGCAGAGAATATTCCCGAATCGATATTGCTCTTCACCTTCGCCAGGCCTTCTATCACCGAAGCGTTACCGCAGGCGAATCCTATCCTCCAGCCAGTCATGTTGAACGTCTTCGAAAGCGAATGAAACTCAATTGCCACGTCCCTGGCACCCTCCACTTCAAATATGCTCGGAGCCTTGTAGCCGTCGAACGTTATCTCCGAGTATGCCGTGTCACTGCAGACCAGGAGGCTGTGCTTCCTGGCGAAATCCACGACGTCCTTCAAAAACTTCTTATCGCAGACGGCGGAAGTGGGATTATTGGGGTAGTTTATGAATATCATCTTCGCCTTGTGGAGAAGATGATGGTTTATTGACTTAAGGTCCGGCAGGAATTTGTTCTTTTCGAGTAGCGGCATCGAGATTATTTCGCCACCCGCGAATATCGTCCCCGAGCGGTAAGGCGGGTAACACGGATCGGGCACCAGTACCGCGTCACCGGGATTTATGAAAGCGAGCGGCGTGTGCGCTATGCCCTCTTTAGACCCTATCAACGGATATATCTCGGTATCCGGATCAAATTCCGCGCCAAACCTCTTCTTCAGCCACTTCGCCGCGGCCCTCCTGAACTCCGGTATACCCTGGTCAAGCGAATACCTGTGCGTTACAGGATCCTTCGCTGCCTTCGCTAACGCATCTATTATGAACTTCGGCGTAGGCAGGTCGGGATCCCCAACGCCCAGATCTATTATATCCCTTCCTTCTTCCCTGGCCTTCTTCTTCGCCCTGTCTATCTCGACGAATAGATACGGCGGCAGCTTCTTCAACCTATCCGACTTCTCAAATTGCATCATAAACTCCTTATTGAACTTTACGCTATCCTATTAACAGGCGGCCCTCGCAAGGTACGCCTATCCGCTTGAAGCGAAAAAATTAAAGAGCCAATACGTCTTTCATCGTGAAGAGCCCGCTCTTCTTGCCCGCGACAAACTTCGCCGCTTCGAGAGCGCCCTTCGCGAATATGTCGCGACTCTTAGCGCTATGGGTTATCTCAAGAAGATCGGCATCACTTTCGAACGTTATCGTATGCTCGCCGACCATCTCGCCCTCGCGAACCGAATCTATCGGTATATCTATCTCCGGCTTGACGCTCTTTATGATCCTGGCCAATTCCTTCGCGGTACCGCTCGGAGCGTCTTTCTTTTCTGTATGATGGGCCTCGACTATGCTGACCTCATAATTTTCACCCAGAGCTTTCGACGCCTCCCCAACAAGCTTGAACAGGATATTCACTCCTATGGACATGTTTGGAGAGGATACTACAGGGATACGGCTTGAGGCATCCTTTATCCTGGCTCTCTCCTCGTCGGATAGCCCGGTAGTGCCTATAACAATAGGTTTTTTGAGTTTTTCACATAGCGCCAGATGCTCCATGGTAGCTTTAGGTGAAGTGAAATCGATCAGGCAGTCACAAGCCGCAATGCCCGCTTCCGCGTCACCCTTGATATCAAAGCCTGCAGCTACTTCCATTTCGGGATCTGACCCGGCGAGATCGATTATACGCGACCCCATCTTTCCTTCCGAGCCGCTTACACAAATCTTGACCATTGTAATACTCCTCTCTATATGAGCCTGTAGTCCTTCAAAGCTTTCACGAGCTTCTCCTTATTCTCCGGCAGCATCTCGCATAGCGGCAGACGCATCTGGGGATCTATCATCTTCATTAGGCCCATGGCGGTCTTTACCGGAATCGGATTGGTCTCAACGAACATCGCCTTGATGAGATCTAGCATCTTGTAATGAAGCCCTTTAGCCTTCTCAATATCGCCCTTTTCGAAGATAGCGCACATATCGGCTACGTCACGCGGTATTATGTTCGCCACAACCGATATTATACCTACCCCGCCTATCGACATCACAGGAAGCGTCAACGCGTCGTCCCCGGAGATGAGAAGGAAATCCTTCGGGCACAGTCTCCTTATTCTGGACATTTGCTCCAGGCTGCCGCTTGCCTCTTTCACTCCGATGATATTCTTAATTTCAGCCAACTTCACGAATGTCTCGGGCTCTATATTTACACCTGTTCTGGAAGCTATGTTATATAGGATTATCGGGATATCGACCGCGTCCGCGATAGCTTTGAAGTGCAGGTAGAGGCCTCTCTGTGTAGGGCGGTTGTAATACGGGCTCACCTGGAGCGACGCCCGGGCTCCCGCTTTTTTTGCGTGCTTGGTCAACGCTATAGCCTCTTCCGTGGAATTTGAGCCCGTCCCAGCGATAACGGGGATCCTGCCCTTGGCTAACTCTATCGTCAGCTCGATAACCTTATCATGCTCTTCATAGTTGAGCGTCGCGCTCTCTCCGGTCGTGCCGCAAGGTACGAGGGCGGTAGTGCCGTTGGTTATATGAAACTCCACCAGCTCAGCAAGAGCCTTCTCGTCGATCTTGCCGTTCTTAAACGGCGTAACAAGAGCAACCATCGATCCTTTAAACATTTTCTATCTCCCCCTCGTAGACTAATTTTGCCTTGCCTTCCAGGTAGACGTTCTTAAAATTCCCTTCATGAGATTCAAAATAGACTTTCAATACCTCTCCCGATCTAGTTTCGACGGTGATCGGCGATAGAAGCTTCTCGGCCTCGGCCGATATTATGGCGCTTGCGACAGCACCAGTGCCGCAGGCGAGCGTCTCATCCTCCACGCCGCGCTCGTAGGTCCTGACCGCGATCTTATTATTGGCCTTATCCGTTACCTTTACAAAGTCCACGTTGGCGCCGTGGGGCGAAAACTCTTCGTGGTATCTCATCTTGGGCCCGAGCTTCTTTATCTCGACCGACTCGAGATCATTGACGAAATGTACGACATGCGGAACACCCGTGTTGGCCAGGTTTACTTTGTAGGGGCATTCGTGTATCATCAAGCAGAGGTTCCACGCTATGTCCTTTGGATCGGTTAGCTTCACCCTGACGTTATCGCCTTTAACGTTCGCGTTCAGTATGCCGGCGATGGTCTCTATCTTCATATCCTGGCTGAGCGCGATTTTTTTGGCATGAGCGTAAAGCGCCGTGCAGCGCGAGCCATTTCCGCACATCTCCGCCTCGCTGCCGTCGGAATTTATTATACGCATCCTGAAGTCGGCCACATTTGATTTCTCTACGAGAAGAAGTCCGTCGGCACCAACGCCATAGAACCTGTCGCAGAGCTTCTTTGCTATTCGTGCCGGATCGCCCTTCAGAACCAATCCGCGGTTATCGATAATAACAAAGTCGTTTCCGGTCGCAACCGCCTTCGTAAATTTAATCATTCTATTCCCTGTTCTCTATTTTAACTCTTTCGGTATCGATTCGCCGCGCACAATATCGGCATAACTCTCCTGCCGCCTTATGATATGTATCTTATTCTTCATCACCATCACCTCCGCCGCGCGCGGACGGGAATTATAGTTACTCGACATCGCGAAGCCATACGCTCCCGCGCCCATCACGGCCAGAAGATCGCCCTTGCGCATCATCGGCAGGAACCTGTCCTTGCCCAGAAAATCTCCGGATTCACAGATCGGCCCCACGATGTCGACCTTCTCGCACGTCTGGGCGCTATCGTGACTTACCTTTACAGGAACTATCTTGTGATACGCCGTGTAAAGACTTGGGCGAATGAGATCGCTCATACCGCCGTCTACTATCACAAAAGTATTCCTCGGGGTTATCTTTGTATAGAGGACCTTCGTAACGAGTATGCCGCTGTTTCCCGATACGAATCGCCCCGGCTCCAGTATTATCTTGAGGCGCGCTCTTTTGAGCAACGGCAGCACTCTCTTCGCAAAGTTTTTTGCCGTCTGTGGGTTCTCTATCGAATATATTATACCCAAGCCCCCGCCTATATTGAAGTGATCCACCTCTATCTTGTTCTTCTTTAAAAAGGAGAGTACTTTCTTTATAGCCTCTTCGAACGGGCCTCCATCCACTATCTGGGAGCCTATATGCACGTGGACCCCTCTTATATTGAGGTCGGGGTATCTCCATTTTGAATTGAATATCTTGTGCACCGTTTCGAAATCGAGCCCGAACTTCGTGTCTCCCTTTCCGGTAGCTATGTGAGAATGCGTTTTTGGGACGACATCCGGATTTATGCGTATGGCCACGTTAACCCGTTTCTTAAGCGACTCCGCTCTCCTCTGTATGACCTCCAGCTCTTCTTCGGACTCGGCATTAAAGAAGAGTATGCCGGCCTTGATCGCGTCCTCTATCTCGTCCGGCCTCTTACCCACGCCGGCGTAAACTATCTTCTTCGGATCGGCTCCGGCAAGGCGCGCCCTGTAGAGCTCGCCGCCCGAGACGATATCGAGTCCGGCGCCATTCTTCACAAGTGCGCGCAGTATGGCGATATTGGAATTACTCTTGACCGAGAAGCATATCAGCGGGCTTATCGATCTAAAGGCGGACTTGATCTTCCTATAGTGGTCGATAAGCGTTTCGTGGCTGTAGAGATAGAATGGCGTCGGAACTCTTTTGGCTACATCCGACACCTTTGTATTTTCACAGTACAGCTCATTATTCTTGAATGTAAACTCATGCATTATCTTTTCACCGATCTCTTTGATTCGACCGAAACTTTCGGATCGAATAATCTGACTATCTCCTTATTTTTGAACTTATCTGAGAATCTCGACAGCTCGTGGTCGGTCATGCTCTTTATATCGATGCCGTTATCGATCGAATATCTTACGAGATCTCCCGTAATGTTATGGGCGCTCTTGAAGGCGACGCCTTTTTTGACGAGATAATATACCAGGTCGGTCGCATATAGCGCCTCGTCATCCAGGTGCTCCTCTATCTTGACCTTATTGAACTTGAGCGTCTTTATCAAGCCGGACATGACCTTCAATTCAGACAGGACGATCTCAAACGAGTTGAATAGCGGCTCTTTATCGAGCTGCATATCTCTGTTGTAGGTAAGCGGCAGCCCCTTCATCATAGTCATTACGCTCATGGCGTTGGCCATAAGTCTTCCCGCGTATCCTCTCACCAGCTCAAGCACGTCCGGATTCTTCTTCTGAGGCATCAGAGAACTGCCGGTGCAGAAGGCGTCGTCTATCTTTATAAAATCGAACTCTTTGGTAGACCAGATCACGAGGTCTTCAGCCAGCCTTGATAGATGAATCCCGATAAGCGATAATACGACGAGAGTGCTCATCAGAAAATCCCTGTCGCTCACCGCGTAGATGGAGTTTGTGGTGCACTCAATCTTTATGCCGCCGACCGACACCTTGTAGTCGCCCGACTTTATCGGTGTCCCTGCCAAAGCTCCCGCTCCCATAGTCAGCTTTATTGACTTCTCAAGATAGTCGAGCTTACCGGAATCCGTATTCAGCATCATCACGTATGCCAAGAGATAGTCCTTGAGATATACCGGCTGAGCGTGCTGAAGATGCGTGAAACCGGGCATTATTACCCCTCTGTTCTTGGCCGCAAGGCCTTCAAGAGCCCGAACAAGATCCTGTACGCCACGGATCGTCTCCTTTATCGTATCTTTGCAATAGAGCTTCACGGCAAATATCACCTGATCGTTTCTCGATCTCGCGGTATGCAGTTTCAGCGCGGCATCCCCTATCTTGGAGTAGAGCATATTCTGTATCTGGGTGTGGATATCCTCCGCTGCCGGGTCGTGCTTGAACTTCCCCGCTTTCACGCTCGCGAGAATAGACTTAAGCCCCTTTGTGAGCTTGGCGGCCTCAGGAGCGGTCACGTAGAGCGCTCTCTTCAATATCTGGACATGGGCCATCGAACCAAGCAGATCGTGCTTCGCGAGTTTATGGTCGTATTGTATCGACTTCGTAAACTCCTCTACGATCGGATCGGTGGCCTTC
>CAYSSS010000023.1:0-18506 GCA_964433975.1 uncultured Planctomycetia bacterium
TGGCATTGTGAGGTCACGAGTTCGATTCTCGTCAGCTCCACCATGTACCACTCGCGAAAACTAGAGATAGCCATCGCTCGGGTACATGGCACGGCCTTAATGAAATTATTTGCTGGAGTGGTGGAATGGCATACACGTCGGTCTCAAAAACCGATAAGCGTAAGCTTGTGAGGGTTCAACTCCCTCCTCCAGCACCAGTCTTTTTCGCAGGAACTATCTATGCGTCGAATAGGAGTCCATGTCTCTATAGCCGGCAAGATCTGGGAGTCGCTCGAGAGGGCGAGGGCCCTTGGCTGCAACACGATGCAGATCTTCAGCCGCAATCCCAGGCTCTGGCAGGCGGCGGAGTTCGATCCGTCCGATATAGCGAATTTTAAGAAGCTAAAAGACGATTACGACATCGCTCCCGTAGCGGTGCACATACCCTACATAATAAATCTCGCCACCCCGATAGATGGCCTCTACAGGAAGTCGATAGTAGCTTATATGGAGGATATCTCGAGAGCCGATGTACTGGGCGTGGAGTATGTCGTCACGCATCTCGGCAGCCACGTCGGAACCGGTGAGGATAAGGGGATAAAAAGATTCAGCGCCGCCTTAAACCAGATCATCAATAAGACCAGGCCCAAGACGATGATACTTTTGGAGAATACGGCCGGCTCCGGCTCATGCATAGGATATAAATTTGAGCATATCAAGAGCATAATAGACGAGCTGGACCGCCCCGAAAGGGTAGGCGTCTGTCTCGATACGGCCCATACGTTCGAATCGGGCTACGATATCAAGACGAAGGCGGGGCTGCAAAAGACATTAAATAAGTTCGATAAATTGATAGGGCTGGATAAGATCAAGGTAGTCCATTTCAATGACAGCCTCTCTGAGCTGGGCTCTCACGTCGACAGGCACCAGCATATAGGTAAGGGCAATATAGGCCCGGCGGCCATGAAGCGAATAATAAATCATCCCGGATTGAAAGACGCGGCATTCATAATGGAGACGCCAAAGAAGACGGATAAAGACGATAAGATGAATCTCAAAATAGTAAGAGGATTCATAAAAGGATAAGATGACGACGCAGGACGAAAGATCATATCCGTTTGATAAAATAGAGCCCAAGTGGCAGAAGTTCTGGCGCGACAAGGGCCTCTTCAAAGCGGATACGGCCGATTATAAAGATAAATACTACTGTCTGATGATGTTCCCGTATCCGTCGGCGGCTCTTCATGTGGGCCACGGCAGGAACTATATTATCGGCGACGTCGTGGCGCGTTATAAGATGATGCGCGGATTCAATGTGCTCGCTCCCATGGGCTTTGACGCATTCGGCCTCCCGGCCGAAAACGCGGCCATAAAAAGCGGGGTCCATCCCGAAGAGTCTACGCTGAACAACATAAAGACGATGAAGCGCCAGCTTGCCCAGTGGGGCGTTGAATATGACTGGGATAGGGAAGTCATATCATGCGAGCCCGCCTATTACAAATGGACCCAATGGATATTCACCAAACTTTATGAAGAGGGCCTTGCCTACAAGAAGAAAGCGTTCGTCAACTGGTGCCCTTCATGCAAAACCGTGCTCGCCAATGAGCAGGTAGTGGACGGCGCATGTGAAAGATGTGACTCCGAGGTTGCGCAGAAAGATCTCGAACAATGGTTCTTCAAGATCACGCATTACGCCGAAAGATTATTGAGTGACCTTGAGAATTTGCCTCACTGGCCCGAGCGCGTTAAGGCCATGCAGAAGAACTGGATAGGCAAGAGCGAGGGTGTGGAGATAGACTTTAAGATCGAGGGCATGTCAGACACATTGAAATGCTATACCACCAGGATCGATACTATTTACGGTGCCACGTTCATAGCTCTGGCGCCCGAACATCCCCTCGTTGAGAAGCTGATAGCCGGGTCACAGGATGAAAAAAACTCTCTCAAATCGATACGGAAGATGCGCGCCGAGAGCAGGATCTCCAGGGCGGACGCTCTGGTGGCGAAGGAGGGCGTATTCACCGGCAGGTTTGTGATAAACCCGGTCAATAACGAAAAGATACCCATATGGGTCTCCAATTACATCCTCATGGAATACGGCACCGGCGCCATTATGGCGGTCCCGGCCCATGACCAGAGAGATTTTGAATTTGCCAAACTCTATAAATTACCCATAAAGGTCGTGATAGATGACCCCGCCCGGGCTCTCGACGCCGGCACCATGAAAGAAGCGTATGTGAGTGAAGGCGTAATGGTGAATTCCCAGGCATTCAACGGGATAAGATCCGAAGTAGCCGTAGAAAAGATAGCCGATCATTTTGAAGAGAAGAAGATGGGAAAGAGGTCCGTCCAGTATAAGTTAAGGGACTGGCTGATCTCGCGGCAAAGGTATTGGGGAGCCCCCATACCGATAGTATATTGTCCGCAATGCGGCATCGTCGCCATCCCAGAAAAAGATCTGCCAGTTCTTCTGCCTAAGAGCGTCGAGTTCAGGCCTACGGGTGAGTCGCCGTTGAAATTTTCGGACGACTTCGTGAATACAAAATGTCCAAAGTGTCACGGCCCGGCAAAGAGAGAGACCGACACGATGGATACCTTCGTCGATTCCAGCTGGTATTATCTCAGATATATAACGCCGCGTCTTAAGGACAAGCCTTTCGATACGGAGCTTGTGAACAGGTGGCTTCCGGTTGACCAGTACATAGGCGGAGTAGAACACGCGATACTGCACCTTTTGTATTCGAGGTTCATAACAAAATTCCTCTTTGATATAAAGATGACCGGGTTTGACGAGCCTTTCAAGAACCTCTTCACACAGGGGATGATAATAAAGGATGGCGCGAAGATGTCGAAGTCCAAGGGTAACGTCGTCAGCCCCGATAAGTTGATCGCCGATTACGGCGCCGATACGGTAAGGCTCTATACTCTCTTCATCGGCCCTCCGGAGAAGGACGCGGAATGGTCGGATCGAGGGGCTGAGGGTTCTTATAGATTTTTGGGCAGGGTATGGAGGCTGGTAGAGAAAGTTCATAGTTCAAAGTTGAAAGTTGATAGTCAAAAAAGAGAGCCTACTAAAGAAGAGCTGTCGCTGCGGCGCAAGACGCACCTCACCATAAAAAAAGTTACCGAAGATCTAGACGGAGGTTTTCATTTCAATACGGCCATAAGCTCTATAATGGAGCTGGTAAATGAGACGTACGATCTCCTAGCCGTTGAAGGCGCCAACGATGCCGTAAAGCAGAAAGCCCTTGATGGAGCGGTCGAAGCGATTGTCATACTGCTCTCGCCGTTCGTTCCGCATATAGCCGAGGAACTTTGGCAAAACTTGTGTAAACCTAACAGCATATTCAAGGTGAAATGGCCCGAATACGACAGGTCGGCGATAGTCGCGGATGTTCTTACCATGGTGGTCCAGGTGAACGGCAAATTAAGGTCCAAAGTCGAAGTCCCTTTCGCGATCGGAGAGTCGGAGCTCAAGGTAAAAGTTATGGAGGACCCTAAGATAAAAGAGATCACGAAAGGCAAGATAGTTAAGAACTTTATCGTAGTCCCGAAAAAGCTGGTCAATATCGTCGTGGGGTAACCCCTTCGGCGGGCTCAGGGCTTATGTTCAATCTCAGGAATACCGAAAAATTCATCATAATCTTTTTATTTGCCGCCCTGCTAACAGGCCTCTCCCTAAAGACCTGCAGTAAAGATAAGAGAATAGTCGATGTAAAGATAAAGAGTTTTGATTACGAGCCCTCTAAAGAGTCGCCCATTAAGGTAAACATAAATGAAGCGGACGACGAGGCTCTCGCCGGACTTGAAGGCATAGGGCCGTCGCTTGCCCGGAGAATATCCGCATACAGGTCCGAGAAGGGCCTCTTCGGGTCCGTGGAAGAGCTTAAGAAGGTCAAGGGTATCGGGGAGAAGCTCTTCGAAAAGATCAAAGACGAGGTATCTGTAGAGTGAAGCGCCCCGTCCTTTATTGCGCCATATCCCTGATCCTCGGGATATATCTTGCCGCTCTCCTGAATTTCCAGATCGTTTTGACAATAATATTCAGCGCAACTTTGCTCGTTCTCGCCGCGCTATTCTTTAAGAAGAATATCATCTCGCACATCCTGCTCTACTTGGCGATCATCCTCTTTGGCGCGGCGTACTGTCAAAATTACAATATCCTGCCGGCCGCTCACATATCGAATTTCATATCCCGTGGCAGCGGCGAGGTGTCGCTTAAGGGTAGAGTGACAGATGACCCGGCCGTTAAAAAAGCTTTTTATGGCAAAGAGAAGATATCCTTCCTCTTGAAGGCGGATCTCATCGATACCGGCGAAGGCTGGCGGAAGACCGAAGGTATCGTCAAAACCGAGATGTATGCCGAAGAGAAGACCCCCGGCCCGGATTTCGGTGACGACATAGTCATTACGGGCAAGCTCTCCCGCCCGGGCGGCCTGAAGAATCCCGGGCTTTTTGACTATTCGAACTATCTGGCCTTAAAGAACGTATACGCCGTTCTTACGGTGAACGGAGCCCGGGCCGCACATACAATTAAAAAAGGTCCTGCGAATCCAGTACAAAGATGGGCGTATTTTTTAAGGCACAAGATAAGGGCTTCCATACAGGACTGCGTGGTAAGTCCTTACAGCGGGTTTCTCAAGGCGATACTTATAGGAGAGAGGCAAGAGCTCGAGGGCGCGGTAAAGGACGATTTTGTAAAGACCGGCACCGTTCATCTCCTGGCGATAAGCGGCCTGCACGTGGCTCTTGTGGCGGCCATATTTATCTTCATCTTCAGGCTGCTAAGGGTCCCCAAGAAGTTCAGGCTTATTTCCGCGGCGGCTATTCTTATAATCTACTCATTTGTTGCGGGTTCGAATCCGCCAGTGGTACGGGCGACTATAATATTCACGATATTCGCTCTTGGCTATATCATGATGAGGGATGCGAATATATTGAACTCATTGGCCATAGCCGCATTTTTGATACTTTTATGGAACCCGAAAGAGCTCTTCAACCCGAGCTTTCAGTTATCCTTCGCTTCTGTCTTGTCTATAGTGTTGTTCGCGCCAAAGATTGAGGAGGCGTTCAGCATAAAGAATAATTACCTCGTGAAGAGCGTATCGGTTTCGATAGCGGCCGTCATCGGGGTGCTGCCTATAGTGGCCAGGTACTTCAACATAATATCGCCGTGCGCGATCATCGCGAACCTCATCATGATACCCGCTCTATTCATAATAGTCGCGGGATCGTTCGTTTTCCTGGCCATCTCTTTTTTGGGTTTCGTCGCTCTTGCCGGATATGCCGGCGCGCTCTTATCCTTCTTCATGAAATTGACCTTCTCCGTAAATAGCATGCTTTCACATATACCGCTGGCCTATTTCAGGGTTCCGGCGCCTTCGGCTCTATTCATGATATTGTATTACGTTACGGTCTTCCTGATATTCTTTTTGCCGCGCAACAGGCACACGCTTCTCTACGTCTTGCTGTCTGTGAACTTAATGGTATGGCCCGGCGCACTGGCCGGAAGGGAAGACTCAACTCTAAAAATAACTTTTCTGGATGTAGGCAAGGGCGACTCTATTCTTCTCGAATTTCCGGATAAAAGGAGTATGCTTATCGACGGAGGTTCCGGAGGCATAGGCGCGGGTTTTGACGCTGGCGAAAATGTTGTGGCGCCTTATCTCTGGAACAGGTCGATACATTATCTTGACGCGCTCGTCGTCACGCATTTTCACGAGGACCACATGGGCGGAGTTCTCTATATTTTGAAAAATTTCAATATAGGATGCGTCATGGATAACGGGATAGCGCCGCAGGGGGATAGACGGCTTTACGATGAATACAGGCGCATAATATACAAGCGCGGGATCAGGCGGCTCGTAATAGCGGACAAAGACGAGATAACTGGTTTCGGAGCAGTCAGGCTTTATGTTTTAAACCCGCCCGAAGAGCAGAGTTTTTCCGACCCAAACAACGATTCGATAGTGATAAAACTTGAATACAGGAATTTCGGCGCCATATTTACCGGCGATATTTCGAGTGACGCTATGGAGCGCATTTTTTCATACGACGGCCTGCTGCGCTCCGATCTGCTGAAGGTCCCGCATCATGGCGGGTCATTGGGGAAGGAGAGAGTGGCGGACAAATTTTTTAATCTGGTATCCGCCGAAGCTTTGGTCACAAGTTCCGGAGAAAAATTCAGCCGCGGGCCCGGGAAAAATAGAATGCGCGGCCCGAAAAAAGTTTCTTACGACACAAAAGTGAATGGGGCCGTAACCGTTTTTACAAAAGGGGATGGCTTTAAAATTGAGCCATTTTGCCAAAAGAACTAGCTTTTTTATACTTTACCTTGACAAAATAGACATCGTGTGGTATATTTGCGTCAACGGGAAATAATATATTATACTTTTTTGTTTCAGTTCTACAAATGAAAGGTAGAAATAGACGATGGAGACGCGCACTGATAATGTAACAGAAAGGCGTCGCTTTCAGAGGATAGAGTCAAATCTTCCTCTGCGTTACAAAAATATCAGGACAGCAACCGTTCCGATGGGATCTCTCACCAAAGATATCAGTGAGGGCGGAATACGCTTTAAGACGAATGAGTTCATTTCTCTCGCCTGCCGGCTCGTTGTGGAAATAACTTTGCCGACGGTGCAGAGGCCGATAAAAGCCATCTCCAAAGTGGCGTGGATTCGCAAGCTCTCGAGCGGAGAGCAGTATGAGCTCGGTAATCAGTTCCTGGAGATCTCAAAAGAAGACAGGTCCATTATTACCGATTACGTAAGCCGTTTGAACGGCGCGAGTCTATAAATTACCGGCATTTTTCTTTGACCTTCAAAGCCCCGCGTGGTATAATTCTCTCCTCAAATGATTAAGCGATTTGCCTTCACTATAACGCTTTTTTTCCTGATCAGCATATCGGCTCTGTCGACTGTTGCCAGTGCTTATTGGATATGGACGCCTGAGACCAAGAAATTCACAAACCCCAAGTACGCGGTAAAAGACAGCCCTAAAGAACAGTTCGATTGGGGCATGAGTTTCTATAATGCCAAGGACTTTCAAAGGGCCGCTACAGAATTTGAAAAACTCGCCAAGCAGTACGAATTTTCCGAATATGCCTCCAAGGCCCAATACTATGTGGGCCTCTGCTATGAGAACATGAATAAGTATTATCTCGCATACCAGAACTACCAAAAGGCCATCGATAATTTTCCTCACATAGCCAATACCGAAGAGATACTGGCGCGGGAATTCGCTATAGGTAATCTCTATCTCAGTAAACCGGGCCCCAAGATACTTGGCACAGATATAATGGCCCCCCTTGACCGCGCAGTGGAGATATTCAAAAAGGTTGTTGAGAACGCCCCGTACGGTAAATTCGCCGAAGAGGCGCAGTTCAACCTGGGTGAAGCGCTGAAGAAGAGCGAGCGTTATGAAGAGGCTGTCCAGGCGTTCCACAAGATCGTTGAAGATTATCCAAAGTCGAAATTTGCCACCCGGGCGATGTATCAGGAGTCACAGTGCGCGTATAAGGCTTCTCTGAGGCCCGCCTACGATGCCGAAGCCACCGACAACGCCATAAAGACATTCGAGAAGTTCGTCTATAAGAATAAAGACACCGAGATGGCCCAGAAGGCGGAAACTACAATGAAGCGGCTGAAGGATAAGGTTTCCGAGAAGTCTTTCAGGGCAGCGGAGTTCTATGAGTCCCAGGGCAAGACCCAGGCGGCCATAATATATTACCAGGACGTGATAGACTCCTATCCGGAGAGCAGCTTTATCAATAGAGCGCAAGCGAAGATAGAAGCGTTGAAGGCGAAAGGGACTAAGAAGGCCGCGCCTGTCGTGGATCTGACTAAAAAAAAATCGAAGCAGGTAGCCCGAGAGAAGAAGAGCTGGAATCCGTTCAGCTTCAAGAGCGGGGAGAAGAAGGTCAAGACGGCGGCACCGGAAGCCCCGAAGAAGAAGAGCTGGAATCCGTTCAGCTTCAAGAGCGAGAAGAAGCAGGCCCAGACGGTAGCCCAGCCGACCCCGACTGAGGAGGCCGCGCCAAAAAAGAATCCGTGGAACCTGTTTAACCTGGGTGTTAAGAAAGAACCTGTGGCAAAAGAAGCCGCAGCCAAAGAAGCCCCCAAAAAGAGAGCATGGAATCCTCTTAGCTTCGACACCGCGAAGAAAATTCAGCCAGATAAGGCTCCTGAAACGTCTGTCGTAGTAGAGAGATCGTCTGCCCTGATAGAAGAGGAAGGGCCGGCCGTGCCGATAGTAGAATCGCCGGTAGCTATACCCACGCCTCAGATCATAGAGGCTCCCGAAGCTGAACCGACTGCGCAACTCATAGAAGCCGAGGTTGCCGAGACTCCGGAAACAGGGGCCCTCGAAGCGGAAGTCTATGTTTCAGAGTCTACTTTGGAAGAGTCGCATACACCCGAATTGCCTGCCGAAGAAAAAGACCAGCCGGCCGGACAGGCAGGCGCTGAACTTACTGAGACTACGCTTAGCGAAACGCCGAAAGCTAAGTCCTGGAAACCGTTGAACTTCAATAGCAAGAAAGAGCCTGTGATAGACGGGACTGATAAAAATAAGGGATGGAAGCCATTGTACTTCGGAACTAACGATGAGCCTATGGCGGCAACGAACAGGAGATGGTAACGATGAGAAATATTCACGTGCGAAAATTTACCGCGGCCCTATTTGCGGCGCTTTTTTTCATTTCCGGATGCGGATATACGACGAAGTCTCTTTTGCCGTCAAACCTTAAGACGATCTACGTTGATAACCTGGTTAACAAGATAAGGGTTACGGCTGAATCGAGCGACGAGAGGATGTACAGAGGTTATCGGCCCGGCATGGAACTGGAAGCTACGAGGACGATACGCGACAAATATCTTACCGACGGCAATCTCAGGATAGCCGACGCCGGGACGGCGGACCTAATATTGACGGGTGAGCTGATCGATTTCAGGAACGAGGCGCTCAGGTATGACAGGAATAATGACGTACAGGAGTACAGGGTAAGGATCGTAGTGAGCCTGCAATTGAAGAACGCCGGCGACGGCAAAGTGCGCTGGGCCGAAAATTACTTCGCGGGTGAATCGCTCTATACGACCTCAGGCCCGCTCGCGAAGAGCGAAACCACGGCTATAAAAGAAGCGAATGCCGACCTGGCGCGGCGCGTAGTGGAAAGAACCATCGAGGAATGGTAAACCCCGCCTCTTCTGCAAACCCTGAATCTCCTTCAAGAAGGGGCGGGGTAAACACGACCCCTTCCGTATTTCTGTTTTTAGGGGAAGAGAAGTATCTCAAGGAACGCGCCATAGACGAATTGCGCTCCAGGTCTCTCGACAGCTTTTCTGGCGAGCTGGACTATAAAGTATTCCACGGATCGGACACATCCGCGGACGAAATAATCAACTCGGCCGCAACTCTGCCATTCTTTTCAGCGAAGAGGCTCATAGTAGTAAAAGATTTTGATAAGTTCTCCAAAGAAGATACCCTCAAACTGTCAGACTACATCAAGAATCCCAACCGACATACATGTCTTATCATAGATTCGGATGACGCGTCCGTTCTAGAGAGCTACCCATCGATGGCCGGATGCGCCAAAGTATTGAGATTTGCCCCTCTATCCGATAATGAGCTCTCGAGCTGGATCAAAAAATATCTCCTGGCACAGGATAAAAAGATAGAAGATGACGCCCTCGATATAATTAAAGAAGCTAAGGGCGCCGATCTTCTTAGCTTGTCCCGGGAGATTGATAAGCTCACGACGTTTATCGGCAAGAGAAAGAACATTACCAGTCGTGATGTTGAAAGCCTGGTAGGTAAGAGCGTGGTGGCCTCGGTCTTTGATATAGCGTCCGCTATAGGCGACAGAAACGCCTCGAAAGCTATCAGCATTGTGCATGAGCTGACATCGAGCGGGAAGAAGCCTTACGAGATAACGGGAATATTGAGCTGGTTCTTTAAGAGGGCGTTAAAGGCAAAGCTTCTTCTTGACGCGGGCGATACGGAGGTTTCAGTCTGCCAGAAATTGCGTATAAACAGGAGGATCGTCGAAGAATTTTTTACCCACGTTCATTCTCTCTCGGCCAGGGAGATGGAGTCTAAGATGAATGTGCTTTTGGACGCGGACCTGAATATAAAGAGGCCGAGATACAATTCATCTTTTGTAATGGAGCTCGCTATTATAAAGTTATGCCTTGGATAGGCCGAGAATCCTCTTCGTAAGGCGCGAGGCTTTCCTGGATGCGGCGTTCCTGTGAATGATACCTTTAGAGGCGGCTTTATCGAGCTTCGATATGAATGCCCTCAACGCGGCCTTGGCTTCGTCGGCTTTTTTTGAGGCTATGAGGCCCTCGACCTTCTTTGAGTGAGAATGAAGCTCGGATCTTATTGCAATGTTCCTGAGATGTTTTCTTTTAGATTTCCTTAAATCTTTGAAAGAAGCTCTTTTAATAGGCATTATCTTTTTCCTTCCTTTTGGAACTCGAAATTATAGCATGTCGCCTTAGGGTAGTCAAGGAATTTTACTATGAATAAGAGGCACCTGATTAAATCTACCGGCACTATCGGGCTCGCTACCGCTATCAGCAGGGTCCTCGGATTCGCGCGCGACATATTAATAGCGAATTTTTTCGGTACGAGTATGGCGGCGCAGGCTTTCTTCGTCGCGTTCAGGATACCCAACTCTCTAAGAGATCTGGTGGGCGAGGGCGCGACTAACGCGGCGATAGTTCCCGTGCTGACCGGATATAAAGCGAAAGGCGAAAAAGAAGAGTTCCTGCGCGCATCAAAGGTGCTTTTCAATATCTCCTTCGCTTCTCTTTCGGCCCTGACCCTGTTCGGTATAATATTTTCTCCGCTCATAGTGCGCTTGATAGCTCCCGGATTCATCCGTGAACCCTCCACTCTGCAACTTACCATAGAGCTCAGCAGGACGATCTTCCCGTACCTGATACTTATAGGCTTAACGGCTTATACGATGGGCGTTTTGAACACAGAGCGGCATTTCGCCGGCCCCGCCTTTGGCCCATGTCTCCTTAATATAACCCTGATATTGGCCATCGTATGGCTATGCCCCGGTATGGGCGTTATGGGCCTTGTGATAGGAGTTCTGGCGGGAGGAGTACTGCAATTGGCTCTGAATGTGGCGGTGATGTACAGGAAGGGCATCACCATAGATTTTAGAGAAGGCTTCAGGCACCCCGCGGTGAAGAAGGTGGGGTTTCTTTTGATCCCTCGCGTATTCGGATCCGCCATATACCAGGTGAATATATTGGTCGATACGATGCTCGCGTCTCTGTGGTGGATCGTCGGGTCAGGCGGGGTCGCGGCCCTCTATTACGCCAACCGTCTTATACAATTTCCCCTTGCCATATTCGGGCTTGCGCTCGCGCAGGCTGCGCTTCCAAAGATGAGCCATGAATTCGCGTCCAATGACATGGCAGGGCTAAAAGATACGCTCTCTTTCTCTTTAAGGATGACTTTTTTGATAATGATACCGGCGAGCGTGGGCCTGGCCGTATTGGGCCTGCCGATAATAAAGATGCTCTTCCAGAGAGGGGAGTTTACTCCCTACTCGACATATATAACGAACAGCGCGTTATTCTTTTATGCCTTCGGGCTTTGCGCTTACGGCGGTATAAAGCTATTGGTTACATGTTTCTATTCCATGCATGACACGAAGACGCCTGTAAAGACGGCGCTTATTGCGGTGATACTGAATGTGGTCTTAAACCTGATCCTTATGTGGCCCATGAAGCTCGGCGGATTGGCGCTCGCCACATCCATATCGGCCACAGTTAATTTTTTAATGCTCTATTCTATTCTAAAAAAGCGGATCGGCCGGCTGGGCACAAGAGAGATAGTCGATTCTTTTTTAAGGGCGCTCTTGGCCAGTATCATCATGGGGATAGTTATAAAATTCACATTGGCAAAGAGCGCCTCCGCAATGGGCGTCTTATTATCGATGGTAGCCGGGGCGGCCGCCTTCATTGCAGCCGCGTATATTTTTAGGATTAAAGAGCTCGAGAGGGTATTCTCATGGGCCTCAAAGAGACGATAAAAAATTTGCCAGATTCTCCGGGCGTCTATATGATGAAGAGCGCTTCCGGAGAAATTTTGTATGTGGGCAAGGCGGATAACCTAAGAAAAAGAGTAGCGAGTTATTTTCAAAATTCCCGCAGACATCCAGACAGGATAATGTCGCTCGTATTGCAGATAGCGGATGTGGATCATCTTTCGACGGCAACAAGCGCCGAAGCCCTTATCTACGAGAACGGCCTTATCAAGCAGCTCTCTCCGAAGTATAATGTCTCCCTGCGCGACGACAAGAGCTACCCGATGCTGAAACTCACCTTAAAGGAAAAATTCCCTCGCCTCATGATAACAAGAGAGAGGAAGGAAGACGGCGCCGTATATTACGGCCCGTATACAAGCGCCAAACTTTTAAAGGAAGCACTAAAGATCCTGCAGAAAATTTTTCCTCTAAGGACCTGCAACAAAATGCCTAAGAAAAAGTGCTTGGAGTTTGATATAGGCCAATGTCTCGGGCCGTGCGAGGGGAGGGTGGGCCAGGAACGCTACGGCGCCGTCATTAAAGAGTTAAGGCTCTTTCTTGAGGGCAGGCGGTCGGAACTTCTGAAGTTATTGACCGGGAGGATGAAGCAACTGTCGAAGGATGAAAAATTTGAAGAGGCGATGGAATGCAGGAACAGGCTCGAAGCGCTCGGCTCGGTAAATACGGACAGGGTTAAGTACGGGCCCGCCAACGAGCTGGGCGAGCTTAAGAGCATACTCGGGATAAAGGGTAAGCTCGAGGTCGTAGAGGCCTTCGATGTCTCGAATATAATGGGCGATGAGGCAGTCGGATCGATGATATATTTCAGAAAAGGCAGCCCCGATAAGAATGAGTACAGGAAGTTCAAGATAAGAACCGTCTCGGGAATGGACGACTACAGCATGATGCGCGAGATCGTCCGTCGTAGATACACGAGAACTCTCAAAGAGAAGAGGCCTTTGCCCGACCTCATAGTCATAGACGGCGGCAGGGGGCATTTGGGCGTGGCGCTCGACGAACTGAAGAAATTATCGGTCGATAATATCCCGACGATCGGACTCGCTAAGGAATTTGAACGCATATATGTTAAAGATAGGAAAGACCCAATAGTTTTACCTAAAGAATCAAAAGCCCTGCATCTATTAGAAAGAGTTCGTGATGAGGCTCACCGCTTCGCAATATCCTACCACAAGAAGCTCATGTCAAAAAGGCTTATCAGTTAGGATATCAAAAAGTTAACTATTAACAATTGACCGATTACATATACATGCTATAATTTATCAATATGTTAATAGAGCACAAATCCAGATATAGCATCATATACAAGGCTATAACAATAGTATTAGTGTGCCTATTTGCGGTTAATGATATTGCATGGGCACAAGATCTCTCCTCCGTCATTGCGAGGAGGCCGAAGGCCGACGAAGCAATCTCAAAAAAGACTCTCGCCACGCCGACACAATTAACTGATGCGCAATTCAGGGAGAAATTCATTGCAAAAGAATTTCTCCTGTCAGAAGACGGCGTCGATCACTACCTTCAAGAGCAGATAAAAAAAGAAAAAGGGATATTAGTCAAAGATTGGCAGTCCCGCAGGGCTGAATTAATAGATATTAATAACCCGGCCGTAAGAGGGCTAATAAAAGATAATGTGAAAGGCCTGGAATCCGTCATGCTCGTGAGAGTGGCCGGACTGCTGGCATCCACAAGCCAATTTGCCCACGTGGGCTTAAGCGGCAGGGACTACGGCGGCATTCCCGTAATATACATAGACAGTACACTCACCAATACGCCTGACAAGTGCATCCAGAAACACGGCATCGACGAAATCCTCCAATGGGAAAACCTAAGGGTCAATATCCTGCACATCGCCACCCGCCCTGAAATGCGCCAATGGATCACCAAAAATATCAAAGAAGCCCGCCAATACGCCAAAATATTCAATGAATCCGCATATCCATTACGTACGCTGCATAAGTCAATAAGGATCGCCACGGGTATTAATGATGCCGAAGTCAACACGTATTTCGATTATAGATATATCAAGAATATGCTCTCGCTCTACGGCACCGATGAAGACAGTCGTAACGTCAACATCGCGGCGGCAGGCCAGGATAAAGAAAAGCCGGCCGTGTCTTTGATAGATAAGTATCCTATGCTAAGAGATTATCATCCTACCAATTTGAAAGATACGCTCCATTGGCTTAATGAACATAGATCACAACTTGGAAATAATAGCCTAGGTTACCTCATCCAGGCCCTTGCCACAGCAGGACGATTACCTGAAGGAGAAAGCGAAGAAGCATGGGCACGCTCAGCAGGGGCTTATGACTTTTATTTAAATAGCCCGCTTCTACAAAGCTATGAACCAAAAAATATAGAGGACACCCTCCATTGGCTTGATGAACATAGATCACAGCTTGGAAATAATAGCCTAAGTTACCTCATCCACGCCCTTGCCATAGCAGGACGATTACCTGAAGGAGAAAGCGAAAAGAATTGGGAGTTCTCAGCAGCAGCTTATGACTTTTATCTAAATAGCCCGCTTCTACAAAGTTATGAACCAAAAAATATAGAAGACACCCTCCATTGGCTTGATGAACATAGGTCACAACTTGGTAATAATAGCCTAGGTTACCTCATCCAGGCTCTTGCCATAGCGGGACGATTACCTGTAGGAAAAAGCGAAGAAACATGGGAACGCTCAGCAGCAGCTTATGACTTTTATCTAAATAGCCCGCTTCTACAGAATTATAAACCAAATAATTTAGAAGACACCCTCCATTGGCTTGATGAACATAGATCACAACTTGGAAATAATAGCCTAGGTTACCTCATCCAGGCACTTGCCACAGCAGGACGATTGCCAAAAGGAACTAATAAGATAAGATGGCAGTTTTTAGCAGGAGCGTTTGATCGTGCTATTCACGAAGAACAAGTTATTAGTAGTGAGATCGACAGAATCTGGCGTAATGGCCTTGGAAAAGATGAATCCAGGACAGACCTGACAAGATTACGAGCCATGTTTGATCCGGTTCTCTTGGCAAATTTAATAACAGGAAAACCATTATCGGATGGATATAGGAATATGATACTCGGTTTTGCTTACGACATCTATGGCCGAAAGCTGATAGAGGATATAAAAAGAAAAGGCCCAGAAAATGTAACTCCGTCGTCCACCTTCGGCGGCGCAAGCGGCGGGATAGACGATATAACAAAGCGTGCGCGGATAGAAGAGTTACTTAAGAAAAATCCAGCCCTTGTGAAATCAGCTGCCGAGCTGCTGAAATATTTAGACAAAAACCATCCCGGCATACTTGAGGTTATCCCACAATCTGAGCGCCTCGCATATCTCGAAGGCTTATTGAAAAAATATAGTAGCAACGTCAACATCGCGGCGGTAGCGCAAGGCGCACAGGGACCGGCCCTGCCAAAGGTAGATGCCGCGGTATTGCAAAAAGGATTGACTCCCGACGAGGCAAAATTAGTCAAGGCCGTGGTTACCAATAACCAGCAGTTTCTCATGATTATAGGCCCTGTCCCCGAGACTTTTGTGACGATAGAAGAATGTCAAAGATTGATTGCGTTAGGCCCGAAGGCACGAAAACAAATAGAGTTAATAGCCAACAATAACCCGCAGTTTGAAGGAGCAAAAAATAGCCTCTTAGGTAAATTATATCCTACAGCAGTTGTGCAATCGGCCCCAAAATCAGTACAGACACCACCGGCTGCAAAAATAGACGGGCCGATACCTAAGAAACCAACGGCAGCGCCTGTTCAAGAAGCACCGAAACCGGCGGAAAGGCCGGCGCCGTTCACATTGATAGAAAAGGATAAATGGCCGAAATTATTCGGGCCGGAAATAAGCAAAGCCGGACTCTTTGTGCTTGTGGAAACCGCCAGCTGCAGTATCCAAACCGATGAATATATCCTGAAAAACCCGTCGATAATTTTCCGCGTTGATCCTGACCGCAAAAATATTCATATTAAATTCGGGGAAAAAATGTATGTGCTTAATACGAATATGGAGAAGATATTCGGTATCGGCGTTGCCTGTGATGAGAAGTTAACTCATATTTGGCTCCTGGTTATCACTGCCAAGAAAGGCCTTCTCAAGACAAAATATGAAGTGGCGCAAATATACCGTGCTAAAATCGGGGAAACCCGCAAGCCTGAAATCCCGCCGGTAATCGGCATCAAAAAACCCTTACAGCCCCGTCCCGGCCCTGAAAGCGGCATCCGGCATCCGGTCAAGCTTGGCAAAGAGCCGCGCTGGGTCGCGCCGGTCGATGACTGGCAGCTTAACGCGGAGCGCGTGAAGGCGGCGAACGAGGCGAAGGCACCGGCCGAATCCACCGGCCAGGCTGATGCGCATCCGGGATATCACTGGGAAACCGAAAAGAGAGGAATAGAAAATGTAAGATATGTCCTGTCAAGGGAAGTCCCGCACATCATCCAGAGATACGATAATATCGATAAATTAAGCGATGCCGAAGTAGAGAACCTAATGAATAATGTATATAGGATAACTCAAGCGCATTTCAAGCTATGGGGCCTTAGCAGGGCTTTGCATAAAGAAAGAACCCCATACTTTAATGGAAGCCATATTGACATCTTGCTCGTTGTATTTCCAAAACTCAGATTGAACCCATTAGGATTCCGATTAGACTATTTAACCAGAGAAAAAGCCATAGAATCCGTAAGGTATGTCCTGTCAAGGGAAGTCCCGCACATCATCCAGAGATACGATAACTTGGACAAACTCACCCCCGGCGAGATAGAAGCTCTAAAGAATGATGTATGTAGGATAACAGGGGGGTGCTTTGAAATATGGGGGCTTGGCGGTGCTTTGAATAGAAGAGTTGCCCCCTATTTTAACGGAAGTTATATCGACGCCTTGCTTGCCGTATTCCCGAAACTCGCTTTAAGCCCGTTGGGATTCCAATTAGAATGGTCGACCAAAGAAAAAGCCATAGAATCCGTAAGGTATGTCCTGTCAAGGGAAGTCCCGCACATCATCCAGAGATACGATAACTTGGACAAACTCACCCCCGGCGAGATAGAAGGCTTGAGGAATGATGTATACAAGATAACCCATGCGTATTTCAAGCTGTGGGGCCTTAGCAGGGCTTTAAGTAAAAAAAGAGCACCCTATTTTAACGGAAGTTATATCGACGCCTTGCTTGTCACGTTCCCAAAACTCAACCTAAACCGATCGGAATTCCCGCTACAATTAGAATGGTCGACCAGAGAAAAAGCCATAGAATCCGTAAGGTATGTCCTGTCAAGGGAAGTCCCGCACATCATCCAGAGATACGATAACTTGGACAAACTCACCCCCGGCGAGATAGAAGGCTTGAGGAATGATGTATACAAGATAACCCATGCGTATTTCAAGCTGTGGGGCCTTAGCAGGGCTTTAAGTAAAAAAAGAGCACCCTATTTTAACGGAAGTTATATCGACGCCTTATTGGCTATATTCGACAATCCGAGGTTGGGGCTCACAGACTCATATATACGAGACTTTAGAAAAAGGCATATGGTATTCAGATACCGTTGGGATTCAGGAATCAGGGTTGGCATATTTAACGTTATGGATGGCATAGGACAAAATAGGCCGGATATCATACAAAGATACGAAAGCTTGGACAGCCTTATTGACGAAGAAGTAAGCGCGTTGAGTAAGGATATATATAGAATAACTTCCGCGCATTTCGTTTTATGGGGCCTTAGCAGCGCTTTAAGTAAAAAAAGAGCACCCTATTTTAACGGAAGTTATATCGACGCCTTGCTTGTCACGTTCCCAAAACTCAACCTAAACCGATCGGAATTCCCGCTACAATTAGAATGGTCGACCAGAGAAAAAGCCATAGAATCCGTAAGGTATGTCCTGTCAAGGGAAGTCCCGCACATCATCCAGAGATACGATAACTTGGACAAACTCACCCCCGGCGAGATAGAAGCTCTAAAGAATGATGTATGTAGGATAACAGGGGGGTGCTTTGAAATATGGGGGCTTGGCGGTGCTTTGAATAGAAGAGTTGCCCCCTATTTTAACGGAAGTTATATCGACGCCTTGCTTGCCGTATTCCCGAAACTCGCTTTAAGCCCGTTGGGATTCCAATTAGAATGGTCGACCAAAGAAAAAGCCATAGAATCCGTAAGGTATGTCCTGTCAAGGGAAGTCCCGCACATCATCCAGAGATACGATAACTTGGACAAACTCACCCCCGGCGAGATAGAAGCTCTAAAGAATGATGTATGTAGGATAACAGGGGGGTGCTTTGAAATATGGGGGCTTGGCGGTGCTTTGAATAGAAGAGTTGCCCCCTATTTTAACGGAAGTTATATCGACGCCTTGCTTGCCGTATTCCCGAAACTCGCTTTAAGCCCGTTGGGATTCCAATTAGAATGGTCGACCAAAGAAAAAGCCATAGAATCCGTAAGGTATGTCCTGTCAAGGGAAGTCCCGCACATC
>CAYSSS010000023.1:18606-24837 GCA_964433975.1 uncultured Planctomycetia bacterium
GGGAAGTCCCGCACATCATCCAGAGATACGATAACTTGGACAAACTCACCCCCGGTGAGATAGAAAGTTTGAGGAATGATATATGTAGGATAACAAATGGGCATTTTCATGCTTGGAAGCTTGAAGGAGCGTTAAAAAGCGATTGCTTTAATAGAAATTATTCGGAGGCGCTTCTCGCTGTCTTTAACGATGAAAGATTGGGGTTAATGAAACCCGCGTCTCAAGAGAACCGTCAGATGCACATTGCCGCAGTTGCAGCCTCTGAAACCGCTGCCGCATCGGAAAAACCGCTCAATGTCGCAATTGAACAAAAAGAAATCGAAGGTAAATTCTATCTTACTGCAAGATTCGGCGATGCAATCTTAGGAAGTGTTGAATATTATCTCTACAGTTTAAGCACTATTTGGTTCAGGGCCTTAAAAGTAGCAGGAAAATATAAGAGGCGGAGAGTTGGCCAGTATCTTTTTGAACAAATTCTGGCTGAAGCCCGGAATAAAAGAGCAACGAATATCGCTTGCCGCTGTTTGAAAAGCAATAAAGCAGCGCTTGAATTTTACAACGAAATGGTAAGGCGTCTTAATTTGCAAATCAGCATCGTAGATAATAATATTGACATTTATTACACGATTGTTTTTACAATCCCGCCGGCCGCCGGCCCAGCCTCCGCCAAAGAGCTTTTGCCTTTGGCCTCGGCGGGCAAGCAGCCTGCGGATAGGGTGTCCCCGAATAGGATGGCCCCGGGACCACCGAAAGCGCCCGCGCTCGCCGGGGACATTCGCCTTCGCCAACAACCGGAAAATAGCGAAGGGGCTTCGGCGAATAGTCCGCCGAAGCATCCAGTCGAAGGCTCAGTGAATGCGAAGGCGGACAGTTCCCCGATTGGCACAGAACCCGGTCCTAAGTTGACAAGCGTACAATCGAAGTTCCCAAAAAGCGCGGAAGAAATTATCCGGCAAACTGAAGATTTATTGGTGGGGGCGCATCTCTTTGATTCACCTCTTGATATTGCACGAATAATTGATGAGTTAGGGATTGGAGAAAAAGATAATATCCTGCATGTCGGATGCGGGTCGTTCTCCGGTTACCCGGTTGTCCGCGCTATAAAAGGCGCGAAAGTCGATGTAGTAGATCCAGGTGTTCGTGACATGAAATTTCTAAGTCAAGCCATAGATCTTGACAGGCAAGAGATCGCCAGGGTAACAGGTAAAGATTTAATCGGAGACCGCATTAACACAACGAGCCATCAAACATACGTACAATCGGCGAATATTCAACCAAGGTATTATTCTTACGCATTTCTATTGAACGTGCTGGAAATAATTTTTGATAAAGAAGAAAAGAGGCAAATAATTGAGGCGACTCTATCTTCGCTAAAAGACGATTCCACTATTCTCGTATCAGCATACGCCGCCTCTGTTTCGAAACAAATAGATATTTTGACAGAACATGCTGAAAACCTTGGCTATACAGTCGAAAGAGGTAGAGTATTCAGTGCGGGAGAGCGAGTGTACGAACTCAAAATTCACCGTATCAAAGGACACGATCTGCAAAGCGCCACAGTGCAGTTACCCGCCGTCGTATCCCCGACGACAACTGAGATTGCTTCGTCCTTCGACAAAAGCTCAGGACGAAGTCCCGAGCGAAGTCGAGGGGCTTCGTCGCCTTCGGCTCCTCGCAATGACGGAGAGGAGTTGACCGCTCAGAACATCCCTGACATCGAGAATCTGGTGCGGATGGCATATGAATTGTCCCGCAGAGAAAATAAGAAAGACAGCACGTTATTCCCAAAAGAAGGAGAGGAAAAGAGCGTCAAGTACTATACAGTAAGATATAATTCGAAAAAAATATCGAAAGATGCCGAAAAATTGCTTAAGCTGTATGTTGAAAATAAATTATCCTTATTCTTGCATGGTGAGCACAGGATTAAATTGGAAGGATCAGGCAATCAAGACCAAGGCCTTATCTGGGTAGAGTGTTACACGCAGGACCACAAGATAGGAGAGGCGCATGTGGATATCAAGGAATATCATGACGGCGAGGCATTCCGGATTATCGGCATGCTGAACATGGCGTTTCTTGCCTCACAGATTCCGTCTAAGATACCGCCAGAAGACGCGGATAAATACGAGCTGGTGAAGGACATTATCAAAAGGCAGTTCGTGGATTTAGGCGGAGATATGAAAGCTATCGAAGACGCGCTGAAAGACACTGTTAAAGGTATATGGATAAACTTGCCGCACGCCGCGCAAGTCCCCATAAACAAAACCGCAGAGTATTACGAGCTCACCATGAAGCAATTGGAGCAAGCCGCATAGCAAGAATATCTATTGCGGGCAGTTGTCCTTTAAGTTATAATCTCAGCATATGTCGAGTAAAAATGTTTATATTATTGCCGGGCCAAATGGCTCAGGTAAGACCACGTTTGCCAGAAAATTTCTGCCGAATTATGCGAAATGCCAGAATTTTGTAAATGCTGATCTTATTGCGCAGGGGCTATCACCGTTCTCACCCGGAGCGGCTGCCATGAAGGCTGGAAGACTTGTACTTGAGCAGATTCGCAATTTAGCGGAAAAAAATGTCGATTTTGCTTTTGAAACGACTTTGGCGGGCAGATCTTATATGTCGTTTTTGGAAGATTTAAAGAAGAAAGGATATGATATAAACATATTCTTCTTATGGATCCCCAATGCTGAGCTTGCGTTGGGGCGCATAAAGGACAGAGTCGCTACTGGCGGTCATAACGTGCCTGCTTTAGATGTAAGGCGTAGATTTCATAGAGGGATATATAATTTTTTCAACTATTATAAGAAGATTTCCGATACATGGCTTCTGTTTAATAATTCAAACGCCATGCCAAGATTAATTGCTCAGGAAAAGAACGGGAAGGCAGAAATATTAGATAGCGATCTTTTTAGAAAAGTATCCGAACCGGCGGGGTAAATTAATAATGACAAAAAAAACATTGCAGATAAAAGCTTTTAAAGCGTTTAAAGAAGCGATTCGCGAGGTAGTGGAAGAACATAAGCGCACAGGCCGTCCTCTTGTAGTATGGCAAAACGGGAAAGTCGTCAAAATATCCCCCAATCAAATTAAACAAAAGAAGTAGCGCGCGCATCTCGTTTATATTGATACAATCATTCAATTGCTGGGAGATTAAAACCAATGCTGAACGGAATAAGAGAAGAGTTAAAGAAGACGGAGGGTAAGTTAGCGGCCCTCAGAGGTTATCTTTGACATCGATACAAAGCTGGAGCGTATAGCGTATTTGGAGAAGGAGATCGCGCAGGAAGGGTTCTGGAATAACCAGGAGCGGTCTCAAGGTACGGTAAAAGAGCTGAAGAGTTTGAAGCTTGCGGCGGAGCCGTATCTCAAGATAGCCGAAGGCGTCAATGGTATACGCGACATAATAGAGATAGCCGGCACCGAAGACACGGAATCGCTGGCGCATTTTAAGAACGACCTCGCGAAGCTCTCCGGCGATGCCGATGACCTTGAGTTCAGGGCGCTTCTAAACGAAGAGACCGATATAAATAACGCCATTCTAAGCGTCAATGCCGGGGCCGGCGGAACGGAGGCGTGCGATTGGGCGGCGATGATCCTGAGGATGTATGCGATGTGGGCCGAGGGTAAAGGCTACAAAGTCACATGGCTCGATCAGCTCCAGGGTGAAGAGGCCGGTATAAAGAGCGCCACTCTTTTAGTGGCGGGGGATTACGCGTATGGTTATCTTAAGGCGGAATCGGGAGTCCACCGCCTGGTTAGGATCTCTCCTTTTGATTCCAACAAGAGACGGCACACCTCATTCGCTTCGGTCGATGTTATACCGGAAGTCTCGGACGATATAAAGATAGAGGTGAAGGAAGCGGATCTGAAGATAGATACCTATCGCGCCGGCGGCAAAGGCGGGCAGCACGTAAATAAGACAGACTCTGCTGTAAGGATAACCCACATCCCTACCGGGATAGTGGTACAATGCCAGAACGAACGTTCGCAGTTCAAAAATAAATCGATGTCTATGAAGCTGTTGAGAGCGAAGCTTTATGAGGTCGAGCGCCAGAAGAAAGCGAAGGCGGTCGAGACCGCATACGACTCAAAGAAGGATATCGAATGGGGCAGCCAGATAAGGTCATATGTCCTGCATCCATACAAGATGGTGAAGGATCATAGGACCGGATTTGAGGTCGGTAACGCCCAGGGTGTGCTGGACGGCAAAATAGACGGATTCATAGAGGCGTATCTGAAGGGCTTAAGGACGAAAGATGCTTAATAAGTTATTCAAAAAGATGCTTGGAACGCAGAACGAAAGAGTGGTGCGGCTTTTGAAGCCCACCGTAGACGCGATAAACGCGTTTGAGCCCGAGATATCCAAGCTCTCCGACGCCGAGCTACGCGCGAAGACCGATGAATTCAGGGCCAGGATAGAGAAGAACAGGCTTGAGCGTGCCGATGCCCTCAATGAGATGTGGGAGCTATTCAAAAGCGCCACAGCCCCGGATGAAAAAGAGAGACTGAAAAGAAAGTACCGCGATCTGAAGAATATGATATTCGCGGATGTTCTGCCGGAGGCTTTCGCGGTCGTGCGCGAGGCCGCGAAGCGTACGGTGAAGATGCGCCACTTCGACGTCCAGCTCATGGGCGGATTAATATTGCACCAGGGTAAGATCGCTGAAATGGCGACCGGGGAAGGCAAGACTCTGGTGGCCACACTTCCGGTATATCTGAACGCGCTCACCGGAGAGGGCGTCCATGTCATAACGGTAAATGACTACCTGGCCAAAAGAGACAGGCTCTGGATGGGGCCTGTCTATGAATTTTTAGGCCTGTCGGTCGGCGTAATATACCACGATATAGACCAGGCCCAGAGGAGAAGCGCTTACGCTTCAGACATCACTTACGGTACCAATAACGAATTCGGGTTCGATTATTTAAGGGACAATATGGTGGTCAGCAAAGAGGATATGGCCCAGCGCGGCCATAACTATTGTATCGTCGACGAGGTAGACTCTATCCTTGTGGACGAATCGAGGACTCCTCTTATCATATCGGGGCCGGCCGAAGAGTCGACCGATAAATATTACACCATAAATAAGATAGTGCCGCGCCTTAAGGGTAAGATCACGACCGATAAGGAAGAGATCGACGCCAAGTATAAAGGGGTCGACATAGAGAAGGGCATAGATTACTCCGTCAATGAAAAGAACCACACGGCGAACCTTACCGAAGAGGGTGTCTTGAAGTGCCAGGAGATGCTCGGGGTCAAGAATCTCTATGATGACATACAATCGGAATGGGAACATCACATAAGGCAGGCAATAAGAGCTCACGCTCTCTATAAAAGAGATGTTGACTACGTAGTCAAAGACGGCGAAGTGATAATAGTAGACGAGTTCACCGGACGCCTTATGCCGGGCAGGCGGTGGTCCGACGGGCTTCACCAGGCGGTTGAAGCGAAGGAGAACGTGAAGATCGAGAGAGAGAACCAGACTCTCGCCACCATAACATTCCAGAATTATTTCAGGATGTACAAGAAGCTGGCCGGCATGACCGGGACGGCCGAGACGGAGGCGGTGGAGTTCTCGAAGATATACGGCCTCGACGTAGTGGTCGCCCCGACCAACAGACAGTTGGCGAGGACCAACCACCCGGACGTCATATACAAGACTGAGCGCGAAAAGTTCAACGCCGCGTGCATGGAGATAGCCGAGCTTTACAAGGTCGGCAGGCCGGTTCTCGTCGGGACCATCTCAATAGAGAAGTCCGAGCACCTCAGTAATCTTTTAAAGAGGATGAGTATTCCCCATCATGTTCTCAACGCAAAGTACCACGAAATGGAAGCCGAGATCATATCCAAGGCGGGCCAGAAGTACGCCATCACTATAGCCACGAATATGGCAGGCCGCGGTACGGATATAGTGCTGGGCGACGATGTCGCGTCCCTAGGCGGCCTTCATGTCCTCGGCACCGAGAGGCACGAAGCCCGCCGAATCGATAACCAGCTGCGAGGACGCTCCGGCAGGCAGGGCGATCCCGGGTCGAGCAGATTTTATCTCTCTTTAGAAGATGACCTCATGAGAATATTCGGCTCCGACAGGATAAAGATGATAATGGAGAAGCTCGGGATGGAGGAGGGCCAGGAGATACAGCACAACTTCATAACCAAAGCTATATCGACCGCGCAAAAGAGAGTGGAGCAGCATAATTTTGAGATACGAAAACACCTCCTTGAGTACG
>CAYSSS010000024.1:0-23692 GCA_964433975.1 uncultured Planctomycetia bacterium
TCGCCGTCATATATCTTCGATACGGTGCCGGTCAGGGCCGCCGTGAAGGTCCTCTTCTCGATATTGGCCGTGGTCGAGGCGGTATCTGAGCTGAGCACATAATCATCTGCATAGTCGCCGGTCAGGGAGATACTGCCAACGCTTATTGTAATGGGTGACGCCGGATTATTGACATCCTGGTCGGCAAAACTTGCGGCGTAGGCAAAGGTTGGAACGCGGCTGGTTATCTTATAACTCGATAAGCTTACTGTAGCGTCCATATTGCCATCATAAATCTTATCATTGCCTACGGCAGTGGCCGTGATCTTCAATGCGCCGCTTGTAAGAGTAAGCAAGCCGCTTAGCGCCAGATTGCTGTTCAAGATAACGTTATTGGTATTGTTGATTGTCAGATTATTCAGCGCAGTTACACTGCTTGGGATTCCGACACCAGCAGAGCTTCCGCCAAAGATAAGGCTTGAAGACAACGTTGCGGACAAATTGGCCGGTGTGCCTGCGATCGCCGGCCCGTTGAGCGTTAAGGTGTTTGAGCCTACGGAGAATGCGCCACTTGTAAGGGTAAGCGTACCTCCGATTATCGCGTCGTTGGTCAGACCAACACCGCTGGCATTGTTAATCGTAACACTACCAAAAGTTGTCGCCGAGGAGCCGCCTATTGATTGCGTTATAGAGCCATTGAAATTGACTATTCCTACGTCGGGAGTGAAAATTCCGCCATTCTTTGTCCAATTGCCCGTAACATTCAGATCAAAGCCATTCATGTCAAATGTGCCGTCCGCGATCTCAACGCCGGCAACGGTCTTAGTGGCAGGTAAAGTAAATGTCCCGTTGTTACCGTTAATCTTTAAAGTGGCATTAGTATAAGTCCACGGCTTGATCGCGCGGCTGCCGCTGGTGGCGGAATATTCTACGATGGAACCCGTATTTAAGGTAGGGGTGGTAACGTTCTCATCACCGGTAAGTTTTAAAGTAGCGTTGGAATTGGTGAAGGCGCCAGTAACGGCAACATTATTACCGTTCAAATCCAAGGTACCGCCGGAGTTATCCAGGTTATTGGCTACGGTTAAACCTTGAGTCCCCTGCCCTCCTACGGCCTGATAAGTTGCCGGGGTATTCTGGTTATTCCATTCCGTGGCAATCCAGCCGGCGGTTCTGACGATGGGGGAAACCCGGACCTCATCAATTATACCCTTGAAATAAGTCTGATCCATACTATAGCGCGAGCCCAGGACAACGTTTCCGCCTATTGAGCGAGGCGTATAACTAAGTTCGCTTCCGTAAGGAGAACCGTCTACATATAATGTCATCTTACTTGTAGAGCCATTGAAGACAAAGGCTAGCTGATGCCAGGAACCGGCACTAGGCGTATTTCCGAATTCTTTCCAGGCACCGTCATAAACTCCAATTTTCCCTGTGACATCTTTAACCCAACCGCAGAGTAAGCGCCCGGTTTGTATATCAAACATATACTGGTTAATCGTAGAGGTATTATTGGCGTTTATCCAGAATTCAAAAGTGTAGGTGGTGCCTGCTGAAGTGAACCCGGTCAAATTAATATAATCATTTGTCCCGTCGAAATTCTGAGCGTTGCCGATCTTCCCCGCTATTTCAACAGGCTCGCCAACCGCCCTTTTTGTTCCGGTATAACCATGGCCTGTGCTGTCGCTGATAGTAGTGGTGGTGGCATCTGCTAAATGCCATACTGCGCTATAATCATAATCGCCGTGCCACACATTTGCCGCATCCTGTTGGTTGTCGGCTGAGGCATTGCCGTAATACATGTAAAGTATAGTGTCGTCAGATGCGGAAAGCGTGGGAATCTTTACCCAGGCAACCAGCTCTCCGGTACCAGGGGTGTATTGTTCAATCTCATGGGATAATTTAGTGGTGCCATTTGAAGAGGTAAATAAGATGTCGTAGCCAGTAGACAAAGCATAAGCCGCCAGTCCGGCGTCTGAAGCCAGCGAGATTAACAGCGGGAAGTCAGATAAATCTGAACCGCCGGAAACTACGGAATTAGAGATAGTAATGGCCTTACGGTATAACCAGCCTGAAGTGACATACCATGAAGACGGATCAGCTGTCAGGAGTTGTAATGTACCGCCACCGGAATGGGTCAGATTATAGAAAGTATTACCGTAAGCTATAGTCTGGGTACCAGAGCCATTAAAATCCACCGTGCCGTTATTGTGTTTAAAAGCTCCTCCTGTGTCTGACCAGTTGCCGCCTACATACAAGGTGCCGGAAGGTGCAGTAAAGATGCCGGCGGTAATGGTAAAGTTATTGGCTACGGTGAGATTATCCTGACAGGCAAAGGTTCCGCCGCTACCGTTAATGGTTAAGTTGTAGAACGAGCTGCCGCCGGCGGTAATATTATTGGTGCCGCTGGTAGCGGTAAAGGTAACCGTGCCAGCGCCGGCAGTAAAGGTGCCGGAATTTGCCCAGTTGCCGCCGACATTGATGGCAGAGGCGTTGGCCAATATGGTTCCGGCCGAGATCGTAAGGTTACCGCCAATCGTCAGGGTATCGGTCAGAGAGAGGATCCCGCTTCCCGCCTTCGTCAGGCCGATGGTGCCTGTTCCGGTAACCACTCCGCCGACAGTGAGAGTACCGCCATTCACTGTCACGGTGCGGTCAGCACTTAAGGTCACTGCTCCCGTACTGAGATTAAGGTTATTCGTGCCGGTGAACGCAAAATTGCCGCTCCAGGTCTGGACGTATGGGTTGGCGAGCGTGATCGTGCCGCCTGAGGTGTTATTTATCGTGCCGCCGCTAAGAACGAGCGTGTTGGCTGAATTGCCGAGGGCCGAGGCGTTATTGATATTAAGGACACCGGTGGTTAAGGTAATGTTCTTGCCCGTTGTGCCGAACGTATTCGCGGCGTTCAAGTCTATAATATCAACGCTTGTGGTTATCGTCAAACTATACGGACCGCTGATAACTCCGTTAAAAATGATATGGCTGACTCCGCTGCCGTGGGTAAAAGTGACGTCTGTCCCGAGAATCACCGGCGCATCGATCTTCAGATACGATGCCGAGCCGCTGTTACCGATCATAATGCTGCTAGCATTGATTTGAATACCCGCAAGCGTAACCGTGCGCAAAAAGCTACTGTTTGTCTCGAAAAAAGATCCTGCATTCCAGACAACCGTATTGTTCACATCACCCAGAGCGCTATCGTTAAATAGGTAAATAAATCCTGAAGCGCCTTGTGTAATGGTATTACCTACGCCGCCGAAGGTATTCGCGCCAAAGAGCCTTAGTCGAACATTCGAATACGCCAGGTTATATGCGCCACTCAAGACACCAACCACGCCAAAAGTGGAATTGCCGGCTATTGTAACATTCGAACCCATTGCCACATTGTCGCTAAAATATGGGCCATTGTTGATCGTAATGCTTCCATTCCACTGGGCATTGTTTGGAATGACGCTTATCATGCTATTCGTACTAATGTTATTCGTAAACGTAGTTCCGGTATTCTGGATAAAAGTGCCTGTGCCAAGTGAAGTGTTTAAGTTGATGGCAAGAGTTCCGGTGCCATCGAGTGTCGTATTTCCCGAGTAGGTGTTATTACCGCCAAGGGTGAGCGTGCCGCTGCCAACCTTCGTTAATGAGACCGTTCCCAAGCCGTTCTGGATTATGCCGTTATAGACAGCAGGGGATGTGTTGTTGTAACCTATAGTAAGTGTCACTGCTCCGGCCCTACTCGATGTGATGGTGCCGCCGCTACCTGTAAGTGAGCCGAATGCCTGGTTATATCCATTCATATCCAGTGTGGCGCCAATGTTTATGGTCAGGGCCGAGGTGGAGCTTGCGCCTCCGAATACGTTATTTGCCCCGGCCTGGAGCGTGCCTGTCCCCACCATTGTTAAGCCCGTGTAACTGTTCGAGGCACTGGAGATGATAGTTGTTCCTGTACCGAACGCGGTCAGGGCAGTGGCATTCGCGCCGTTATTGCCAATTATGGCGGAGATCGTCAGTCCATTGCCGGCGCCGGTGTTATAGTTTCCGACAACCAAGTCGTAACCGCCGATCCCGTTAGTGCCGCCTATCAATCCGGGCACGGCTGAGCCGGAGATTATAACCGCGGTGCTGCCGACTACGAGCAAGCCGCCGCTATTGACGGTAAGAGCGTAACTATCAAGAGCTACCGTGACGCCGGTTGCGATTTTAAGGGTGTTGACCGTAAAGCTGCCGGTAAGCGTGGTGTTGGAGGTGGCTATGTAGTTAACACCGGAAGAACCGCCTGAAGTCGGCAACGTCGTATAGCCGGCGTAGGCCGACAGAGTATAAGGCGAAGAGCCGGAGGCAGTGGTCGCCCAGTCGCAGGTGGCTCCACCGTCTGAAGTGTAGATGACCCTGCCGCCATAGATGCCTGCGGCGTCTTTATTGCTGGTGGTGGTGATGGTAATGGTGCCTGTGCCGGCACCTGAGGCCTTACCCACCAGGAGGCTGCCGCCCGCGGTTGTGGCCGTAATCGTGCCCAGGTTCAGGATTGTACTCGTGCCGCCATTGGGATTAAGGATAATGCTGCTTGCGCCCGCGTTAATCGTGACATTGCCTAAGATCTGTCCGGAGGTGCCTGTGTTCTTACCTTTCACTTCAAGCGTACCGCCGCCCATGGTCAGGATATTGGCCGCGGCAACGACTCCTGTGGTGTTGGTGGAGAGGTCAAGTAATAGCTTGCCGCCATTTACCACCACGCCTCCGTTAAATGTGCTGACGCCTGTTAAAGCGAGTGTCCCTACTCCGGCCTTTGTCAGGCTCATTGAGGCACCGGAGATGATACCGCCTACGGTGAGTGTGCCGCCGTTTACAGTAACTGTCCTGCTTGCACCCATAGTCACAGCGCCGGTGCCGAGGTTAAGATTATTGGTACCGATGAAGGTAAAGTTGCTCGACCATGTCTGGGCATAATTATTGAGCGTTATCGCGTTGCCTGAGGTGTTATCGAGCCACCAAAGATTGCCACTAATACCGATAACAAAAGTGTTGCTTGAGTTCCCCAGGGCTTGGGCATTATTGATATTGAGGATTCCTCCGTTAAATGTAACGGTCTTGCTCACACCTCCAAAGGTGTTGGCGCCTGAGAGCGTTATGGCGCCATTGCTGTATCCTCCTAAAATCAGATTATACGCGCCGCTGATTACTCCGCCGACAGTCAAATTAACCGGAGTCGTTATGACGAGCGACGCAAATTCCGGCGGGATACGGATATTTCCCGGAGTGGGGGTATACGAACTGAGCGTGACATTAGTAGTCATGGTAACATTACCGGCACCGAGGTTTAAATCATAAGGGCCGTAAAAATAGATGTACGACCCAGACCAGGTCATGGCGTAATTGTTGAGCGTAACTGGAGCGCCGCTGGTATTGCCGATGTAGGAATAACCGCCTCCTGCGTTTAATACAAAAGTGTTGTTCACGCTGCCGAGGGCCGAGGCGTTATTGAGATATAGACAGCCGGCATTTGAGCCGGTACCGAACGTGAAGCTCTTGCCGCTCCCGCCAAAGGTATTTGCTCCGGAGAGTGTAAGCATGCCGGTCATCCCTCCTGTCTTTGTCAGGTTGTAATTTCCGCTGATAACACCACCGACAAGAAGATGAGTGTTCGCATTGGTCGTGATCGTGACATCGCTAGTCATGGTCACAGCACCGGTGCCAAAATTCAAAGGAGCATACCATTGCTTGAGCACTTCAAGGGCAATGGCAAAACTGCCTCCCCAGACTTGAGCGTAGTTAATTGTGAGAGCGCCATCGGTCTCGTTGACGATCGTACCGCCGTTGATGATAAAGGTGGTGCCTGCGTCGCCGATCGCTGAGGCATTATTTATATTGAAAGTCCCGGCGGTCAATGTGAAATTTTTCCCTGCCCCGCCGAATGTATTCGTACCTGAGAGCGTAAGCGCGCCAGTGCCCGCTTTGGCCAGGCTGTACGCGCCGCCTATCACACCGTCCACCCTAAGAGTGTTGGTGCCGTTCACAGTCAGCGTAGCGTTGCTTTCGAGCGTCACCGCGCCCGTACCCATATTCAGATTATCGGTGCCTGTGAACACGAAACTGCCGTTCCACGTCTGGGCGTTATTGTTCGAAAGCGTGAGTGAGCCGGCTGAGGTATTATCTATAGTCCCGCCGCTAATGGTAAAGGTGCCTGTGCCAAGCAGTGTAGCGCTGTCAATATAGAGCGTGCCGGCGTTCAGTGTCGTGCCGCCGGAGTGGGTGTTGGACGCGCTTAGATTCAATGCGCCTGCGCTAGCTTTGGTCACGCCGGGGGTATTGGTATCGGTAATCGGGGCGGTGATCTTCAGATCTTTAATGGTAAATAATTTGAATTCATTATTCGGGCTTGCGGGGGCAGTCAGGGTATAGTTGGCTGCGCCGGCTATTGTGTTTGTATTCGTGCCCGCCGAGCATATCGCGCCTGTAGCGATAGTCAATGTCTTTGTTCCTGTGGCGCCTATCGTATAGATAACGCCGTTACCGCTAATCAGGAGAGAATTCCATGTTCTATTGGCATCGGGCGAGGCCGACGCCGTGAGCCGCACGTTCTGCGTAGAGCCGTCATCAGTGGATGTGGTATATTCGGTCGTTAAATCAAGCGGCCTGATGCCGTTCGTGTTGCCGTTGGTATCCACGTTATAGGTAACGAACCCGATGCCTGAGCCCGTAGCCGAAATATCGCCGATGGCGTAGGGCACGATACTGATAGTAGTGCTTCCGGCTGCCCCGCCACCGCCTGTTAAGTTAAGTCCCGCTGGGTCGGTAAACATGATATTGGTGTTTCCAGCGCCGGGGTTTGAGCCAAGATTCGTGCCGCGGAAGAGCATCGTCGCACCCGAGGACCGCGAGATACTAGCGAATGTCAGCGTGGTCGCTCCGCCGGCTCCTGAGGTGGCGCTCACGGTGTTATCCCCAAAACTTAGATTAAGAGCGCCTACCGTCTCGGAAGAAGCGGCTGAGTCATTGCCTATAAAATTAAAACTGCCGCCCTTCATCGTGATGGACACTGCATCAGCGATACGGCTGGCGACGTTCGTGGCGCTGTTATCGAGAGTGAGCGCGCCGCCGCCCTGGATAGTAAAGGAAGTGCAGTTAAGAGCCGTGCCCGTGCCGCTAAAGGTAAGAGTGCCTGAACTTATCGTAGTGGCGTCGGAGTAGGTGTTGGCGGCGGTTAAGGTTAGCGTACCAGATCCTGCCTTGGTCACGCCGAACCCGGCCCCTGATATTACGCCCCCCACTGTGAGGATGCCGGCACTTACAGTCACGGTGCGGTCCGCGCTTAATGTCACCGCGCCTGCGCCGAGGTTAAGATCGCCGGTGCCGGTGAATGTAAAGTCACCGCCCCATGTCTGGAGATTGTTATTTGAAAGAGTGATCGCGCTCCCGTAGGTATTGTTAATAGTGCCGCCGTTTATAGTGAATGTACCGGCGCCGATGGCTGTGGCGCTATTGATATTCAGTGTGCCGGCATTAAGTGTCGTATCTCCGGAGTAAGTATTGTCGCCGCCAAGTGTAAGCGTGCCATCGCCGGCCTTCGTGAGCGAAACCGTTCCCGAGCCGTTCTCTATGATACCGTTATAAACAGCAGGGCTTGTATTATCGTAACCGATGGTCAGTATTACAGTACCGGCGCTGCTTGAGGTGATCGTGCCGCCTTCGCCAGTCAGAGAGCCAAGCGCTTGGCTGAATCCTGCCATATCCAATATACCGCCTGTGATGGTAAGGGCCGAAGTGGAGCTTGCTCCGCCAAATACGTTCGGCGCTCCGGCTGTAAGCGTGCCGGCACTCACCGTGGTGGTCCCGGTGTAGGTGTTGGCGCCTGATAATATTACCGTATCTGCCGTGGTCTTTGTAACGCCGACATTGCCTGCCAGTATAGCGCTTATCGAACCGTTTCTGACATCGTAACCGGTGCTACAAGTCAAAATACCGGTTGTGCCGGTAATAGCTCCGCCTGAAAGGACCATGGTTCCTGTTGCGGCAAGATCTTTGTCGGCAATGGCGAGCGTGCCGGCGCCGACGGTCAGGTAGCCGAAGTCGGGCCGGGATGAACTGGATAGAGTTAAGGTGTTGCCGAGTGTGAGCGAACCGGAGAATCCGCTCGCCAGCGTGAGCACGCCGAGGGTGAGGGCACTTGAGGCGGGAGTGGTGATCGCGGCGCTTCCTATATTTATGACCGCCCTGTTCGTCGCGGTGGAAGGATAGCCGTAGGCCTTGTCCCAGTTTGCCGTGTCAGTCCAAGTTATCCCGTCTCCGCCGGCGTCCCAGGTCCAGACCTGGTCCTGTAAATAAGGGTATGTTGCCGGCGACGTATCTATATTCCAGATAGGCGTGGCGAAATCCCAACCGTTATAGGTTGCCTGAAGTTTCATCTCCGCAGTCGTCGCGCTGTGCACGGTCGCCGGAGAAGCTTTATTGCCGATGCCGTTAAGCGTGGGATTATTGGTGCTGTTCCAGTAACTGTCGCCTTCGCTGTAGTCACCATAGGTGTCGTAGCCGATAAAGCCGCCCTTATTGGTAGTGCCGGTTACTACTCCGGTAGAGTAACAATTTAAGATGTCGAGATTACTATTGCTTGAAACGCCTAGCTGATACCCGACTAAACCGCCGACATAGCTGACGCCGGTTACGCTGCCGGTTGCATACGAATCAGTTATTGTAATGGTTTGAGTGTTAGCAACACTCATAGCACTCCGGCCAATCAGGCCTCCGGCATTATTTCCGGTGGCAGTGACCGTGCCGGTAGCATAGCATTTATCAACCACAATGGTAGCGAGATTACTGTAAGCGTAATTTTCTCCGATCAGGCCGCCGACATAGGTAACGCCGCTGACATTGCCGGTAGCGTAAGAACTGGTGACGTTAATAATAGGCATGGATGCTGAGCCATGACCGTAGGTACGTCCGATTAAACCGCCGACATAGGTGCTGCTTCCGATGACGTTGCCCGTTGCGTAGCAATCGGTTATAAAAATGCCCTTGATAGAAGAGTTTGTATAATAATCTAAGGCGCGCCCGACCAAGCCGCCGACATAACTAGTTCCGGTTACATTTGCAGTTGCATAAGAGTTGGAGATGTTTATTATAGCAGTACTGGACTGCACATAAATCTGCCCGATTAAACCGCCGGTATAACTTGAGTTTCCGGTAACGCTTCCGGTCACATAACAGTTAGTGACATCAATTAGGTGGATAGCAGATCCGATTAAACCTCCAACAGAACCATTGCCGGTGATATTGACATTTACCAGCCCAACATCTTTGATCGTCCTAGAGCCGGTAGTGAACACAGATCCGAATAAGCCGATACCGTCAACAGCCGGCATATTTATGAAAAGATCTGAGATGGTCTTACTATTTCCGTCAAAGTTACCGCTGAAAGCCCACGTTGTACTTGAAGTAGACCAGGTCCTTCCAATTGGCTCGAAGCCTGATCCTGAATTCCAGTTTGCCGTACCGGCCGCAGCAATATCGTTCGCGAGTTTATAGTATGAAGCACGACTGCATCTCATTGCCTGCAGGTCATAGACATCGCGGATCTCATAAGGTGTAGCCACTGCTCCTGTCCCGATATAGCGGTTAAAGGTGCCGCCGGAGATGGCGAAGGTCTTTGTGGCTCCGATAGTAAATGCCGGCAGGTTCGCCGGAACGACATGGTCAGAGACAGTAAAGGCGCCGCTGGACTGATAATAATCACCGGCAAGTGTAATGGCATAGCCGGTGGCCTGAGTAAAGATTCCGGCGTAGCCGGCAAGATAAAGGTCCTGGATGCTTATCACGGCATTAACCGTGCAGTTGCCGCTCTTGGCATAGTCAAAGATAGCTGTCTCCGTAGCACCGGGTACACTTGCGCCGCCTGTGCCGCCGGAGGTAGTTGACCAGTTATTGGTATCGTTCCAGTTTGCCGTGGAGGTAGCAATCCAGTAGCGCGGCGTACCGTTGGGGACGGGGAACAACCAATAGGTGTTATTCAACACGTTGGTGGAATTAAAGGCGATTATCTGGTAGCCGGTGGAGGAATTACAATATGAAACCGAGACATAGTCAATGGTAGATGCGCCTATTACTCTCAGGAGAAAGGTAGCCGCAGCATCTGATTGCAGAGTGAGCAGATTACTGGCTGCGCCGCGCAGGATTAGAGAATTGGTGATAGTCTGCGTAGTGCCGTTGGTAAAGGTCAGGATATCAGCGCTTGATACAGTCTTAGTCAGCGCATAGAAACTGGTGGAGCCGGTAAAAGTCTGGTTTGTGCCATCCAAGGTCACTGTGCCTGTGTTGTAAGTAAAGGTCCCGCCTAATCTTGTCCAGTTACCGGCTACTGTAAAAGTTCTACCTGTGGTAGGCGCAGTCAAGGTGCCTGAAGAGATAATCACGTCTCCCTCAACATCGATGTTCCCGTTAGTGGCAGTAAGCGTTCCGCCGGATACGGTTAAAGTCCCGGCCACAGTCAGGGTCTTGCCGGTGGCCAAAGTCAGGATGCCGGCATTCAGCGTCACATTGCCTGTGCCGCTTGAGGCCGTGGTAGTGGCAAGAGAATTAGCCACCGTAACCGTGCTGGTATAACCTGAATTAAGCGAGAGACTACCAATGGCACTGGTAAAGCCCACATCTACGCTGGAAGTCGTATTGGCTGTAGCGTTAAATACCACATCGTCACCGGCGCCCGGAGTAGCAGCTCCTCCCAGCCCGTCCCAGTTAGCGACATTTGACCAAAGGCCGGCGGCAGCGCCGATCCAGGTTGCCGTAGCATCCCAATTATAGTTATTAGTGCGGTTGGTGGATTCGGTCATGGCGATTTTCAGGGGGTCAAGATTGTAAGAATCTTCCACCCAGAGGTAAGTCAGGTCGCGGTCGCCGCGCGGGTCAATATACCAATTCTCACCAGCTACGGTAGAAACCACGCGCACATACCGGGCATAGGCGCCTTTTAGCAAAAGTTCGCCTAAAATAGTGAAGGTTTTTCCGGCTTCAAAATAGATGTATTTATCGGGGACCGTGCATTTTAGATTGGAAAAGGTGATGTTGCCGTAGAGATAGGCAGGATCTTCTCCTTTTAATTCGATATTCTCCGCAGTTAAAGTAAGATTTGCTTCTTTAGGGTAAATTATCGCGCCGAATCCGTCAGGAGGGCCTGTAATTTGGACACTTGTGCCGATACCAACGGATTCTAATATATCGATATTCCCTATGGTTCTTTGAATATGTATATTAGGGCTGTCTATATTCAATGGGGTGACTGTGGTACCGAACCTATTGGCTATCAAAGTTATGCTGTTACCCTGGAGTATGGCCCCGGGGGTGGTGTCTATGGCATTCTCTGTCTTAAGCGTAAAGTCGCTTGTGACCATGTAAGTGACTTTCAGGCCGTTGCCCTCGATAGTTATAAGATCATCGACTCTTGTGCAGGCGCTTATGGATATATCCTGATCGAGCCTGTTTACTTCTATATTGGCGGTGGAACCGGCCAGATTGGCGTTTATATTGCCGTTCGATACTATCTTTATGACGCCGTCCACCTCTACCATGCCTGTGGCCTTCACCACACCGGTATTATTGATAGCGTTCTCGAATATGTCATTTGCTGTCTTGGCACTCATCATAACCTGGGTGGCCTCGATCGTGCCTGAATTCTTTACGGCGTCCTTCACGTCATTGCCATTCATATCGAGCACCTTGCCTGTCGTCTTCTCGTTTATCTCCACCTGCAGGAAGCCTCTCCTGTCAAAGCTCACGGTGACCTTGTCCCCTGAGGCGAGATTGACCGTGCCCACTTTGGCCACGAGAACACCGGTGTCGCCGTTAGAGACCGCGCTCGCTATCAAAGCTATATTGCTTCCGGTGATGCGCCCCTCGTTCAGGATATATGCGAACTCGGAATTGACATTGCGCTCTAGGATATAATTACCGTTTATAAAATTATTGGTGGATATGTCAAGCGTGGAAGCGATGAGGTTATTTACATTGACCTGAGCTGTAGGAGCAAAGTATATTCCATTAGGATTGACCAAAAAGAGTGTTCCGTTGGCATTGAGAGCGCCGTATATCTGGCTCATCTGGGACCCTGTTACTCTGCTCAAGACCGAAGCATCGCTCGAGGGCTGTATGAAAGTTACCACTTCATTATACGCTATATTAAAGCTATTAAAATTAATAACGGCCTTATCGGAGGCGGTGATATTCAGAGTGGTGGCCGTGGGCTTATCAAAAGTGGCGGACCCGTTCTCGACTTGCTCGCCCTCCGGTAAAGCATAGAGAGCTGCACAGCTCAAGAACGAGGCCATCAAAACCGTTAATGCTGCTAATCCTAACTTCTTCACTTTTGCCACCTTTCGGTAACCCGGCTTTCCTCACTTTCGAGGATCCGCGGCTTTGCGTCCCAGCCTTACGACTGGTTTGCTATTATCGCTTGCAGCAAAGAGCTAACTAACTAATTCTACTAATACCAACTTTCGAAATCTTAATCCGCCTTTCCATTACATTAATAACTATATCATAGTACTGTTAGTTGTCAATAGACTATATCCTAATGTTTCATTGCTAACCGATGATAGTGGTATATAGCGGTGGGCGCTAAGTATCTTTCTATTAACGGTTTTTTTCTAACTTTTCTTTTACTAACTACGTTTTGAGCTTGGGGAGTCTAAAGGTGAGCTTTGTTCCCTTGCCGAATTCGCTTTCAATAGATATATTGCCGTTATGCATCTCCACAATATCTTTTGCTATAGCAAGCCCTAAACCCGGGAATCTCCTGAATGCACCGGGAATATCGACCGGTTTTATCCCAACACCGGTATCTGATACCGAACACTCTACATCATCATTAAAATCTTTGATCGATATTGTGATAGTCCCCCTTTCGGTGAACTTGATGGCATTCTCTATCAGGTTATTGATCACTTTCGTTATCTTATCGGCATCAGCGGATACGTTTACAGGGTCCTTAGGGACATCCAATTTAAGATCGAGCCCGCTACCGCGTATTTTAGGTTCATACACAAATATGGCGTTTCTTAATAAGCTTCTGATGTCGACCGTTCTTTTGTTAAGATCTACCTTTCCGGATTCCAGTTTAGCCGTATCCAACAGCTTATCTACATTTTCTGATATAACCTTTAAACTATTATCGGCAGCGCTGATAGCTTTCTTCTGTCTATCATTTATGGCTCTGGGCATCTCCTCCAGAATGAGAGAGAGACCTTCTTTTACGCTCTGTATCGGCCGAATAAGGCCGGAGAAGGCCGACAAAAATCCCAAGCTCATCTGTCCCAATTTATCCTCAAGCCTTCTGCGCTGCATCATCTCTTTGTCAAGGTTTGCTACGGGAGGGGCCCAGCTCTTTAAAGTAGCGACCATTTTGTTGACCGAATCCGCCAGGCGCATAAGTTCGGCTTCTCTGCCTGCATCTATCCTGTAGTCCAGTTCCCCTCGCGCAATGCGGTCGATCCCCTCGCGTATCTTTCTGATCGGTACCATAAAGAGATCTGCTATTACGAATGCCGCCGATGCCAGGAGGAGGATCAATGCGATCCCTATCAAAAATGTCTGTAAAAATAACTTACTCAGAGGCGCAAATACCTCCCCGGCGCCCTGCGTGACAAAGACTATCCATCCTATTTGGCCTTCGCCCAGCAGCCTGTGCTGAACTTGGGAAAATGACGCGAATACCTTTGAGGCCTGCGAATATACGCCCCTTAATATCATCCATCGGTCCGGGGACTGTAACACTTTCTTCAGGTCTTCGTAACTGCAAAATTTGTTGGCGAACGGTTTAGCGGAACGCTGGTATATGAGGTACCCTTTGTCGTCCACGAGGCTTGCCAAGCCGGTGCGCTTGAACTTAAAATCTTCCAGCGGTTTGAAGAAGAGGCTTATATCCACAAGTGAGCGGTAGAGGCCTATGAGTTCACCGGACTTATCTTTCACAGGAAGGACCAGTGGTATACACCAGGTTTTTGCCTTCTCATCATATACTACATTCCCTATGTACGGTTTACCTGTCCCGCCGCTAAAAGCCTCTTTCCACCAGTCCTTAGCGCCCTGATAAAAATCCGGCGTCCTGGCCGTGGCGCCGACAATGCCGCCGAATCTGTCGGTGACCAAAAGGTTCACTATCTTGTTTTCCGCGCCCAATACATCTTTTAATCTTACGGCAGCCTTGTTCTCCAGACACTCTTTTATAAGAGAATGGTCGTCACCGGATTCTATCCACTTCTTATCCATGTCCATAAGGTAACGTTCGGCGGTATTCTTGTCAACGCCATATCTGGAGTTGCTCTCTTTTATAGCGTTATTTATTACCTCGTCCGAGGCTGTCAGGCGCATGAGATCCATCTCTTTATCGATCACGCCCGAGATGTTGTCTGCCATGAGGCGCGCCATCTCTCTGTTGGACTCGCCTGCTGTATCGCGCAGCGCGTTAAAATTATGCATATATACTAAGAATAAAGATAACGCAAGGAAGACGAAAAGCGCGCCCGAAGTGATGACGGCCATTTTGATCCTGAAGTCCTTCATAAGTATATTCATGTGTATCTGCCTATTTATATCTCACCCTGGAACGAGATATTGAAATTGGACGGTCCCTGGCCTTGACCGGGTCTGTCTCCCACCCTCTCGGCCCAATCGAGCCTCAAAAAGAGGTTCCTGTTTATTTGCACCCTTAATCCCCCGCCTAATCCCATGAGGAACTTCGTCTCTCTCTCGCCCGGACCGAACTTCTTCAATTTTCCTGCGCCCATATCCATAAAGATGACCGGCTCTATCTGATGGCACAAGGGCGTCGTTGAGTATGGCAATTTAAAATCTTTCGGGACAAAGAACATGGGGAATACCCAGTCAGCGTTAAGGCTGATACCGTAATCGGCAAGGTAGTCGCCTTCCGGATAACCGCGTATATAATACGCGCCGCCGAACTGCATCTGTTCCGAGGGCGGAAGAGTGTGGGTGGCATTCTGGAACTGGCATTTCATATTAAGGTAGCTGTCCGCCGGCATCCTCTGTATGCGCCTTATGGTCTGCTCAAATACAAAGAAGAAACCTCCCGTTCCCGATCTCGAGGCGGATACGTGATCAGCGCTGGACGCGCCCAAAAAATGGGCCGTAGAGAACCTGAATTGTGATAGAAACGATGTCTGGCCGCCTCCGGCGAAGGAGTCTATCTTTGTAAGATCAAAATTGACGTACGGTACCCTGAGCTGGTCATCGGTGCTCTTCTCGCCCATCTGCCATTTCTTGATGGACTTTATATCCATGCCGCCTTCAGTATTCATCTGAAGGTCTTCAGTCAGATACATCTCTGACAATATCTTGGGAGTATAGATCTGTGTATTGCTCGTTATGCCGTAGCCTTTGTACTCCCTGCCGAGCTTATTTGTAAAGATAACGGCATCAAATCCAACTCTGGTGCCGTATGTGTCTATGGGGTACGTGTAGCTTACAAAATTACCCTGGGTCATGGCGCTCTCGATCGTATTGAAGAAGAGCGAATCGTTCTGGCCAAGCATGTTGGTAGAGCGGAAAGATATTGAGGTTCTCAGCTTTCCCACGAGGCGCGTCCCCTGATTGTCAAAGGCTCCGCCGGCATGATACGGGAATTTATCTTCTACTATGAGCGTGACGTCCGAAGATCCCGGGTCCTTCCCGGCCCCTATGACCGTCCTTACCTCGAGATCGGAATTCTGATTAAGCCTCAGAAGATCTCTGGACAGCTTGAATACATTTAAAATTTCATTTTTTTTTGCGTGGAAATATTTCTGTATAAGCTTGCTGGAAAACCATTTATTGCCCTCTACCTTTACTTCGCCTACGGTCCCTTCCAGTATCCGTATCTCTATCTTACCCCCCACGACATCCTGTTCAGGCAGATAGATGTTCGTAGTCAGATACCCCAGGAGCTTATATTCGGATTTTATCTTTTTGGCGATATCGTCTATATCTTGGTAAGTTACTTTTTTCCCCAGGTAAGGCTCATAGGCTTTTCGGAAATGGTCGGGCTCAAATAAGGTCGATCCCGTGACTTTGACGTCATTAAGGATAAAAGACGGCCCGCCTTCTATGGCGGGCTTCTTTGCTTCTTCCTCTATGTCTATTTGGGGCGCCTTGGGTTTCTTTCGTTCGAGCCTATTCTTCTCCAGTTCGGACTCTTCTATGAAACGGCTCATCTGCGCGCCGGGGGAGTCTCCTGAAGGAGCGCGCGGCGGCGGGGTTTGCGCGATAGAACCTGAGGCCAAAAAAAGGGACAACAGGATTAACGCGGACGAGGATATCGCTATTCTTTTACCTATTGCTTTGATCATGATATATTTGATGTAAATATAACATATAAATGCTCTTTTTGCAACTCCGCTACCCCCTTATGAGCGACATAGCTTCGGACCTGGTCTTCTCGTTCTTCCTGAACGTACCCCGCACCGCGCTCGTTATGGTCATGACGCCCGGTTTTTTAACTCCGCGCATGCTCATGCAAAGGTGTTCGGCCTCTATAATCACCAATACGCCTTTCGGTTTCAGTTTCTTCATTATTATGTCGGCTATGTCGGTGGTGATCCGCTCCTGCACTTGCAGCCTCTTGGCGAATATATCCACAACCCTGACAAGTTTGCTTAATCCCGTCACCCTGTTGTTGCTCGGTATATAGGCTACGTGCGCCTTTCCTATAAACGGGAGCATGTGGTGCTCGCATACCGAATAGAGCGGGATATTCTTCAAGAGCACTATCTCGTCATGCTCCTTTTCGAATATGACTTCCAGCTCCTTCTCGGGATCCAGCGCGGATCCTGCCAGTATCTCTTCGTACATCTCCGCCACGCGGCGCGGCGTATCCTTTATATCTTTTCTCTTCGGGTCCTCTCCTACAGCTATCAGAATATCGCGAACGGCTTTTTCTATTTTTTTTTTGTCCATTACGCCTCCGATTTTACTATATTCGTCATTGCGAGGAGGCCTTTAGGCCGACGAAGCAATCTCTAAAATCGGGATTGCTTCGCCCGCCTTTGGCGGGCTCGCAATGACAGTAAGTAGCTATTTGCCTATGCAGAAATTTTCGAATATCTTATCGAGAATATCATCCGAGGCCGACCTGCCTACTATCAGGCCCAGGTTGAATATGGCCTCTTTGAGATCCACGGCTATAAGCTCCGGATGCATGGCTTCCTTGACCGCTTTACCTACAGATAACATATTATCGAACGCTTTGTCAAGGAGCTCCTTGTGCCTGGCGTTCGTAACTAACGCTGCCTCGCCTTGCGTATACTTACCGCTCCAGACAATATCGAGGATCGACTTCTCCAGAAGCTCTATATTTCTCTTCTTCTCAACCGAGATCTCGATTATGGGATCGTCCTTAAATAAAGTTGCCAGGCGCTTTGCGCTGTGGCGCGCGGCGCCTAAATCGATCTTGTTCAATATAACAAGCTTCTTCATGCCTTCTACCAACCTGATGATTTCCAGGTCCTCCTCGTTTATCCTGGTGGAGGCATCGAGTATCAAGAGAACTATATCGGCTTTTTCTATGTAACGCCTGCTCCTGCCGGAACTTTCCTTGTAGAGGAGATCACTCACATCTCCTATGCCTGCCGTATCGACCAGCCTTATCGGAACGCCATTTAAGCTTATCGTCTCCTCCACGGCGTCCCTCGTTGTGCCGGGGAGAGGCGCCACTATCACGCGATCCCTCTTCAGAAGCAGATTCATGAGGCTCGATTTTCCGACATTCGGCTTCCCGCAGATCACCGCCAGCACGCCTTCACGCAGGACGACGCCCTCATTGAAGCTATCCGTTAAGCCCTTCATCTTTTCGATAATAAGCCCTACCTTCTCTCCAAGAGCCTCTTCTTTGATGATCTCCAGCCCTTCGTCCGGAAAATCTATAGAAGCCTCTAAGTGAGAAGTTATCTCTGTCAAAAGATCCAATATACCGGAGACATCTTTAGAGAGACTTCCTTCGAGCTGCCCCATGGCGGCTTTCAGAGATCCTGCCGTCTTGGCTCTTATCACGTCAAGTACCGCTTCGGCCTGTATAAGGTCGATCCTGCCGTTTAAAAAAGCTCTTTTGGTAAATTCACCGGGCTCGGCGACTCTCGCCCCGTACTTAATTACAAGATCGAATACTTTTTTTACCGCCTGTATCCCGCCGTGGCAATTGATCTCCACTATATCTTCTTTGGTATAGCTCTTCGGCGAGCGCATAACGGTCAGCAGGACTTCATCAATATCTCTTATATGCCCATAATGTACGGTATATGTCCCGTAGTCAGATGGCTTCTTGCCGTCTTTCGAAACAAAAATTTTGTCGGCTATCTCCAGCGCTCGCGCGCCGCTTATGCGGACTATGCCGATCGGGCCGACACCCGCCGCCGTAGCGGGAGCGGTTATAGTATCATCTAAACTGGCTTTACGCATCTTTGATAATGCTCCTTAACCTCTCCGACAACAAATAGAGAGCCGGTGATCAGGACGAGATCTTCGGGAGAAGCCATTGATAAGGCACTGCTTAACGCTTCCTCCGTGTTGGACGTCAATATCACATCTTTAACGCCATGATCCATATTCAAGATATCTTCTTCCATCTTCACCGGATCGAGCGCCCTGCTTGTAACTTTTGACCTGGTCAATATCACCGTGTCGGACCAGGGCAAGAGCTCCTCCAAGATTCCCCTTATATCCTTATCTTTTGAAACGCCTAAGAGAAGTATCAGCCTCCTGTACCTGAATATCTTCTTTATGGATTCGATCAATATGCGGGCACTGGCTTTATTGTGGGCTCCATCGAGAACGACGAAGGGTCTCCTCTCGATAACCTCCAGCCGCCCGGGCCACCGGGTGTCCCTAATGCCGTTACGGACCGCCCTCTCGGGGACTACGACACCTTTAAGTTTGAGAGCCTCTATAATGCCTATGGCTGTAGAGGCATTGATCGCCTGGTGAGGCCCTAACAAGGATGTCTCTACGCCCTTATAATCCGCAGAAGGCCCCGATACATCGAATCTATTTGAATACTCGACTGATTCCAATTCTTTAAAATTTATCTCCCTGCCTACGAGAATGAGGCGTACTCTTCTCTCTCTGCATGTCTCTTCTATAACATTGAGGGCCTCTTCTTCCTGCGGCGCAGATACGCAAATAGACCCGCTCTTTACTATGCCGCACTTCTCTCTTGCTATATCCGTCAACGTATCACCCAATTTATCGGCATGTTCATAGCTTAACGGGGTGATCGCCGAAACCAGGGGCTCTAAAAGATTCGTCGCGTCGAGTCTGCCGCCTAAGCCCACTTCATACACAACAATGTCGGCTTTCTTCTCCTTAAAATAGATAAAAGCGAGGGACGTGCATACTTCGAAGAATGTAGGCGTCATCTCCTTCATCGAAGACTCTATCACGCTCTTTATCCGGTCAAGGATCCGCGCGAGATCTTCTTCGCTTATAAGCTCGGCGCCTATTCTTATCCTTTCGCGGAAAGAGACGAGGTGCGGGGAAGTGTAGAGTCCGGTCTTAAAACCGGCGGATAGAAGCATGGAATGAACGTAGGAGGCGGTCGACCCCTTACCTTTGCTCCCGGCTATGTGAATTGAACGAACCGATCTTTGGGGATCGCCGAGGAGAGCGGCAAGCCGTTTCATCCGCTCTAATTTAAATGAGGTCCTGTAATTATATCCGTCCGATTTTTCGAAATTGACGAGTGACTCGAGATACTTTAAGGCTTCCGGGTAGGTCATCTTCTAATGCTTGAAGTGCCGCACGCCTGTAAACACCATGGCTAATCCCAGTTTGTCCGCCATATTGATCACCTCTTTATCCCTTACGGATCCGCCGGGCTGGATTATAGCTTTGACGCCCGCTCTGGCGGCCTCTTCTATGCCGTCTTCTTTCGGGAAGAACGCGTCGCTGGCGAGCGTTGCGCCTTTTGCGCGGTGAGCGGCTTTTTGGGCGGCGATCTTTACCGAGTCAACCCTCGACATCTGGCCCGCGCCGACTCCTACGGTCTTAGTCCCATCGGATATCGTGATGGCGTTCGATTTGACGTGCTTGGCGATAACAAAACCGAATAGCATGGAACGCAGCTGCTCTTTTGTAGGTTTCACTTTTGTAACTACCTTAAGGTCGGCCTCGTTTACGCAAAGAGAGTCCTTCTCCTGCAAAAGGAGCCCTCCGGTGACTCTCTTCATATCCATGCCGCGCTTTGCCGTACGTTCACCAAAATTCTTTACCTCTATGAGTCTCAGGTTCTTCTTGGTCTTCAACAGCTCAAGAGCTTTTGATTCATAGGACGGCGCCACGATGCACTCTACAAAATCGGCTTCCTTAATGATCGTAACCGCAAGTTCCGCGTCGACCGTCCTGTTGAATCCCACAACGCTTCCAAACGCGCTTAAGCGATCACAATCGAGCGCATCCATATAAGCCTCGGTCAATCTCTTCGCTGTAGCCGCCCCGCATGGATTCGTATGCTTTATTATCGCCGCCGCGGGCTTATCGAACTCCCGCACTATCTCTAATGCCGCGTTAAGATCGATTATATTATTGAACGAGAGTTCCTTGCCGTGCAGCTGCACGGCGCCGGCGATGCCGGCCCCATCGCTCGATCCGTCCTTATAGAAAGCGGCCTTCTGGTGAGGGTTCTCGCCGTAACGCAGGTCTTGTAACTTCGTGAAACTTAAGTTTAAAGTCGGGGGCAACGCGTCTTCGACGCGTGCGGTCTGTAGTTCGTTATTTGTAAGATACTTATATATGGCGGCGTCGTAGGCAAAGGTGCGCGCGAAGACTTTCCTGCCCAATTCCACAAGCAGACTCTCTGGAATACCTCCGGAGTTCTTTCCCATCTCCTCTATGACACGGGCATAGTCGGATGGGTCAGAGATGACGCAGACCGACTTGTGGTTCTTGGCCGCGCTCCTCAGCATCGAGGGTCCGCCTATATCTATATTCTCTATAGCCTCTTCAAGTTTTACGCCGGGCTTCGATACCGTCTTTTCGAACGGATATAGATTTACCACTACCATGTCTATGAGACCGATACCATGCTTCTTCAGGGTCTCCATGTGCTCCTTATCTTCCCTTAATGCGAGCAGGCCCGCATGCACCTTCGGGTGGAGAGTTTTGACCCGGCCGTCGAGCATCTCGGGAAAACCGGTATGCTCTGAGACGTCCTTTACTTTAATACCAAGATCACGTATAATCCTGGCCGTCCCGCCGGTAGATAGCATCTCTACATCGAACTTGCTGAGCGCTTTTACGAGATCTTCAAGACCTCTCTTATCCGACACGCTTATCAGAGCCCTTTTGATCTTCAGCATTCCGTCTCCATTTTTAGCTTTAGGCTATAAGCTTTATGCCTACAGCTTAAGGCTTATAACTTACAGCTGTTTTTTCGCCCTACCCTGATTTGCAACAGCTTCCATCGCTTTCCTGACTTCCTCCGGATCTCCGAGATAATAATTTTTGATCGGCTTTAAATCGTCCTCAAGCTCGTAGATGAGCGGCAGGCCTGTAGGTATATTCAATCCTACGATATCCTTATCCGAAACATTATCCAGATACTTTACCAGGGCCCTCAGGCTGTTACCATGGGCGGCTATTATGACATGCTTGCCCGATTTGACAGCCGGCGCCATAGTCTCATGCCAATAGGGCAGAAACCTCGCTACCGTATCTTTTAAACATTCTGTGGCAGGTATATCTTTCTTGGCGAGATCTCTGTATTTGGGATCAACTCCCGGGTATCTTGGATCTGTAACTTCAAGCGCGGGCGGACGGATATCGTAACTACGCCTCCAGATAAGGACCTGCTCTTCACCGTACTTTAAAGCCATCTCGGCCTTATTCAACCCCTGAAGAGCTCCGTAGTGACGCTCATTGAGCCTCCAGGAATTATATACGGGTATCCACATGAGGTCCATCTCATCGAGGGTCATCCATAGCGTTCTTATCGCCCTCTTAAGGACCGAGGTGTACGCAACATCAAAGACGAACCCTTCTCTCTTCAGCACCTCGCCGGCCTTCTTAGCCTCTACAAGCCCTTTCTCGGAAAGGTCCACGTCGGTCCATCCGGTAAAGCGGTTCTCCCTGTTCCAGGTGCTCTCTCCGTGCCTCAATAGTACCAATTTCTTCATCACTACCCTCCGATTTGAGAGTTCCTATTGTAGCATAAATGAGAGCAAAATTCTACCCCCTGTCGCTCCTTCAATTCTTAGGCGGAATACCCGGTGGCCCAGCCTGGAGCGACTGTCAAAAATTCTGACACCTTGTGGCGGTACAGGAAAAATTTTAAATTCCTGAAAGAAGTTAAAATTTTTGTCAGAATTTTTACATAGCAAATTGCATGCCTAATGCAATTTGCGGCAAGCGGAAGGCGGCCACCGGGTATTCCGATATTTGAGGTGGGAAACAAAAAGGGCGCTTCTATTTGAAGCACCCTTTTTGTGTTGAAACTATACTGCTAGTTTATTTTTTTATCTTATCCAACATACCCTGCATCGCTTTTCCGGCAATATCCTTGCATCCCAAGCCGAAAGCGAGCGCCGCGGCGAGCCCTGCGGACGCCAGTATTATATTGACCGCGAAGGCTATGAATGCGGTCGCTATGTTCAGCTGCTCGATAGCTATTATAACCGCGAATATGACCAGGACCGTCTGCGTGATCTTCGCAAGCAGTTTCGCGTTTCCTATCCCGGCGTTGCTCACTGTGGTGCGGACTATTCCGGCAACGAAGGTCGCCAGGAACGATCCCAGCACAAGCACGAATATCGCGACTATTATATTCGGGACATAGGCTACTAATCTCGATAACAGCTCTCCCGCGACAGTCAGATTCAGAGCACTGAGAGCGGATGCTAATACCGACAGTATGATCACCCAGTATACGATCACACCTATCAGTTCGGACAATGTCCATTTTATATCGCCCTGTGCCAGCATATTGGCGAGGCCTGCCTTATCGCTTACTACATCAAGACGGGCAGCCTTTAACGCTCTTACAACTATGGCCTCAATGAATTTAGCAACGATCCAACCGATAACCAGTATTATGATCGCACCTATAATGGTAGGAACATAACTCCAGATCTTGATCAACATCGCCTTTACAGGATCGGCAACTATCAGAGCCAATCTGTCCATCACGCCACCTCCCTTTCTCATACCTTAATGAAATGAATGCAGACAATATACCCTATTATTAAGATAATTCTACCACAAAAATCGATTTTTGCAAGTGCCAGGTGAAAATTTCTTTAATATCTCAATTTCATCCGCACTTTGAATAACCGCAGGACTTGCATACCATGCAGCCCTCTATGTGCCACAGCGCTCCGCCGCAATCCGGGCATACGCCGACTATATTACCGGCCTTCTTCATAGTGGTCGTCTTTGAATTACCTCCTGAGGCGTCCGGCTGTGACGTCTCCGTGGTAGTCTCGCTTGCGCTGACGGTATCGTTGGAGGCTTTTTTATTCTTCGTCTCCTGCGCCCTCTGTTCAATGGCCCTGGCAATCGCGTCACTGCACGAGAATATCCTTCCGCCCTTCTCCCAACTGGGTGAAGGACATCTTATTCCGCGAAGCTGCTCGACTATGGAGCCCACCTCTATGCCGCTGCGCAAGCCTAAAGAGACCAGGCGCCCTATGGCCTCCAACTGGCTCATGGCGCATCCGCCGGCCTTGCCCATATGCATGAATACTTCAAAAGGCTGGCC
>CAYSSS010000025.1:0-5536 GCA_964433975.1 uncultured Planctomycetia bacterium
TTGAATCCTACCGGGTCTTTCAAGGATCGAGGCATGACCGTGGCCATATCCAAGGCCGTGGAAGAGGGTTCTAAAGCTGTTATCTGTGCATCTACCGGGAACACCTCCGCTTCGGCCGCGGCCTATGCGGCAAAGGCGGGCATCAAGTGCGTCGTTATCATACCGGAGGGCGCTATCGCTCTGGGCAAGCTCTCTCAGGCGCTCATTCACGGCGCAAAGGTCATTGCCGTAAAAGGGAACTTTGACGAGGCCCTTGAGATCGTGAAAGAGATATCCAAAAATCATCCTATAACTCTGGTAAACTCTCTGAATCCTTACAGGATAGAAGGGCAGAAGACCGGGTCTTTTGAAATATGCGATTCGTTGAAGGATGCCCCAGATTACCACGCAATACCGGTAGGCAATGCCGGCAATATCACCGCTTACTGGAAAGGATATAAAGAGTATAAGGCGGCGAAGATATCGAAAAAATTACCGAAGATGCTCGGGTTCCAGGCCGAGGGCGCGGCTCCGATAGTGCTGGGCCGTCCGGTAAAAGACCCGAAGACTATAGCGACCGCTATAAAGATAGGTAACCCGGCGAGCTGGAAGCAGGCCGAACAGGCTCGCGACGAGTCCGGCGGACTGATAGACGCCGTCAGTGACGACGAGATATTATCTGCGTACAAGCTGCTCGCTTCCAAAGAAGGCGTCTTTGTCGAGCCGGCAAGCGCCGCAAGCGTTGCAGGGGTACTAAAGCTGGCCGAAAAAGACTTCTTTAACGAATCACGAATCACGAATCACGAAAGACGAATACGTATCGTCTGCGTATTGACTGGCCACGGGCTTAAAGACCCTGACAGGGCGATAGCAAGCGTCGATAAGCCGGTGATTTTGGAGCCCAAGGTAGATTTGATATTGAAGGAGATGGGGTTATGAACCCATTCGACAAGCTCAGGGTTCATCCTGAGCGACTAAAAGGAGTCGAAGGATGAAGATAGCTATCCTGGTTGGTGACGGAATGAGCGATTACCCTATCCAGGAACTGGGGGACAAGACTCCGCTTGAAGTGGCCAAGATCCCCAATATGAATGAGATCGCCAAGAGCGGCATGATGGGACTGGTAAAGACCGTGCCGCGCGGAATGAAGCCGGCCAGCGACATAGCCAACCTCTCTATACTTGGGTACGATCCCAAGACTTACTATACCGGGAGGGGGCCGCTTGAGGCCGCGAATATAGGCGTTGAGGTATTGGATGGCGAGATAGCCTTCAGATGCAACCTGGTAACGGCTAATAACGATATTATGTCGGACTATAGCGCCGGCCATATAAGCGATAAAGAGTCCAAGACGCTTATGGAGCACCTCGACAAGAAGCTCGGGAATGACAGGATAAAGTTTTATCATGGCAAGAGCTACAGAAATCTTGTAATTATAAAGACGAGGTCGAGAAACGATCTCCACGGTCTTATGAAGACCGTTTGCATTCCGCCACATGACATAACCGGCAAACAGATTTCAAAACATCTGCCGAAAGGAAAAGGGTCGAGCCTATTATTGAAACTTATGCAGGAGTCGTGCTCCATACTGGAAAAGGATGATATCAACAGGGTGAGGGTCGACCTGAAAGAGAATCCGGCCAATATGATATGGCTATGGGGTCAGGGCACCAACCCCAATATGCCAACTTTTAAAGGCATTTTCGGAGTTGACGGCGCGGTAATATCGGCTGTGGACCTGGTCAACGGCATAGGCAAGCTGGTGGGCCTTGAGGTTATAAATGTTCCGGGGGCAACCGGATACTATGACACAAATTACAAGGGTAAAGGAGAGTACGCGGTCAATTCTCTGAAGAAGAAGGATTTTATTTTTGTACATGTAGAGGCGCCGGACGAGGCGGGACATAACGGAGAGATGGGGGAAAAGATCAAGGCCATAGAGAATTTTGACAAGCATGTGGTCGGAGCGGTATGGAAGTTCCTGAAGAATTCGGATGATTTCAGGATAATGGTACTTTCTGACCACGCGACGCCTGTGGCTTTGCGCACTCACGTATCCGATCCGGCCCCATTCGTAATGGCTGGGAAAGGCGTGGCGCATAACGGCTTCCCAGCTTATAGCGAAAGCAACGCCAAGCTGAGCAAAATTATATTTAAATCAGGTTCGGAATTAACAGGTGACCTTATAAAAAAACAGAAACTGTAAGCTTATCCGCCTTCGCAATCGATAAGCGATAGGGCAGATGCTTCGGCGGACTTCACGCTGAAAATAAGAGGAGAGTTACGTGTCAAAAGGAATAATTGTGCAGAAATACGGCGGCACAAGCGTAGCCGATATAGCCCGCATAGAGAATGTTGCCAAGAGAGTGGTCCAAACGAGCCGCGCGGGATACGATGTAGTAGTGATAGTTTCCGCGCTTGGCCACACAACCGATGAGCTGATAGACCTTGCGCTGAAGATCACCATGAATCCTCCGGACAGGGAGCTCGATATGCTCATCTCTACCGGCGAGCAGGTATCGAGCGCTCTCCTCGCGATGGCTATAGATAAACTGGGCGTGGAGGCCATATCGTTTACCGGCGCGCAGGTCGGTATAATAACCGACAACTCTTTCACTAAAGCGCGCATCATCGACATAAACGCGAAGCGAATAGTTAAAGAACTCGCCAGGGGCAAGATAGTGATAGTCGCGGGTTTTCAAGGCGTAAATATAAATCAGGATATAACTACGCTTGGGCGTGGTGGTTCAAATCTCACGGCGGTTGCGCTAGCCAAGGTTATCGGGGCCAAGATGTGCGAAATGTATACCGACGTGGAGGGCGTATTTACCGCGGACCCGCGTATAGTCAAGAATGCACGCAAGATAGATAAGTTGAGCTACGAGGAGATGTTCGAGCTGGCATCTTTAGGAGCGCAGATCCTGCAGCCGCGGTCGATCGAGTTTGCGATGAAGTTCGGCGTGCCGATACATGTCAGATCTTCATTCTCTAACCAGAGCGGTACGATAATATCTAAGGAGGTTAAGAACATGGAACATATAGTCGTTTCCGGAGTCGCTTTAAATAAAGATGAGGCCAAGATCACCATATGCGACGTTCCTGATAAGCCGGGTATAGCGGCCAAGATATTCAAGCACCTGGCCAAAGAGAACGTAAATGTCGACATGATCATACAGAACGTTTCGAGGACCGGTTCTACCGATCTGTCATTTACCGTGCCCTGCGGAGATCTTAACAATACAGTCAAGGTATCTAACGCCATTTCCAAAAAGGTCGGGGCGGGCGATATCACGGTGGATAAGGATATCGCTAAAGTATCGATCGTTGGTATCGGCATGCGCAGCCACTCGGGCGTAGCGGCAAACATGTTTGAGGCCCTAGCGGACAAAAAGATCAATATCGAGATGATATCGACTAGCGAGATCAAGATATCGTGTGTGGTGAAGAAGAACCTCGGCGAAGCCGCCGTCAGGGCCATACACGCCAAGTTTAAGCTGGGCAGGGGCAGGAGTTAACGCTCTGATACATGAATCCCGCACCTTATTAAGAGAGACGCGGGAACAGGAGAAGGTACCGATGAAGATCGAGTTATACGATACCACTTTACGAGACGGCGCTCAGTCGGAGGGAGTCTCTTTTTCTGTGGCGGATAAACTGAAAATATGCGCCAGGCTCGATGGGCTGGGAGTCGATTTCATAGAAGGCGGGTGGCCCGGGGCCAATCCAAAAGATATGGAGTTCTTTAAGAAGGCGAGGAGATTAAAATTGGGGAGCTGTGAATTGGTCGCTTTCGGAAGCACCTGTCGGGCGAATGCCAGAGCAAGCTCGGACACGGTTCTTAAAGGGCTTCTTTCGGCCGGCACCAGGTACATCACTATTTTCGGAAAGAGCTGGGATCTCCACGTCAAAGATGTCTTTAAGGTATCTCTCGACGAGAACGTCAGAATGATCTCAGATTCCGTGAGTTACTTGAAGTCGAAGGGCAAGAAGGTATTTTATGATGCCGAGCATTTCTTCGACGGGTATAAAGGCAACAGGGATTATGCGCTGAAGACGCTTAAGGCTGCCGAAAGAGCCGGCGCCGAGAGGATAATTTTGTGTGATACCAATGGCGGCACCGTAACCACCCAGGTCTTTGAGATCGTAGAAGATGTCAGGTCCGTTATAAGTACACCCGTAGGGATGCACGCGCATAATGATTGCGAGATGGCGGTAGCCAATTCTGTAGCGGCGGTCCAGGCAGGCGCTGTGCAGGTGCACGGTACTATGAACGGATATGGAGAGCGGTGCGGCAACGCGAACCTGGTCTCTATTATAGCCGTGCTCAAGCTGAAGCTCGGCATAGATTGCGTTTCGGATATATCTCTGAAGGAGCTCACAGAAACGGCGCATTTTGTAGCCGAGATATCGAATATGAAGCTGCAGGATAACCAGCCCTTTGTGGGCTCGAGCGCGTTCGCCCATAAAGCCGGAGTCCATATTAACGCGATATTGAAGAATCCAAAGACGTATGAACACATAGATCCGTTGAGTGTCGGGAATCACAGGAGACTGCTGATCTCCGAGCTATCCGGAAAGTCCACGATCATCAAGAAGGCCGAAGATATGGATCTCGGTATCGGCAAGGACGCCAAGAAGTCCAAAAAGATACTGAAAGCCCTGCAGGACCTTGAAAGCAAGGGGTATCATTTCGAGGCCGCGGAGGCTTCTCTGGAGCTCCTGATAAAACGCGTCATGAAGACGTTTAAGGACTTCTTTGAGCTTCAGGACTTCAGGGTCATTATAAAGAAGAGGCATGGCGGCAGGATGTCATCAGAGGCGACGATCAAGGTCAGGGTCGGCAAAGAGGTCGAGCATACGGCTTCGCTCGGAGACGGCCCCGTAAATGCTTTGGATAATGCGCTGCGCAAAGCGCTCAAAAAATTCTATCCTAAACTGGCCGAGATGCATCTGACGGACTATAAAGTACGTGTTTTGGATGAAAAGGAAGGCACCGCGGCCCGCGTGCGGGTCCTTATTCAATCGCAGGATGGTAAAGACTCGTGGTGGACCATCGGAGTATCCGAAAATGTCGTCGAAGCATCCTGGGAAGCGCTTGTCGATTCAATTGAATATAAGCTTTTGAAAGATTCCAAAAAATAGAAATTTGCAAAGGACTCTCTTTTAAGAAAGGTAACGATATGAGACTGATCGCCATATTGCTGGTTTTATCACTGTGCGGATGTTCGGCTACGCAATTAAGGCAGGAATTCTTGGGCTATTCCATGAATGACGTCAAGAACTCTAAAAATAAGCAGGTGGTGAACTTTAAGATGAGCCCGTCCGATTCTTTCTCGAAGGTAAGAGACAGGCTAAAGGATATGGGCGCGATAGTGCGGGAGGATAAGGGGAATCTCTATATGGTCGCGGATAATTTTCAAGATGTTTTCCGTTCCACTATAGATACGACCCAGGTTGGCATACTGGTGACTTCCGCGGGGGAGGGTAAGTCCCGGGTTGAGGTGGCGAGCGGCAATATAGATCTGGCCGCGTTCGTGGCCAAGGGGATAGCGGCCAA
>CAYSSS010000025.1:5636-22525 GCA_964433975.1 uncultured Planctomycetia bacterium
GGAGGATCGTATATGATAAAGAATATCGTTCTCGGAGAAGAGATAACCGTAACTACAAAAAACAAGATAGGTATCCTGGCGGACGTGTCACAGATGCTCGCTAATAAAGGGATCAATATTGAGGCAGCCCTGGGCTACGAGGTGGGGCCGATAGCGAAATTGCTCTTGGTAACTAATGCGAATCTTGTAATAGTGAACGAGCTTAAGAAGATGAGATATAAATCGGTAAAGGAGACCGAAGTGCTCCTGGTTGATCTTGATAATAAGCCGGGGTCATTGAAAGTGGTCTCTACCGAGATGAAAGAGAACAAGATAGATATAAAATACGTATATCTTACGCCGTGTACGTGTGCTGCCAAAGGCTCTTCCAGGATGGTGCTGCAGACAAGCGATAACGAAAAAGCGATGGCGGTGCTGAGCAAGTATATATCCGGGTAGATAAATTTATGTTGAAATCTTATGCGTGAATTGACCAAGGCGTACGATCCTCACAAGTGTGAGGACGCCATATATAAGAGCTGGGAAGAGAAAGGTTATTTTCACGGTAAGCCGGACCCATCAAAGAGACCGTACTCGATAGTCATTCCGCCCCCCAATATCACGGGGATACTCCATATGGGCCATGCCCTCAATAATACCATCCAGGACGTTCTTATAAGATTTAACCGCATGAAAGGCTTTGAGGCCGAGTGGATGCCTGGCACGGATCACGCCGGCATAGCGACCCAGAATGTCGTTGAAAAGAAGCTTGCGAAAGAGGGCGTAAAACGGCAGGACCTGGGCAGAGATAAATTTGTTGACGAAGTCTGGAAGTGGCGCGAGGATTACGGCTCTACGATAATAAGGCAGCTTAAAAAACTCGGCTGCTCATGTGACTGGGATAGAACGCGTTTCACCATGGACGAGGGTCTATCCGAAGCTGTCCTGGAAGTATTTATAAGGCTTTATAAAAAGGGTCTCATTTACAGGGGTAATTATATCATTAACTGGTGTCCGCGCTGCCAGACGGCGTTATCGGACGAAGAGAGCCAGCACAAGGATGTGGACGACCTGCTCTACCATATAAAATATCCCGTCAAAGAGAGCAAAGAGTTCATCATAGTCGCCACTACAAGGCCAGAGACTATGCTGGGGGACGTAGCCATAGCCGTCAACCCCAAGGATAAGCGCTATAAAGATCTTAAGAACAAGACCGTTCTTTTGCCGATATTGAACAGGGAGCTCAAGATAGTATACGATCCCTTAGTCGATATGAAGTTCGGAACGGGCGCATTAAAGGTAACTCCCGCCCACGATCCCGTAGACTTTGCGCTCGGGCAAAAGTACGATCTTGAACAGATCAATGTAATGAACACAGACGCCACGATAAACTCGATCGGCGGTGATTATGAGGGCATGGACCGGCTTGAGGCGAGAGAGGCTATAATAGCTGATCTGAAAGAGAGGGGCCTATTCATAAAGAGTGAAGCGCATCGCCATGCCGTCGGCCACTGTTACCGCTGTCATACCATGGTCGAGCCGCGCCTCTCCCCGCAATGGTTCGTCAAGATGAAGCCCCTGGCCCAGCCGGCCATAGACGCCGTGAACGGCGGCAGAATTAAATTTTATCCCCAGCGCTGGACAAAGGTCTATCTTGACTGGATGAATAACATACGGGACTGGTGTATATCGCGTCAAATATGGTGGGGCCACAGGATCCCGGTATACTACTGTAAGGATTGCGGCGAAGTAATGGCTTTGAAGCTCTCGCCGGATAAATGTTCAAAATGCGGCTTAGCGAATATAGAGCAGGACCCCGATGTGCTCGACACATGGTTCTCCTCATGGTTGTGGCCATTCTCCACCTTTGGATGGCCTAAGGAATCTCCTGATCTAAAATATTTCTACCCCACAAATTCTCTGGTGACCGCCCAGGAGATAATATTCTTCTGGGTGGCCCGTATGATAATGGCCGGCATGGAATTTATGGGAGAGATCCCTTTCAAAGATGTCTACATACACGGCACCGTGCGCGATATTACCGGCACCAAGATGTCGAAGTCTTTAGGCAATGTCATAGACCCTCTCGACATGATAAAAAAATACGGGACAGACGCGCTTCGCTTCAGCATAATATCCATAACCGCCCAGGGCCAGGATGTCTTTCTTTCCGAAAATAAGTTTGAACTCGGGAGGAACTTTGCGAATAAGCTATGGAACGCATCCAGATTCATCCTTATGAATATGGAGGAGGAATACATTAATGTGGATCTCTGTATCTTCTTTAAGGACTCCGAGCTTGCCCTGCCGGAAAGATGGATATTGTCTCGCCTGTATTCGACCATAGAAAGTGTCGAAAGGTGCCTTGGTGAGTACAAGTTCAACGAAGCGGCGAATCTTATATATGAGTTCATCTGGCATGAGTTCTGCGACTGGTACATAGAGATAGTCAAATCCACCATAACACAGAAGGATGCCCAGGTCGTGCTTTACAAGGTCCTTGAGAAGAGCTTGAGGATGCTCCATCCGTTCATGCCGTTCATAACCGAAGAGATATGGCAAAAGCTTCCCAGGTCAAAAGATGCCCGAGGCGACTCGATAATGGTACAGCCGTGGCCTCATCTGCAGAAAGATATGATATCGACCGAGGCTGAAAACGATATGAAATGCATTATCGATGTCGTAACCGCGATAAGGAACATAAGGTCCGTTTGGAATATAGAGCCCCGGCGTGAAATGAGCGGCATGATAAAGATCCATGATAAGAAAGACGAAGTGTTCCTCAATAAAAATACGGATATGATCAAGCGGCTGTCGAGATTGTCGGCGCTCTCGATAGGTAAAATGCCCAAGCCGAAGAATTCCGCTGTAACTGTAACCGGAACTTATGAGGTTTATGTGCCCCTTGAGGGAGTAATAGATTTTGATAAGGAGAAGGGCAGACTGAAGAAGGAACAGGAGAAGATCGCGGCAGAGATAAAAACGCTGGCCGCGCGGCTTAAAGATAGACATTTCACGTCGAAGGCCCCGGAAGATGTCGTAGAAAAACAAAAGGCCCGCAAAGCGGACCTGGAACTACAGGTGAAGAAGCTCAAAGACAACCTGAAGAACATAGGTTGAAAGAGGAGGGTGTTATGAGGAAGCTTATAGCGTTGTTGACCGTATCCGCGATCCTTCTATCGGTTGGAGTATGCGTGGGGGCTGAATCCAGGAAGTACTCGACGAGCCCGAAACAGGCGCTGGTAGACAGGAATAATGACGGTAAGATAGACGGGGTTGATATTTATGACGAGAACGGTAATGTGGTGAAGAGAGGTTTCGACTCCGACGATAACATGACGCTCGACAGGTGGGAGACTTATGATGAGAATACCGGACTGCCGATCGTAACAGAGAGCGACGCAGCATTCTTATTACAATAGAACCCTTCGACCCTTCGACAAAAGCTCAGGGTCAGTCCTGAGCGAAGTCGAAGGACGACAAAAGCTCAGGGTTCTATGCCTAGAGTACGCCGAAGGTTAGAAGAGGGTTTGTGCAGCTAGACAGAGACAGGGTACTACCCATAATAAAGGCGGCTTTGAAAGAGGATATCGGAAAGGGCGATATCACTACCTCTACATTAGTCGATAAGTTCTTGAGCTCGCGCGCGACGATAATCACGAGAGAAGATTGTGTCGTTTGCGGGCTTAAGATCGCCGAATGGACCATGGCTCAGGTCGACTACAGCGTACGCTTCAAGCCCAATTGTAATGATGGTGATTTTGTAGGTAAAGATAAGGAGCTTGCCTTTCTGGAAGGCCATGTCAGCTCTATTCTACGCGCAGAGCGCACGATGTTAAATTTTATAGAATTCTTGAGCGGCATAGCCACTAATACAAAAATATTTGTGGATAAGATCAAGCCTTACGGCGTGAAGATAATGGATACGCGCAAGACCTATCCGCTCTTGCGCTATCTCGAGAAGTGTGCCGTCTGTGCGGGAGGCGGCGCGAATCATCGCATGGGGCTCTATGACCAGGTCCTGATTAAAGATAATCATATTCGTTCTTCGTCTTTCCCGATCCGCGATTCGAAAAAAGAGAGAAAAATAACTCTAAAAGACCTGGTGGAGACGGCCAGAAAGAAGAATATAAGGGGCACCGTTATAGAGATAGAAGTATCCTCAATCGCGGAATTCCAGGACGCTCTGCAGGGTAAACCCGATATCATAATGCTGGATAATATGACGCCCCAGGATGTCAAGGCCTGCGTTGAGATACGGCGTATGTCAAATACGAAAGCGGTGCTCGAGGTCTCCGGCGGGATAACGACAGGCAATATAGAACAATACGCGAGCACAGGTATCGACATGATATCTGTGGGCGCCCTTACCCATTCCGTAAAATCTATAGACGTATCCCTGGAAATCGTGTAAAGATGCCTTTTAAACTTGTAAGCAACTTTAAGCCTGAAGGTGATCAGCCGCGCGCCATCGAAAAACTGACGAGAGGTTTAAAGGGCGGCAGGCGGTCCCAGACCCTTCTCGGAGTAACTGGGTCGGGCAAAACCTTCACCATGGCGAACGTGATAGCCAGGGTCGATAGACCGACTCTCGTGATCTCCCATAATAAAACGCTCGCGGCACAGCTCTACAGCGAATTTAAGGAGTTCTTCCCGGAGAACGCGGTCGAGTATTTCGTGAGCTACTATGACTATTACCAACCTGAAGCATATATACCGCAGAAAGATATTTATATCGAAAAGGACGCTTCGATAAACGAGGACATAGACAGGTTGAGGCTTTCGGCGACAAGCTCACTAATGTCGAGACGCGACTGCCTTATAGTATCGAGCGTGTCATGCATATACGGCCTTGGCTCTCCGGAAGAGTATGGCGAGATGCTCGTATTCCTGAAAGAGGGCCAGGCCCTCTCAAGAGATGAGATATTAAGAAAGCTCGTATCGATACACTACACGCGGAATGATTACGATCTGAAACGTTCGACCTTCAGGGTCAGGGGCGATACCGTAGAGATATTCCCGGCATACACGAAGACGGCATATAGAGTGCAACAATCGGACGACAGCATAGAGCGCATCTACGAGATCGATCCTATAACGGGAGATACCGTTGCAAGTATGCGCAAGATCGGCATATATCCCGCAAAGCATTTTGTCACTACGCCCGACAGGATAGAGAGGGCGATCGGATCCATCGAGGAAGAGCTCTCTTCGAGGCTCGCCCAATTGCGGCTCGACAATAAACTGGTGGAAGCCCAGCGCCTCGAATCCCGCACAAAATACGATCTCGAGATGATGCGCGAGGTCGGTTACTGTAACGGCATAGAGAATTACTCGCGCCACGTATCGGGGAGGTCGCCCGGATCGAAGCCATGGTGCCTTCTCGACTATTTTCCAAAAGATTTCCTGCTCTTTATAGACGAATCTCATGTAACGGTGCCTCAGATAGGAGGTATGTACTACGGAGATAAGGCGCGTAAAGAGACGCTTATTGATTACGGCTTCAGGTTGCCTTCAGCTCTCGACAACAGGCCGCTGAAATTCGAGGAGTTCGAGAAGATGGTCGGCGATACCATATACGTCTCCGCCACTCCCAGTGAATATGAGCTCAAGAGATCGGGGCTCGAGGTTGTAGAGCAGGTCATAAGACCGACCGGCCTTATAGACCCGCTCATAGAAGTAAGGCCTACCAAGGGTCAGATAGACGATCTTATAAAAGAGATACGCTTGAGGGCAGGGAAGAAAGAGAGGATACTGGTAACGACTCTTACAAAAAGGCTCTCCGAAGACCTTGCCGGGTTTTTGAAAGATTTGAGCCTGCGGGTTAAGTATCTCCATTCCGAGATAGACGCCATAGAGAGGGTGGAGATATTAAGGGACCTGAGACTGAATAAATTTGACTGTCTTATCGGGATAAACTTATTGAGAGAGGGGCTGGACCTCCCCGAGGTGTCGCTGGTCGCCATACTTGACGCGGATAAAGAGGGGTTCTTGAGGAGCGAAACGAGCCTCATACAGGTAGCGGGGCGCGCGGCTCGCCACATCAATGGAGAGGTTATCATGTACGCGGACAAGATAACCAAATCCATGAAGAAGACCATAGATGAAACAGACCGGCGCCGTAAGATACAGATAGCTTTTAACGAAAAACACGATATTACTCCGCGCTCCATAGAGAAGGCTGTTAAAGAAGGCATCGAATCCTACAGGAAGGCGCGCGAAGTCATCGCTGAAGTCGTTGAAGAGACCGATTCGGAGTATGACATAACGTCACTGATAGGCGAACTCCAGCACGACATGGAGGTCGCCGCCAGGAACCTGCAGTTTGAGCGCGCGGCTCTTTTGCGCGATCAGATAAAAGAATTAAAGGAAAAGTATGCTCGACGAAAAGATACTGAACGTACTGAGACTTAATAGAGATTCCTACGTTTCCGGGGAAGACCTTTGTAAGCTGGCGGGTATTTCCCGTGCCGCGATATGGAAGCATATAGAGAAGCTGCGCGAAGAGGGGTATGATATAGAGGCCCTGCCGCACTTGGGGTATAAGTTGGTGTCGATACCGGATTCCTTGATAGCGTCGGAGATCAAGTGGAAGCTGAAGACGAAGGTTTTCGGCAGAAGCGTCATATCTTATAGACGCGTGAACTCAACCAATATCATCGCGTATGAGCTTGCCGAGAAGGGTATGAAGGAGGGCGCCGTCATCCTGGCGGACGAGCAGGTAAAAGGGAAGGGAAGGCACGGAAGGCATTGGTCGAGTCCGTCCAAAGGCGGGATATATATGTCCTGTATATTGAGGCCCTCCATCGCTCCGAACGAGATCTCCAGGATCACTCTTCTCGCGGCCGTAGCTGTGGCCCAGGCTATAAGAGACGTCGCTTCTCTGGACGTTACGATCAAGTGGCCGAACGATATAATGATAGACCAGAAGAAGATCTGCGGAATATTGACGGAGATGAAGGCGGAGCAGGATAGCGTCGATTTCATTGTGCTTGGGATAGGTATCAATGTTAATATTCCCCTAAAGCAGCTTCCCAAGTGCGCCACTTCTATCAAGGAAGAGCTTGCTTCCCGCGGTGAAAAGATCAATTTATCGAGAGTCGACCTTGCGAAAAAGGTGTTGGAAAAGCTCGAAGAGTACTATAATATAATGAAGAGCGAAGGGTTCGGGCCAATAATAGAGATATGGAAGGACCTTTCCGTGATGATTGGATCGAGGGTGAAAGTATCCATTCATGGCAAGGCTTTTGAGGGACTGGCGCACGACATAGATCCCGACGGAGCCCTAGTCGTGAGAACGGAATCGGGCTTGCTTAAAAAAGTATCCTCCGGCGACGTCCTAATGGTGAGATGATGAGTTTATTGACGATAGATATAGGCAACACTAATATATCGGCAGGGATATTTAAAGGTTCGAAACTGCTGGGCAAGACTAAGATACCGACTTGCTCCTACTCATCTTATATAAGGCGGTTTAAGTCTCTGATAAAAGAAGCTAGGCTTCAAGTAGACGGTGTAGGCGAGGCAATGGTTTCGAGCGTGGTTCCTCTTGCTCTGGCGCGCCTTGTCGTCGAGCTTCGAAGGATGTCAGGTACGATCAAAATAACGGTCGTAGGCAGGGACCTGAAAGTGCCCGTAAAGAACATGTACAGAATAAGAAGTGAGGTGGGGCAGGACAGGCTCGTGAACGCTTTTGCTGCAAAAGTTCTGTATGGAATGCCCGCGGTGATCATAGATTTCGGAACCGCCATAACCTTCGACATTATATCCAAAAGAGGCGATTATTTGGGTGGGCTTATACTTCCCGGAATAGAATTATCGCTCTCAAGCCTCTATAGAAATACGGCGCTATTACCTAAGGTGGAGATCGAAAGAGCCCCCTCCGTTATAGGTAAAGAGACGGTTAATAGCATGAGGGGCGGCATCCTCTTCGGCTTCGGCGCCATGTGCGACGGACTCGTTGCCCAATATAAGAAGATATTAGGTAGATCCACAAAAGTTATCGCCACGGGCGGCAACTCAAAGCTCATGATGAGATACGCCAAATCTATCCAGCGCGTCGATGAAGACCTCACCCTTAAAGGACTTTCTTTAATCTTGTAAAGATTTAAAAAAGTTAGCTCGATTTGTATTGACAAGCACTTTTTTCGTGTTATACTTATCTTTAATTAACTGGCTTTAGTATCTTTCAAATAAAAATGCTTGGCATGTATTTTAAATGACGGGCATTTTTTTATTTCTAAAAAAATTTAATTATGGAAAGAAAAATTACAATTATGGAAAAAAATCAAATAAAGAGACTGATTGCGTTAGTCGTATTGTTCGCTTTCTGTTTTACTCAAGCCGGGTTTGCGCAAGAGCTAATTGTAAATAAACCCCAGCGTTCAGGCATAAACCTTGCTCCGCCGCTAACATTGGACGACATAGGTCCGGAAACTCAGCATGTAAAATACCTCACGATAGCTCGCATGGAACTGGCTATGGAGCTCGACAAGCTGGACCAAATGCGAGATATCGATGGCACCACTGATTGGCAAGCCATCAAAGATGCTGTTGCTAAATTGAATAATGCAGCGCGCGATCATGATAAAGGATATAGACCAACATCTGTAACGCCTTTCTTTAATCAGGTTGAACCTGCCGATCCGAAACGCCCAAGCCACATATTTACGGTTCCTGTAAAGGTCCAGAAAGACGGCCGCATCTATAATTACCGCCTTTTATTTTCCACTATCCGCGCTGAAGGCGAACAATTTAAATCCGTATTGTGCACTGAAGAATACCTTAATAGAGTCCGCGCCGAGATAGTGCGCCAAGATATCCTGCCGGAATGGAAAACCGAAGACCTTAAGGCGGGTGAAACATATGGCCAGCAAGAACAGGGTATAGACAAGTTGCTAGAGTGGTGCCATAACCCAAAAAACTTCGTTGTAAAAGTTGACTATAGTAGAGAATATACGGGAATCGTCAAAGGGATGACAGAGAGGGCTGATACCAATATAGATGTTGTCAATCCCCTTAATCTTATGCCCATTGAGGATAGGCCCTGCACAATAATACTCATAAACCCGGAAGTGGAAAGACGATTGAAAGAATGCGGCATTGAATTACAAGCACAGGATGGAACAAGACAGACAGTCATTTCATATTGTCATTCCAGTAATGGAGCCGTCAATAAATTTGTGTATCCAGATCAGTACAGTAAGTGGAATTCAGATAATATTCAAGTCAAGGCCGCAGAGGTGCGACAAGTAATGAGAGATATTGGGCATGAAATAGGCGTGATGCTGGGTCTCCCTATTTTGAAATTTGAGAAGATCGGTGAGGAATTCTTTCCAATAAATGAAATCGATCAGCGCTTAAATGACCCTAAAGCGCGGGTCACTCACAAGACATTCGCCATCGCTGACCTCGACACGAACCTCTCCACGCGCGACCACGCGACGAGTCTAACACGGGCCGCGGAAGCGAAAGTGAAGATACTCTTCGCGGATAATCCGCAGGATTTGAAGACGCTCGATGTGATGCGTAAGGATCTCTCCACGGAATTCGGCAGCGCGGTTGAGATTATAGCAGAGTCTGGCATGGGCAGTAATGAAAAATTACTTTGGGATGCGATTGAAAAATATAACCCTGATATTATTGTGGTCCGTTCAGCCACCACAGGTTTTCAGCGGACAAAAGACCACGATCCTACGCTGCTTTTCAGATTAGCAAAGGAACACGGTGTAAAGTTGATCATACGCGCCGGTGCAGGCTACGAGAATATAGGTGATGAGGAGGCCGCCAAGCACGGCATTTCGGTAGGCCGCACGCACGGCAATGCGAACTCCGTGGCCGATCTGACACTCTTTTTATTGGCATCTCTCACACGTGGAAATGCGATGGTCCACCATGTTCCCGCCGAACTTAAACAATTGGTTCAGACTCCACCCGACGAATATCCGGGACTCATCCGTAAAAGCAAGAAATGGGGGGATATTACAGACGCGGAAAGAGATGAAATCATAAGCCGTTGGCAGAGCACTATATTCGAGCCCTTAAAAGATGGAGAAATGGAGATACTGGTCGCGACACTGCAGGGTAAAACTATAGGGCTACTCGGTTGGGGGCAGGTTGCGCAGACAGTTGCGCAGAAATTAGACCAGATACGCAAGATAACAGGAGTGAAGCTTGACATTGTCGCTTATTCCCGCAGCCTTAAAGCGGATAATGAGGCCGCTGTAAAATTCAATGTCAAGCCGGTTTCACGTCCAGAGCTCTTCAGGCAATCCAACTTTGTCAGTATTCATATTAAAGGCATTGCCGAACTTGCGCTAACAGAGCAAGAGTTAAATAGCCAGAAGTTGGAGGCTGTCTTCAATACCTCGCGGTCTGTACTTGTCGACCCGAAACTGGTAGAGCAGTTTGCAATTAAGCGAAAGAAATACTTTGGCGATCTGGACATGACAGCCAAACTAAAAGATTTGATGAAAAAATATCCGGATAATGTCGTTATTTTTCCGCATATCGGCGCTTCGACAAAAGATGCCGCGGCAGGCATTGAAGAAAGGACTATCCCGTCACTTATTGAGATGTGCGGAATTCTCCTGGGCCGCCAGAGCGACTCCGAAGAATCCGTTCTTGAGATCGTGAACGGCGTGACACCGGTTCCTATTAAGGTAACCGTTCCGGAGGATAAACAACCCCGCCGTCCGGATGGGACATTCGGCGAAAAGCCGCGGATGAACCCGGAGGTCACTTGGGAGGTAATCATCAGATCTCCCGCGATACAAAAAGCTCTCAATAACGAACCAGGTGGTTATTTTACCATAGTGGATTGTGAAACAGGATTCAAAGAAGTTTTTCCAACGGAAGAAGTACCGAGTAGAACTACAATAAGGAATGATCTCGCGTCCTTAATAGGCGGGGGTAAGCATATTGGCTATTTATATTCTACAAAGAGAGGATTAACGGGCAGACATGTAAAAATTCGTTATTTGCTGACGCCTAAAGGCGAAGACGAAATGAAGAGGGTTCAAAGCGAGCGCGTTAGCCAAACATCATCTGCGGCGAGTGACAGACAAATCCTGGCTGCGGCGAGAGCTATTTTAGAGGAGCCTGCTGAGAAGTTTGTTGATAATGTTCTAGAATTTGATGCATTATTAGAAGGAGTCAAGGATGGAGCCCGCCTCGACAGGTTGGAAGAAGCGCTGTCAGGGGATTTAACCCTTCCGGATGAGCCGATTGAAGTTGGTCGGATATTGCCTGTCGGGACAGTCAAAGGCTGTTTTAATGATCGGCGGCACGCGTTGACCGGAGTGGTTGTACAGGAACAGCTCAAATCCAGCCACACCAAGCCCGGCAAGAGTGGACGCGGTACGGCAGTCACGAATAGCGGTGCCATCATCGGCGAGCACAGAGGCGTATATAGTATAAATAAAAAGATATTTGAATGGATAGTAAGCGGTGCAAGAGTGGTGTGGCTCAAGCAAAAAGGTTTTACACAAAAAGAGATCGATAACTATCGCAATAGCACAGATAGAAATTTCGAGCCTACCATAAAATTTGACTACAGGAAACTTTCTGACGGTGAGGTATGTTTGACCAAGGGAGGTCGGAAGCTTTGGGTAGTCCGTCTGCCAGCGGATTATTTAACCTCATGGTACAACAATAAAACCGGTTCCACTTTAATGGCGACGGCACACCTTGGATTGAGAGAAGGTGTTGTCTGGGTCGCTGATAAGCAGTACGATAGTAGGAAGTTATTCGAACCAGGGGAAAATGTTAGAGATGCGCAGAAGATAGAGATGGACATACGGCATGAGATCGAAGAATATAATATCGTCTGGGAAGATACTCAAAACGAAGCATCGCCAAGGCATAAATGGACGATGGAGCAAATGGCTGTGTGGCGTGATAAAGCAAGCCCTGATGCCCAGGCATTCTTCCAAAAAGCGCACGTAAAAGCATGGCGTAGGGTAAGTTATTATTCTGAAAAGAATTCAGAAATAGCATCACGTGCCAGGCAGCTTTATTTAGATGCTATTAACCAGTATACAGATGAGGTTCATAATGTCAAGCCTGGCAGAGGCATCGCGATAACTAGTGCCCAGTCAGATTCCACCAAGCCGGTCGGGGATATTTTTGCGGCCCTCAATATCGGAATAGGAGGCATTAAACCCAATAATAACGCAGATCCCGCCATAGCGTACTTATCCGGTTTCCTGAAAGAAGTAGGTAGCCAGGGCGGTACTATCGGCTATATTGAAGTACACGCATCGGAAAGAGAACTGAACAGAAATAGTTTGCCTCGGATCATGGAAGAACCGGAGCATTATGGAACAAGGATAGGTACGATAAGCCCTGAAATATGGGACGAAAATGTGTATGTGGATTCAGAAAAAAGGGCATTAGATGGGGAAGGTGCTTTATCCTCTAGAAATACCGTACGGCGCGAAAAAGCAATCGGTATGGTAAAAGACGCTATTGATTTGGCTGTTGATGCGCATTGTCCTAAAGTAAATCTATGGCTTGGCCTCGACATGGTGGAAAGGGAAAATCGCGAAGCGAGGTTTACAATACTCGTTGATTCAGTAAGGGCATGTTTAGAATACGCAGCTCAAAAAGGTATTATGCTAACCTTTGAATCCGTCCCGTTAAATAAAGCGCCTAAAGGCAGAGAACCGATTTTCTATCACATGAGACAATTAATAGAATTAAAGGATGCGCTTCGAGAAGCAGGTGTAAGTGACGAAAATCTCAGATTCCTTGGCGGCATTTTTGATATTGCGCATGAGATTTGGTCTAATCTAGGAGATGAAGGATGGGTTAATCCGGAAAGCCCTGACTTAGCCGGCGCCGCAAAAGCAGTGCTCGACGCAGGTATAAAGTTATATATTCATGCAAATGACGCTAACATTGCCGCAAACCGCACAACAGATGTTGGTGTCGAGCATCCAAGCGAAACCCAGGCTCTCTTCTCCCTATTAGCTGAGAGAGGATGTGAATCTATCAGCCTCGACCTCGCTCCCGAAACATCAGATATTAAAGAAGCGGCCCGGAGATATTTGAGGAACTTTAAAAAATTGCAAGAATTGACACGCGAACAAGATTCCGGCAGCGTTGCGCGCCGGGGTAGCGGCGAGGCCATTCCGAATGCACCGGCGCCGAAGGGCAGCGAAATCACCAAGGCAAAGGAAGAGATAAGATCGTTATTGAAAAGAGGCGATTATGATGTGGTTATCGACAGGCTTCGTCAATCCCACGCTATTTTGGCGGCTATTGCCGGTGGCATTTACGGCGAAGGCGAAGAAGTAGAACATAGAGCGATGAGAGAAGACGCGATATTATCGGCCATGTGCCAAGTCATAAATAGTGAGAATGGGCTTGGATTCAGAGAGTCTGCAAGAGCCAGAGAAATAGGGCAAGAATTGTTCGATAGGCTTCGAGGCTATGGTGTTGATATTCCCTGGAAAGAGCCCGGCGCCGCTGCAAAGCAGGTCAAAGGCGCAAGGCGCAGCAGACCACGTTCACCCGGCAAGAGCCCGGAGGACGCGATGGTCATCATCGGAAATTACCTTCTTGATAAAGAGAAATTCTCTGCACGCGATTACCTTGAGCTATACAGGACGCATTGGAAGGCCTACGGATTCAAGGAAGCCGTTAAGGACGACGAACATGCCCTGGAAACTGTAAGAGAAGACCTTCATAGAAATGAGAGGTTGCTGGTGAAACAGGGATCACTTGAAATCCTTCCCGAAACAGGTCCGAACGGAGAGTTCCTGTATAAATTTACAGCGATAGGCAGAGAAGTAATATACCTGGGAAGTGTCGCGTATAACAAGAATGAGGAAGATATTTCGGCGCGTGTCGCAGCTTGCAGCGTACTATTAGATAGCGGTTTTGAGACGGAGAGATTGACCGACTATCTGAAGTATATGACTAGTGACGAAGTACGCCCTGAACTTAGAGTTATGGCGATTAGCGCGCTTTTGAGACATTCGAAAGACAAGGTCGCGCAATATCTTCCAGTCCTTCAAGGTATTGCGAAGCCAGGTATAATACAAAAAGTCGCGGTTGCTATTGCCATGCTCGATGCCGGCCATGATTTGAATATGCAGATAGGATTTTTACATGAAACCATAGACAATGAGAAGATTATAGATGTAAGACTTCGTATCGATGCGGCAGCAGCTTTGGTGAGTCGCGGACTCGGCAGGCCTGAGGATATAAAATTTTTAACTGATAGTTCAAAAAACGATGAGTTTTACAAGCCCTCCCGCGCCAAGGCCTGCGCAGCGCTGCATGTTAACGGCGATACATCGCACGCCGCATTTCTGCAAGAAGTCGCCTTCGACAAGGGAATGATGCATAATGTGCGCGTTGCGGCCAGCGAAGCGCTTTTACACCACATGGTCAAAGAAACAGCCATGAAGCTGATAGAAATGCCGGAGGCGCTTGCCAGGGCTTATAACATTGAAAAGGTCAGGCGTGCGGGGCATGTCATAGGTGTTCCGAAAGAAATAAAGCCGCAGGCAGAACGAGTGGGCCTTACTCCCATCGGCGTGAGGTTTCTCGTAGATCATGGTGTCAAAGTAATCGTCGAAAAAGGCGCCGGCAGGGAACATTTCAGCGATGAAGCATATAGAGCTGCCGGAGCCGAATTGGCCGACACAGCCAAAGAAGTGTGGGATAGGGCTACGATAATAAAGAAAGTCAAAGAACCGCTTGAGAGTGAATACCAATATCTGCGCCCCGGCCAAATTGTATTCACATTTCTTCACCTTGCCTCACCCGAACTTGCCGGATTGGCGAGAGAGATGGTAGCCAAAAGAGTAACCGGCATTGCTTATGAAACTATCTCTAAGGTAGAGAGCGGCAGGAAAGTTACACCGGTGCTTAGGCCAGTGAGCGTGATCGCCGGAGACTTGGGCGGTTATTATGCTATACCTTATCTTCTGGAGGCACCTGTAGGAGCCGATAAAGAAGTTCAATTGACGGCTGACGGCCAGAATATGATGGGTAATATAAAATCGGGTTATCCTGATAGAGTAGATTTTGAAGGAAAACTGTCAGGCAAAGAGGCCGTTGTATTAGGCGGCGGCGTGTCCGGTGAAAGGATGGCCCTAAGATTGCTGGAATCAGGCGCTAAAGTGACTGTCACCGATATCAATGAGAACAGGCTTGCGGAACTTCGGAAGATTTTTGAAAAATTCGGCGATAAGTTTACAGCGATAAATCCCGGATCGGATATAAACAATCCTCAAGCTCCTGAGTTGATGGAGAGATATGTATCTGCTGATATACTCGGAGGATGCATCCTCCTTCCCGGTGGCAGAGCGCCCCAGATGAACAGGGAATTGCTGGAACAGATTTCGAAGTTAAAGCAGAAGATCATCGTTGATGTAGCGCTTGATCAGGGCGGAAATTTTTACGGCTCTTATTCCAGAGAATATGATGATCCCGTATTCGTAGACAAATTCGGCAATAAGAGATTCTGCGTGCCGAACATGCCGGATGCCGTGGGGCGCGTGGCGTCGAGCGAACTGGAAAAGACGAGCATAGCATATACATTAGCGCTTGCCATGGGCAAAGACGTCTCAGATAGTTTCAAGATCCTGCCGGAACTAAGAGAGGGTATGAATATATGTGACGGGAAAATAGTCCATCCAGAGGTAGCCGACGCCAATCCTGATTTGCCAAGAGGCGAAGTCATATGGGCTTTAGAATCGCATCAAGTATGGGATGGCGAGCCCCAAGATGATCGTGATACCGTGGTATCTGATGATTGGGAGGCGCCGGCGGAAACAGCCGCGCCATCGCCGGCCACAGCGGCTGAAAGCGCGCCTGTCCCAGCTTCGCAGACACAAACTGTTGCCGTTGAACCGGTAAATCTGTCAACCACCGAATCGGCCGCGACAGAAGCGGCGCTACAAACGAAAGAGCTCAGCCTTTTGGAACAGGCTGATCGACTCATGCCGCCGGAATATGACGATAATGGAATTGGCACGGATATTTCAGTGCTTGAGAAATTCTTATCGGAAAAATTAGGTAGGCCGATCCAGCTGGACAGTGATTGCGGAAATATATTTAGTGAGGCCGTAGCGTTCGGAGAAAAGGTCAAAACAGAGGACGGTAAAGAAGTATTTAATCCCGGGATAATCCGATTGCTGCCGATGCTGGCCAAAGTTGGCATCAAAATTGCCGTAGTGGTCGCATCTGGTAATAATGCCGCGGAAATTGCGATCATCAAGGGATACAATAAAAAACTGCCCCTAGAAAAGCATATTAAATATGGAACAAACGCTGAACTGGCAATGAGCGAATTAAAAGTCGCGAGATTCTTCTATTATAAGCTTGAGAATGAATCCGCCGCTCCCGCAGGTGTCAATATTAGTATTATAAGCGTAACCGCTGAACAGATCATAAGGATACTCGGCGCTATACGCCAAATCACTGATGAAGCTGTGATACGCATGATGTCCAAAGTTGGACAACTCATAGCGCAAGCGGCGTAATTTAGACCTAAAAAAATTCTTGTAAAAATCCCTTGACAGAATTGCAGAATGACGTATAATGTTAACTTGTTAGCACTCAATATAGATGAGTGCTAACACGTGTAAAACTTTTAAAAAAAGGAGGGGTGCAGTATGAAGATTCAACCATTGGCCGACAGGATCATGGTAGAGGTTCTCGAAGCCAAAGAGGTGACTAAAGGAGGGATAGTTCTTCCCGACTCCGCCAAGGAGAAACCGCAGGAGGCGAAGGTTATAGCGGTCGGCAAGGGCAAAGTTTCGGATGAGGGCAAGACCATAACGCCGGAAGTGAAAGTGGGCGATAAGGTGCTATTCGGAAAATATTCCGGCACCGAGATAACGGTGGACGGGAATGAGTACCTGATACTAAAAGAAGAAGACATTTTAGCGATA
>CAYSSS010000026.1:0-21855 GCA_964433975.1 uncultured Planctomycetia bacterium
AAATATATTCCTAACTATCTTGCCATTAGCCTAATCTTGTGATATACTTTTATACGCTTTATACTATAGTTACTTATTTTACGTAAAATTATATGGATCCGACTTTGTATTCGATATTTTTGAGGTATCGATGCATGGACGGATAAGCAAACGGACTCTTATATGTATTTTAAATCCCTGGAGCTTCTCGGATTCAAATCCTTCGCCGAGAAGACGAAACTGAATTTTGAACCGGGCGTCACCGCTATCGTTGGACCCAACGGCTGCGGGAAATCGAATATAGCCGATGCAATACGATGGGTCTTGGGTGAGCAATCCGCAAAGAGCCTGCGCGCGTCCAACATGCAGGACGTCATATTCAACGGCACCGATACAAAAGAACCGATCAACTTCGCCGAAGTCTCCCTTATATTTTCAAACGAAAAGAGGGTTCTCCCGATAGACTATGATGAAGTCACGATCACGCGGCGCGTATTCCGTTCCGGCGACACAGAGTACCTCCTCAACAAAACCCCAGTCAGATTAAAGGACATCTCCGAATTATTAATGGGCACCGGCATAGGCACGGAAAGCTATTCCATAATCGAGCAGGGCAAGATGGACCTGATATTAAGCTCGCATCCTGAGGACAGGCGCTTTATCTTTGAAGAGGCGAGCGGTATCACCAAATATAAGTCCAAGAAGAAGGAGGCCCTGCGCAAGCTGGAACAGACCGAACAGAACCTCCTGCGCATAAACGATATAATTCTTGAGGTCAAAAGGCAGATAGGCTCGATAGAGCGGCAGGCTCGCAAGGCAGAGAAGTACAAAGAGGATTTCGATAAGCTGAAAGATCTCGAGATGAAGCTAGCCTTCTTCGATTACAATAATCTTAAGACGCAGGACAAGACATATGCCGTTGAGAGTGAGGACCTAAAGGCTCGCGAAAGAGAGATGGCCTCGGAGCTGGTCGGAATAACGTCAAAGATATCCCGTTTCAGGCAGTCACTGGACGAGATCAACCAGAGGATATCGGAATTTAAGAACAAGTATACCACCATGTCAAGCTCCCTGGACATGAATAATCATAAGATAGAGATGAACGGCGAAAGGATAAGGGAGCTTGCGGAATCTCAAGGCGCGCTGAAGAAGGAGATGGAGCTCATAGCCGCGAAGGCAGCCGAGGCCGAAGAGTCGGCGATCTCGCTTAAGGCCGACTTTGAGAAGACTCTTGCGTTGAAATCCGAAAGACTAAAGCTCCTGGAGGATAAGAAGGCGCTCATCGCGGTTTTCTCGAAGGAGATAGAAGAATCCGATGAGAAGATAAAGATATCCAAGCTGCAGACCGTCGAATACCTTTCCAAAGAGACGAAGATAAAGAACGAGCTTATAAAACTCGGAGCGGACCTGCAGAACAGGAGAGCGCGAGAGAGAAGGCTCGTGGTGGAGAAGGAGACCGTCCAGAAAGACCTGGAGAGCGTAGATGCCGTGCTCACTTCGATGATGAAAGAGTTTGAATCGGCTCAAATAAAAGTCTCCGGGATAAGGTCGAACCTTGACTCCAAAAAGAACCTGAAGAACAGCGTGATTACGGAATTTGGATCTATACAGTCCGAGATATCCGAAAGTGAGAACAGGCGCGCCGCAACAAGCTCCAAGATAGAGCTATTGGAAGACGTCATAAAGAAGCATGAGGGGTTCTACCAGGGCGTCAAGAGCCTGCTCGTCAAGATGGACGAAAAGGACTCTTCGTTCGCCGGGATCCTCGGCGTGGTCGCGGATATGATAAAAGTGGAGAAGGGATACGAGGAAGCCGTGAACTCCTTTCTCGGGGACGGCGCCCAGGCCTTGGTAACACAGAAGGACAGCGACGTAACATCCGCCATAGAGTACCTTAAGACGAACTCACTCGGCAGGGCGAGCTTCGTCTCTCTGGAAACGCTTAAGAATATTAAGGGCTCGAGGAGAGGCGCCGATATACCATCCTTAACCGGCCTGGAGCCGCTTAAGAATTTTGTCAAGATAGATCCGCAATACGGGGATATCCTGGAGCATCTCTTCTCGAATGTTTATCTTGCGCAGTCCTTCGAGAGCGCTATAGGGGACCTCAGGCGCTCCAACTCAGTTATAATAACGAAGTCCGGCCTGATGTATAACAACGGAACGGTTTCGGGAGGCAGCGTCTCGGATGGCGAGGAGACGCTACTGATAGGCAGGAAGAATAAGTTCGAAAGCCTCAAGGCCGAGCTCTTAAGTTTAGAAGAGAAGCTGTCGGATCTTAGGGAGAAGGCCGCCCGGAAGGGCGATATGTCGCGTTCATTGGATAGTGAGATATCTTCGCTCGAGGTTATCTTCCGGAACGAGGAGATAAACGTATCCGCGATAGCGATGAAGCAGGGCTCCCAGGCCGAAAGCGCCAAAAAGCTGAAGGAGGAGTACGACGTAGCCGACCTTGAGCTGGAGGAAGTCAAGCAGGTGATGGATGAGCTGTCGAAGAAAGGCGAGGGCCTTAATGCCCAGCTCAATGAGATAGAGAGTAACAAGGCCGTTACCGAAAATACAATCACCGAGTCCCTTGTCTTGACCACGGATAGAAGGGGTAAAAGAGAGAATCTCGCCCTGGAGATAGCGACTTTGGTGGCGGAGAATCAGTCCGTAGACAAGGACCAGGAGACCTTAAAAAGCGGCGTTGAAAAGGAAGAGCTGAATATTAAAGAGCTGAAGGAGAGCCTTTTCAACAAAGAGAACACCCTGAACGATTATGTCTCTAAAGAGAAGTCGCTGGGCGAAGAGATAACCGAGTTAAAATCGCAGAACGACACCATATCTGCGGAACTGAAAGTTCTGAGCGAAGAGTCGCAAACTATAGAGAACGGCAGGTCAAATGTAGTCGACACTCTGAGCATAGACGAGCTCCATCTTAAAGAGAAAGAGGCGGCGGTAGATTCCCTGAAAAATCAGGTAAGGGACCTGGACGTTAAGCTTACCGAGGTCTCTTATAAGAAGACTAACCTCAAAGAGAGGATAGCGCAATCCTACAAGATAGATATCGAGGAGACGCATATGGAGCTTGAGGACTCGATGGATTGGGAGGCGCTGAAAGCCCAGGTTACGGAGCTGAAGGATAAGCTGGAGAGGATGGGGCCGGTGAATCTTGTGGCCATAGATGAACATAAAGAGCTTGAAGAGCGCCATTCTTTCCTGGTCCATCAGCAGGAGGACCTGGTAAACGCCAAAGATTCACTGATGAAGGCCATCCAGAAGATAAATAAGACTACAAAAGAATTGTTCCTGGAGACGTTCCAGAAGATACAGGTGGAATTCAAGAGCTTCTTCAGGCTCTTATTCGGAGGCGGCCAGGCAGAATTGATATTGATGGATGAGCAGGATGTACTCGAGTCGGGTATAGAGATAATAGTGAGGCCGCCCGGCAAGAAACTTCAGAATCTCATGCTTTTATCGGGAGGCGAGAAGGCGATGACCGCCACGGCGCTTCTCTTCGCGATATTCAAGGTCAAGCCCAGCCCGTTCTGCGTGCTAGACGAAATAGACGCTCCCCTGGATGAATCGAACGTCGATAGGTTCTCGCGGGTATTGAAAGACTTTTTGAAGATCTCCCAGTTCATCATCATAACCCACAACAAGCGCACCATAGAACTTGCGGATGTCATGTATGGTATAACTATGCAGGAGCGCGGAGTTTCTAAGATAGTCTCTGCGAAGTTCCTGGATAATAAAGCCAAGCCTCAAGGGAAGCCCGAAGATTTGACGGTAGAGAAGGTTGGAGTGAAAGAGGAAAAAGAGACGACTTCTAGCCCATCGCCCTCGTAGAGATATAGATCCTATTCTTTCCGCTGTGTTTAGCCTGGTATAAAGCCACATCCGCCGTAGAGACGAGCTCGTCTTTTGTCGAGGCATCTTCCGGATAAGCCGCGATCCCGGCACTTATGGTCAAGCGTTTCTCCGGGGTTATAGCCGAATCTTGCGCATAAAATTTTTCAACTTCGGTTCTGAGCCTTTCGGCAAATAACTTTGCATTTTCCTTTGATGTGCTCGGCATTATTATGGCGAATTCCTCTCCGCCGTAACGGGCGACCGGATCGCATTTTCTTGATTTATCGTGGAATATGGCGGCAATATTCCTAATAGCCTCATCGCCCTTCAGATGTCCGTGAGTGTCGTTATAATTCTTGAAGTTATCGACGTCTATCATCACTAGACAAAGATTGGTGGAGTGGATTCTGGCCTTCTCTATCTCAAACGCCAGTAGCTGCTGGAACCTGCCGTAATTCCACAGCTTGGTAAGCCAGTCTATATTGGACAGGTATACGGTCTCTTCGTAGAGACGAGAGTTTTCTATGGCAAGGCCCGCATGGTTGGCGAACATCGTGAGCATTCTCACGTCATTCTTCGTTATCGGTTTCTTGTTGAATGCGTTGTCTACCAGTATGGCTCCCAGTACCCTGTTCTTGGTCTTGAGCGGGATCGTCACAAAGAAATTAGTGTTGAGCATTCTTGTGATGTCGAGGGATACCCTGTTTTTGGCATCCTCGGTAGTTATTTCGAAAGGCATGCCCTCAAGTATGGTGAGCGCCAAGACTCCCATATCTTCGCGCAGAGGTATCTTCATGCCTTTGACTATGGTATTCAGTCTGGATTCGGGGTCCCTTTTGAAGTTGTCGTAAGCCGAGACGAAGTCATCCAGTGTCATTTCGCTTTGGGAGAGGGAGTGCCATATCTTGCCGGCCTCTTCACCTGAATGAGGGCCTATACCCATTACGCCCTCTAAAGCGCTCTCCTTATCATTTACCAGAAAGAGCATAGCGCGATTAAAACCGAGCCCTTCATGGGATGTAAGGGCCGTCAGGATTATGTAGAATACCTGATCGAGCTTTAGGGTCGTCCTCATGGCATTGGAGACCTCGTAAAGCATGGAGAACTCCCATTCCATCCGCTCGATACTCTCTTTTAATTCCTTTTCTGTTTCAGCCATTATTTTTTGGTTTGATCCTTCTTCATTATCGGAGCCCGGACCTGTCCCGGAGCCGGCGGCTTCGTCATCTGCATCTCTTTCAAATTTCCGGTAACTACGCTAAGGGCGATCTCTTTGTCGTCCGCTTTTCGGGCCACGATCTTGGCCTTATCGCCGGCCTTCAGATCTGCGGCATCAACGACTTTTAAAATATTGGTGCCCGGTCCTATATCCACAAGATGGCTCTTGCCGTCTGCATCATTGACGATCTCCACCTTAACGCTCCCCGGTACCGTAGCATCTATCTTCGTGATGGAGCCGGCGATGAAAGCTATATTTCTGTTCATCGGCATAGATCCCTTAGGCGGCCTCACATTCTGTGCGGGCTGCTTCACGAGCGAAGAGCCTTTATTTTCATCAGCGCCGAACGCGCCGCTCGAGAGCATTATAAACAATCCCACTATGCAAAATACCGCAATTAACTTTTTCATGACATCCTCCTTTGTTTTCAGGCTTAAGAATAGCACAATTGATGGGGTATGTCAATTGAGAGGAAGGAAGACGCGCAAAAGTTATTGACACTGAGGCGAAAGATGATATAATAAGCTCACTTCGGGGTGAGGCGCAATTCCTCAGCCGGCGGTAGAGCCCGCGAGCTTCGTCTTAAAGACGGGGCAGAACTTGTGAGATTCAAGTGCCGACCGTACAGACGGGATGGGAGAAGTAGATAGTTCACAGTTGATGGTTGATAGTTTATTGTGACCCCGAAGGAATCTGTCGGGGTTTTTTGTTTGCTGTTGTGTAATGGCGGCAAACAATCCGCCGAAGTCCCGCCATAGGCGGGACGAAGGCGGATAGAAGAGGCAAGTTATGAAGCTGAATACGATCAGTGAAGTGCTGGAAGAGCTCAAAAAGGGGAGGCAGGTCATCGTTATCGATGATGAGGACCGCGAGAACGAAGGCGACCTCATAATGGCGGGGGCGTTTACCAGGAGCTCGGACATCAACTTTATGGTGACCCACGGGCGCGGCCTGATATGCGTGCCCATGGAGGGTTCAAGGCTGGATGAGATAGACCTCCATCCGATGGCCGCAAATGTCCGGGACCCTTATAAGACGGGCTGGGCTATATCGTGTGACGCCAATAGCGGTATCACCACCGGTATTTCAGCGCATGACAGGGCGCGCACCATACAGGTGCTATCAAATCCGAAGACTAAACCCGGCGATCTTTCTAGACCGGGCCATGTCTTCCCGCTTAGAGCCAACGAGGGAGGGGTTCTCGTGAGGGCGGGACACACCGAGGCGTGCGTGGATCTGCTAAAGATGGCCGACCTGTGCCCTGTAGGAGTTATATGCGAGATCATGAACCATGACGGTACCATGGCGAGGCGCGATGATCTGATAAGATTCTCAAAAAAATTCAATCTGAAGATATGTTCTATAGCGCAACTCATAGAATACAGAAGGCGGTCTGAGAAGCTGATAAAGAGGATTACCCAGACTATCATACCTACGGATTTCGGAGATTTTAAAGTATTCGTTTACGAATCGGTGGTGGATAAATACCACCACCTGGCCCTAATTAAAGGCGTTCCGGCCAAGAACGGGGCGCTGGTACGTGTCCACTCCGAATGCCTTACCGGCGACGTCTTCGGCTCGAAGAGATGCGACTGCGGCGAGCAGCTTAAACTTGCCATGAAAACGATAGACCAAAAAGGGAGCGGCGTCATCCTGTATATGAGGCAGGAGGGGCGCGGCATAGGCCTGGCTAACAAGTTGAAGGCGTATCAACTGCAGGATAAAGGGCTTGATACCGTAGAAGCGAATGAAGCTTTGGGCTTCAAGGCTGACCTGCGCGATTACGGGATTGGTGCCCAGATACTGGCGGATCTCGGTTTGAGCAAGATCAGGCTCTTGACCAATAATCCCAAAAAGATAGTGGGCCTTGAGGGTTACGGCCTGGAAGTGATCGAGAGGGTTCCTCTCGAAGTGAAAGCGTCCAAGAGCAATAAGAGATACCTTAGGACGAAGAAGGAAAAGATGGGTCATGAAATACTGGTTTAAACAAAGGCCTGCCTACCGGCAGGCGGGGAGGAGAGCATTATGGCAAATATGATAAAGACGGATCTGGTAGCAAAGGGAAAGAATTTCGCGATAGCGGTGTCGCGTTTCAACGAGTTTATCTCGGTTAATCTTCTCGACGGCTGTGTCGACACGCTTACGAGGCACGGCGTGCAGGATAGCGCCGTGGACGTTGTCTGGGTGCCGGGCGCTTTCGAGATACCTCTTGTAGCGTTGAAGCTGGCCAAATCCAAGAAGTACGATGCGGTGATATGCCTTGGCACGGTCATCAGGGGCGCTACGCCGCATTTTGAGTTCGTGGCTAGCGAGGCCGCAAAGGGCGTAGCGAAGATATCGCTCGATACTTCAGTGCCATGCATATTCGGCGTGATAACAGCCGATACTATTGAGCAGGCCATAGAGAGAGCAGGTACCAAGGACGGTAATAAGGGCCGTGACGCCGCGATCTCGGCGATCGAGATGGCGAACTTGATGGAAAAAATATAAAGGAGCAAAGATGCGCAAGCGGACCAATGCGAGGAAGTATAATGTATAATGGGGACGTTTCACTATGACGCAACCCGATATGAATGAACATGTTACGACACGATACAATCCATGCTTTGAGTAGTTATTTATATGGATCGACAGCTATTGCAACTCATTATTGAACAAGGAGTTATAGCAAAGTGAAACGTCCCCATGTTGGACCGGCGATTAATTAAATAGGAGAGACGATGAGAAAGAGGACCAAGGCGAGGGAGTACGCGCTGCAGATATTATACGCCGTGGATATTACCAAGGACGATCCCGGGGACTGCATTGAGCGTTTCTGGGAAGGCAACGAAGAGTCGTCGGGCGAGGTGAAGAAGTTCGCCGCCGGTCTCGTTCTAGGGGTGTCGGATAACAAAAAAGAGATAGACAGGATAATCACCAAATATGCAACGAACTGGCATCTAGACAGGATGGCTGTAATCGACAGAAATGTCCTGCGGTTTGCCACCTACGAGCTTATCTATGTAAAGGATATACCACCGAAGGTTTCGATAAACGAGGCGATCGACATCGCGAAGAAGTTCGGCGGGCCCGATTCCGGCAAATTCGTGAACGGCGTTCTCGACAAGATAAACAAGACGGAGTGTAAGCCATCCAAATGACCCAGGCCAAATACGCGGATCTCCACGTTCACACATTCTATTCCGACTCCACCTTTTCTCCCGAAGAGGTTGTATCCTGCGCCAAAGAGCAGGGTTTGGCGGCGATAGCTATATGCGATCATGATACGGTGGATGGCATCGACCCCTGTATGGCTTTAGGCCTGGAAAATGGAGTTGAGATAATACCCGGGATAGAGATGTCGGTGGAGAAGATGGACGCCGAGATCCATGTATTGGGTTATTTTATAGACTGGAAGCAGGAATGGCTGCGCAAAAAACTTAAAGAGATCCAGGATTCAAGAGTAGAGCGGATATTCGTTATGATAGAGAAGCTGAAGGCGATGGGCGTTAATATAGACGCGGAAGAGGTATTCAAGATAGCCGTCAACAAAGGTTCGGTCGGGAGGCTTCATGTTGCCAAGGCGATGCTGAATTCCGGAGCCATAAAAAACCTAAGAGAGGCTTTCGGTAAATATATAGGTTTCGCGAAGCCATGCTATGTTCCTTATGCCAAGCTATCTACGAAGGATACCATGGAGCTTATACTAAAATCCGGCGGAGTGCCGGTGATAGCGCATCCCGACCTGATAGGGAATGACGAATATATAAGTGAATTCATAGATTATGGTTTAAGAGGCCTGGAGGTCTATCATACGGACCATAAGTCTCATGTCTCCAAGAAATATGAGGCTATGGCAAAGGAACTCGGCCTTATTATGACAGGAGGGTCTGATTGTCATGGTATGGGCAAGGGGAGGATCTTGATGGGAACGGTTCGCGTGACATATGAGCTGGTTGAAAGACTTAAGGAAGAAGCGAGAAAGATAAAAGATGACCCTTCGACGCGGCCGATGGGCAAATAAAGGCCTTGCTCAGGGTCATGGTGAGCGGAGTCGAACCATGAATAACGGCTGTAGATATATGGCTCTTGCCATGGCGCTGGCAAAAAGAGCCGAAGGCATGACTAGTCCCAACCCTATGGTCGGAGCAGTCATAGTTAAGAACGGCAGAGTGGTAGGCCGGGGCTATCATAAAAGGGCCGGCCTTGCGCACGCCGAGATCGAAGCGCTTCGTCAGGCCGGCGCTAAAGCAAAGGGTGCCACGCTCTATGTAACCCTGGAGCCGTGCGACCATTTCGGTCGGACCCCTCCCTGTACGGGGGCCGTCATAAAGAGCGGTATCAAGCGCGCTTTTATCGCCATGAAAGACCCGAACCCTTTAAACAGCGGAAGAGGTATCAGGAAGCTGGTCAGGCACGGTATAAGGACAGAGGTCGGACTTCTCGCCAAGGATGCTATGGCGATGAACGCACCTTACGTAAAATTTATAACGAGGAAGATGCCGTTCGTGACAGTTAAGGTCGCCCAGAGCCTTGACGGCAAGATAGCTACCAGGACGGGTGACTCGAAGTGGATATCGTCCGATGACTCCCGGCGCTACGTTCATGAATTGAGAAGAATGGCCGACGCTGTTATGGTCGGCGCAAATACAGTGAGGCGTGACGACCCGCTGCTTTTGAGCAGGCCCTCGCGCGGCAAACAGCCCGTCAGGGTGATAGTCAGCGGCAGGTCGGCTCTCCCTGCCCAAGCTAAGGTATTCTCCGACCCTGGCAAGGCTCCCGTGATAGTAGTGAGGCCCGCGGGACGTTCCGGGAAGAGAGTAGACTTGAAACGTTTAATGAGGATGCTGGCCGATAGAGAGATAACCAATATCCTTGTTGAAGGAGGCGGTGAATTGATAGCCAGCCTCGTGAAAGATAAGCTGGTCGACAGATTTCTGGTATTTATAGCCCCGAAAATAATCGGCGGCCGGGATGCCAAGACCGCGGTTGAGGGTATCGGGATAAAAAATATGGAGGATGCCATAGGCCTCAAGAATATCTCCGTGAAGAGATTCAAAACGGATATATTGATAGAGGCCCAGGCGCAATAATGTTTACCGGAATCGTAAAGGAACTTGGAAAGGTTCGGCGGATATCCGGGCTGGGGGGTGTCTATAAATTGTCCATAGAGGCAAAGGATTCCGCCGCCGGGCTAAATACTGGGGACAGCCTGGCCGTTAACGGCGTATGCCTGACCTTGACCGGCAAAGATAAGAATACCCTGGACTTTGACGTCATGGGCGAGACTTTCAAGAGGACGAATATGTCGAAGCTCAAGATAGGCGAAGCCGTAAACCTGGAGAGCGCTCTCAGGGCAGGGGACCCGCTGGGCGGCCATTTTGTTTCAGGGCATATAGATTGCGTCGGGAGAATAAGAGAGATAAAACGTGCGGGAGATAATTATTCGATAGAAGTCGCTTTTCCCGGGCAGTATAAAAAATTTGTGGTCGAAAAAGGTTCTATAGCCCTGGACGGCATCAGCCTTACCGTAGGCATGGTTGGTAACGGTAGCGCTCACGTCCACATAATACCCCACACTCTTAAGGCTACGACTCTCGGGTCTAAGCGCTCGGGCGACGAAGTGAATATAGAGTTCGATATGATAGGCAAGTACATTCTTGGTGAATAAATTTGAAAAAATCACCTTTTCGTGGTATATTCTATCCCTAGGAGGACCATTATGATGAGGAAGGTATTATTGGTAGCGTTGGTATCATTATTCGTTATGAACATCGCAACATGCGCATTTTGCGGGGGAGATAACCCGATGACTAAACTGGGTCGGGGTCTCGCCAATATCGTTACATTTCCCCTGGAGGTACCGGAGCAGATATCCAGGACGAATAATTCGGACGGCCCTTTTGCTGCCAGCACCGTAGGGGTGCTAAAAGGTTTTGGTTGGGCGGTCGGCAGGGCATGTGTCGGGGTCTTTGAAGCGGCGACGTTCCTGATACCGTATCCAAAAGATTTTCAGCCGGTTTTAAAGGATCCGGAATATTTTCTCGAGAGCAGTAACTTCTAATTTTTTAGCTCCGCGAGTTTATTCGCAAGAGTAGGGCACCCTTAAGGGTGCCCTACTTTACTTATATATGGGGGTACCTTCGTTTTTTAATTGCCTGTCGCGTTTCTCTTGTGTTACAATATTATGTTAACTTGACATCTGATCGGGGCGTAGCGCAGCTGGCTAGCGCGCTTGGTTCGGGACCAAGAGGTCGACGGTTCAAATCCGTCCGCCCCGACCATCCGCCTTCGCATTCGATTAAGAGATAGCGAAAGTGCTTCGGCGGATGAGCTCGCCGAAGCACTTACTCTATAACGCGTTGATTGCGAAGGCGGGCCACTCTGTCTCTCTATGAATAAACGTATTCATGTACTCTACTCAGGGTCAGTCCAGGGGGTAGGGTTCAGGTACCTGGCGCAGAGCGCCGCTCGCTCTCATGGCGTTACCGGCTGGGTAAGGAACCTTGAGGACGGCCGGGTAGAGGCGTTATGCGAAGCCGAAGAGGCGTCCCTGAATAGGTTTTTGGACAAGATTAAGGAAGTATTCGGCGGATATATAAAGGATGCCGTAGTTGAACCGGAAGAGGCGACAGGGGAATTTAAAGGATTCAATGTAATGCTTTAGGAGAATTTTACGCAAGGTTGAACAGATGAATAAGAACGGTATTAAAAAAGAGATAGGTCTTTTGAGGCGGAAGATAAGAGAGAACGACGATCTTTACTATCTCCTCAATAAGCCCGTCATCTCCGACCGGGAATACGACAGGTTATATAGAAGGCTGAAGGAGCTTGAGGGCGAGCATCCGGAATTGATCGTGCCGGATTCTCCCACACAGCGCGTGGGCGGCCATCCGGCGGAAGGTTTTGCCGTAGTGAAGCATATGGTTCCGATGATGAGCATGGAGAATACGTATTCTCCGACCGAGCTGAAGGAATTTGACGAGCGGGTGCGCAAGAACCTTAAAGGCAAAGAGTACGAATATGTAGTGGAGTTGAAATTCGACGGCGTCAGCATCTCGCTATTGTATGAGAAAGGGCGCTGGATAAGAGGCGCGACCAGGGGCGATGGACTTGAGGGCGATGATGTTTCGAATAACCTTAAGACGATACGCTCTATGCCTCTAAAATTCAATGAAAGCGTGAAGAAGGTCCCTCTGGCGGCTGAGCTGCGCGGCGAAGTCTATATGACCAAAGATGTATTCGAATCTATAAACCGCGAGAAGGAAAAGTCCGGCGAAGAGCCCTTTGCCAATCCGAGGAACGCGGCGGCCGGGTCGCTGAAGTTGCTCGATCCCAGGACCGTTGCAAAGAGGCGCCTTGATATGTTCATATGGGGGATGGGTTACTGCGAAGGTATGGACTTCGGTAAGCATACGGACATTCTTGAATATCTTAAGAAGGCCGGATTCAGGGTCAACCCGCATTTTAAGCTATGCAAAGGTATAGAGGATGTTATTGAATTCTGTAATTCATGGGAAGGTAAAAGAGAAAGATTGGAGTTTGAGATAGATGGCATGGTAGTGAAGGTGAACGATCTGAAGCAGAGGGAGATGCTGGGCAGCACTTCTAAGAGCCCGCGCTGGGCCATAGCGTATAAATTTCCCGCCGAAAAAGCGCTTACCGAGGTAGAAGATATAGTAGTACAGGTGGGCAGGACGGGAACTATTACGCCCGTAGCGATACTGAAGCCTGTGCATCTTTCCGGCTCTACCGTATCGAGAGCCACTTTGCATAACTTTGACGAGATCGAACGGCTCGATGTCAAGATAGGCGACAGGGTCTATGTCGAGAAGTCCGGGGAGATCATCCCGAAAGTGTTGAGCGTAGCAAAGGAGAAGAGGACCGGTAAAGAGAAGAGCTTTCCGCTGCCTAAAGTCTGCCCCGCATGCGCCTCGACGCTCCATTTCGCCCCGGAAGAGGTGGCCCTGCGCTGCGAGAATGCCGGATGCCCGGCGCAGATCAAGGAGAGGATACTGCACTTCGCCTCAAGAGACGCGATGGATATAGAGGGCATGGGCGCCGCTATCGCGGATCAGCTTGTAGATAAAGGACTGGTAAAGGATTACGCGGATATATACTACCTGAAGATGAGCGATGTCAGGAAGCTGGACAGGTATGCCGAAAAGAGCGCGGCGAACTTATTGAGATCGATAGAAAAGAGCAAGTCTAACGACCTGAACCGGCTCATCTACGCTCTCGGCATAAGGCATGTAGGCGAACATTCCGCGTGGGTTCTCGCGGATCACTTCGGATCGATCAGCAAGCTATCGGCGGCCGGCGTGGAAGAGCTCACCCGAATACATGAGATAGGGCCCGTAATGGCGGAGTCGATCAGCGATTTTTTCGGCAACAAAAAGAATATAGAGATACTCAATAGATTATCCGATATAGATATTAAGATGTCCCGGTCCGGGCCGAAGGCGACCGGCGGCGTTCTCGAAGGCAAGACGGTAGTGATAACCGGAACCCTGAAAAACTACAGCCGCGGCCGGGCCGAAGAGCTCGTAAGAAGGCTCGGGGGGAATCCGTCCTCCAGCGTCAGCAAGAATACATATTTTGTCCTGGCCGGAGAGGAGCCCGGATCCAAGATCGATAAAGCCAGGGCGCTGGGCGTGAAGATAATAGACGAAGAAGAGTTCAGGAAAATAGCGGGGTGAAGAGATGAAGAGATGGGTGTCTTTACTATTGATAATGGCGATCGCCGTGAGCCTCGCGGGCTGCAGCGAGGAGTGGAGGAGGAAGTTTGTCAGGAAGAAGAAGGGCGTTACTAAGAAGCCCCGCATATACCAGACCAAGAGATACACTAAAGAACCGACGGAGGCTTTGTATAATAAGCATTACAACTATACGATAACCTGGCTTTCGGAGCTTGCAGGCGGCCTCGGGCAGAACAGCAAGAAGGACGCGCGCTGCATCGAGGAGGCGCTGGGCCAGATAAAGGATATGCAGATCTTCCTCGTTCCGGAGAAGGCAAGCCAGCTCGATAAACATATCAACAGGCTAAAGGAGATACAGGACCTCATCTTAAGGCGCGACCTGGGCCAGGCTAACATGGACTATGCCCGGAGGTCGGTTGAGAGGGAGGAGAGATTCCTGAGAAGCGAATTCTACTACAATAAGATAAAGAAGTACATGAGGAAGTCGTTCGACGAAGAGGAAGAGCTCGAGATGAGCGAAGCTGAGACGGGAAGCGTGACGGCCGCGGTGGGGACAAGCGATGGATGATTTTAAAGTAGACGCTCTTGAGGTAGGGCCGATGGCCGCTAATTGCTACATCGTAACCCATGTCCCGACGAAGGACGCGTGTATTATAGACCCTGGCGGCGAGCCGGAGCGTATAAAACTCTTTCTGAAGAAGAACGGCCTGAATCCGAAATTCATCATAAATACCCATGGCCACGGCGACCATATTATCGGTAACGGATATTTCGGCGTGCCTATATATATTCATAAGCTGGAGAAAGATTTTCTGACGAACCCCGAATTGAACTTATCCGGCATCTTCAGGCTCTCTATAAAGACCCCGGGGGCATCGAAGCTGCTTGAAGACGGAGAGAAGGTCTATCTGAACGGCCTGGAGTTTGAGATAATGCATACGCCGGGCCATACTCCCGGGGGGATATCGGTAAAGCTGGACGGCGTTGTATTTACAGGCGATACTCTATTTGCCGGAAGCGTGGGCAGGACCGACCTTCCGGATGGAGATGAAGAGGCCCTGCTCGAATCTATCAGAAAAAAATTATTTACGCTCGATGACAAGACCGTAGTCTATCCGGGGCACGGGCCCGGGTCTACGATAGGTATCGAGAAGAAGTCGAACCCGTTTTTGTTTAGCGTATAGGTATGAAAAAATTATTAGACGAATTTCTTAACTATTTATCGGTTGAAAGAGGCTTAAGCAAGAATACGATATCCTCTTATGGGTCGGACCTCATCTCTTTTATCAACCATCTGGAAAAGAACGGCATCACCGGCATAGAGAAGGTCAAGAGGGACGATATAACAGGGCATCTTATGTACCTGAAGGATAAGGGGCTCTCCGGTAATTCGGTATCGAGGGCGCTTGTAGCGATAAAGATGTTCTATAAATTTTTGGCGCAGGAACGTTTCATCAAGAATGATGTCGCCGGAATATTGGAGTCTCCCAAATTGATACGGCCGCTCCCAAACGTACTCGATGTGTCGGAGGTCGCAAGGCTTCTGCAGGCGCCTGACACTAGGAGCTGGATGGGGATACGCGATAAGGCGGCGCTGGAGCTGATGTACGCCACCGGTATGCGCGTCTCCGAGATGGTGGAGCTTGGAACCGGCACGCTGAACCTCGATGTAGGATTCATAAAGTGTAAAGGCAAGGGGGACAAGGAGAGGATGGTCCCGATAGGTTCCAAGGCCAGGGACTCCATCTCGCGTTACATGGAGAAGGTCAGGCCATCGCTCCTGAAGAGCAAGAACGACGGCCATCTATTCCTCACCAGGCTAGGTAAGAAGGTCTCGAGGCAATCCTTCTGGAAGATGATGAAGAAGTACGCCAAGACTGCAAAGATCAGGAAGGAGATAGCACCGCATACTTTAAGGCATTCATTCGCGACGCACCTGTTGGAGCGCGGGGCTGACTTAAGGGTCGTGCAGGAGATGCTGGGCCACTCCGATATCGCGACGACGCAGATATATACGCATATTGACAAGGGACGGTTAAAATCGATCCACAAACAGTTCCATCCCAGACCATAAAGAAGGAATGACGGCATGAAAAATTTACATGAGAAGATGCAGCATTGTTTTTCAAAGAGCACGATGATGCTGCTGAAGAGGGTGAGTGTTATCAGTAAGCATATGGGCTATAAGGCCTATCTTATCGGTGGCACGGTGAGGGATCTATTCCTGTGCAAAGAGAATCTCGATATCGACATCGTTATAGAGGGCGATGCCATACATTTCGGCGAACGCCTGGCACACGAGCTTCACGGCATAATAGTTTCCCATAAAAGATTCGGCACATGCACCGTCACGACGCCCGAATATATCAGGATAGATTTCGCGACGGCGCGCCGGGAGACATACTCGAAACCCGCCGCGCTGCCAAAGGTGGAATTCAGCTCTTTTAAGGACGATCTCGCCCGGCGTGATTTCACAGTGAACGCGATGGCCATAAGCCTGAATGAGGAAGATTTCGGCGGTCTGATAGATTTTTTTGACGGTGTCGGCGATATAGAAAAGAAGCGCATAAAAGCGCTCCACAACAAGAGCTTTGTGGATGACCCCACCAGGATACTGCGCGCCATACGCCTCGAGAAGAGGCTGGGCTTTACTATCGAACCGCATACGGCGAACCTGATGCGCAAGTCGATCGAGAAGGAGATTTATAAGAGGGTGCGGGAGCCGCGCCTGCGCGACGAGATCATACTGGTCCTGAAAGAGAAGGAGCCTTTTCACACGATAGTGAGGATGAATGAATTCCGCGCGCTTAAGATAATCCATCCATACCTGAAGCTTCATAAGGATCTGGGTAGAATATTTGCCGCCATAGACGAGGCCTGCGGCTGGTATAATGAAAATAGCCCGAGAAAGAGATCAATCGAGAAGTGGCTGGTATATCTCATGGCGCTCTTTGATGACGTCAGCTACGACGGCACGCTCTACTTCTGCAATAAATTTGAATTTAAGCGCGGCGAAAGAATCAGGATGGTCTCTTACAAGAAGATCAGCGGTAAAGTTTTAAAGACGCTCAACGCCAAAAGAAAGATACTGCCGAGCAAGATCTACCGCCTCCTGGAACCGTTATCGCATGAGGCGACGCTCCTCTTGATGGCGGTGTCGCGTTCGGACATTGGCAGGGGGCGCATAATGGAGTTCTTTCACAAATATAACGGGATGCGCGCGGCGGTGAAGGGAGACGATATAAAGGCGCTCGGGGTCAAGGCGGGCCCGCATTTTGCAAAGATAATGGAAAAGATAATTTACAGGAAGCTTAACGGCGCTCTCACTACCAGGGAAGAGGAGCTTGAATACGCCAAGAAATTGGCAAAGAGGAGATTATGACCAGACTCAGGCCGGAAAGAGTACAGGAGGCGCTCAGACAGGAGATCAGCAGAGTAGCCCTGGAAGAGATTAAGGATCCGAGGATCGGATTCCTTACCATAACGAAGGTAGAGCTGACCAAAGACCTGCGTTACGCGAAGGTCTACTTCAGCGTTCTCGGCGGCGCAAAGGAGAAAGCGCTGGCGTTGAAGGGTCTGAATAGCGCCAAGGGATACATAAAGGGCATGGTGGCCGACAGGATCAAGCTCAGGCTGGTGCCGGAGATCTCGTTCAGGATCGATGAGTCGATAGAGCATACCAGGGAGATATACGATCTCTTTGAAAAGATAAAGAAGAAAGAGTCTACTTCGCCATCCAACCCGGAAAATTCAGGTATGGCTTCGTAGGACTTTATAGGTAATTCCTGCGAAGCCCCACCGGCTATTACTAGTTGAGGGGCGAAGCAGAAAAGAAAGACAAAGGTGAACCCGATGCGGGAAGCAATTGAAGCGATAAAGAAGGGCAGGCGTTTTTTGATAACCGCCCACGTGAATCTCGAGGGCGACGCCCTGGGCAGCCAGCTGGCTATGAAGGAGCTCTTGGCGGGTATGGGAAAAGAAGCTTTCATATTGGACAGCGATCCCGTGCCGGAGCATTACAGGTTCCTGCCCAAGGCTGATGAAGTCTCCGACAAACTTGATGAGATCGGCGCCTTCGATACCGCCGTAGTTCTCGATTGCCCGACGCTTCAGAGGACCGGGCGGGTCAGGGATGTTATTAGCGCGAAAGCCGTACCCGTTATAAATATCGATCATCATGTATCGAATGAGAATTTCGGTGACGTGAACTGGGTTGATCCCAACGCGAGCTCCGCGGGCGAGATGGTATTCCACCTCTTTAAAGAGACGGGTGTTAAGATGACGAAAGAAGTCGCCCTTTCCTTATACATAGCGATACTTACCGATACAGGCTCTTTCAACTATGAGAACACTTCCAGCGTTACTCATGAGATAGCCGGGGAGCTCTTGGGATACGGCCTCGACCCTGCGCTCGTTTCTGAGAGTGTCTATGAGCGAAGGTCCGTGGAAGATATAAACTTACTTGGCCTTGTACTCGCTACCATACGGGTTAATAAGAAGGGCACGATAGCGCATTTGGAGGTCACGAAAAGTATGCTCGACAAGACCGGCGCGGACCTTGCGAAGTCCGAGGGCCTCATAAATTTCGCCAGGTCCATCGACGGTGTCAAGGTCGCCGTCCTCTTCAAAGAAGACCAGAAGAATAAGAATAAGATAAATATAAGTTTCAGGTCAAAGGGCAACGGCAGCACCGTGGATGTCAATAAAATAGCTTCTCTTTTCGGCGGCGGCGGACATATGCGCGCGTCAGGCTGCGTAGTAACGGGCGGATTGAAGGCCGCGAAGAAGAAAGTCCTGGCGAAGGTCGAAGCGGAGCTTAACAATAGATAGCGAAATAATGGATGGGATACTCGTAGTTGATAAGCCGCAGGGATGCACCAGCCATGATGTCGTAGACTTTATAAGAAAAAAGTTCGGGATCAAGAAGGCAGGGCATGCCGGCACGCTGGATCCCATGGCGACCGGTGTCCTCGTGATACTCATAGGCAAGTACACGAAATCCTCCAACTCTTTCCTCGGAGCCGACAAAGAATACGATGCGACGCTGATCTTAGGCGCGATTTCGGATACGGGTGATGCGTGGGGTAGGATTGAGAAGTCGTCCACCCCAAGAGAACTTACCGACAAAGAGATAGAAGAAGCCTTCAAGAAATTCCTTGGCGCGATCGAACAGGTACCGCCCGCGTATTCGGCCGTTAAATTCAAAGGCAGAAAGTTGTACGAATTCGCCAGAAGAGGGATAGAGGTAAAGTTGGAGCCGCGCAAGGTTGTTATAAAAGAGCTTGAAATATACAAAATGGATGGGCAGGAAGTATCTTTCAGAACCACCTGTTCAAAGGGCACCTATATAAGGCAGCTATGCATGGACATAGGCAAGGAGCTCGGGTGCGGCGCGTATCTATCGAGACTCCGCAGGACCAGGTCCGGAGAGTTTACGGTAAAAGAGGCCGTTACTCTTGAAGAGCTAAAGAGCGCGGACTCCGGAATGTTAGAGAATAGATTAAAGGCCATATGAAAAAATCTGTAGTGACGATAGGGGTCTTCGACGGCGTCCATACGGGCCACCGTGCGGTTATCAAGAAGACGGTCGACCGCGCGAGGGCCGTAGGAGCCGTGAGCATAGTGGTGACTTTTGATCCTCACCCGTTAAAAGTGCTTGGAGCCAGCGATCTTGCGCCGAGTCTCATGTCGTTGAAGCACAGGGTGAATACTATAAAAGCCCTGGGCGCAGATAAGGTCATAGTAATGCGGTTTGATAAAAGATTATCCGCCATGGAGCCGGGAGTCTTCATAAAGAGCATAATTCGAAAAGGGCTGAATGCCGGGGAGATATTTGTAGGTGAGGACTTTTGTTTCGGCAAGGGCGCTCTTGCGGACATAGAGGCGCTGGAGCGTTTCGGGAGAGAGTCCGGATTGATAGTTCATTCCGTGAAGGCGGTCAAGAGGAGCGGCCGGGTGATAAGTTCAAGCCAGATAAGGAGGCTGATCGTATCCGGTAGGATAAAAGAGGCCTCTGCGCTTTTGGGGCGGCCTTTCTCTGTGCTTGGCACTGTCGTCTCCGGAGCGAAATTGGCGCGCGCTCTCGGATATCCGACAGCGAATATAAATCCGCATCACGAGGCGATGCCCCCCAGCGGAGTATATGCGGTAAGGGTTAAGTTGGGAGGGAAGCTCTTTAAAGGGGTCATGAATATAGGAGTGAGACCCACGTTCTATGATCATGGCAGAGACATCGAACCCTCTATAGAGGTGCATATATTCGGCTTTCATGGAGGTATCTACGGCAAGGACCTGGAGATAATCTTTGTAAAGAGAATGAGAGCCGAGAAGAAATTTAACACAATAGATAGTTTGATTGAGCAGGTAAGGAAGGATGAGAATGCCGCTAAGAGGTTATTGTCATATTCTACTCCGCTGAAGAACTTTTGTTCTTCAGCTTCGTAGGAATAATTCCTGCGAAGCCCTATCTGGATTGAAAGTGGGTGGGCGAAGCAGAATAAAAGGCTTTACAAATAATAGCAGCTGTGATATGATGCTCGAAGTCGGAGAGGTCCTTCTCCCGCCGTACCTTGTAATATTCTTGGGGCGGGATCAGGATCAAAATTTGTAGAACAAATTTTGAAAGGTGTAAGATGACTTTAGCAAAAGAGAAGAAGACGGAGCTGATCGGCGGATACAAGGTGCACGAAAAAGACACCGGTTCGCCCGCTGTACAGATAGCGCTTCTAACCGAACGGATAAATTCACTTTCAGGCCATTTTAAGGCGCACAAGAAAGATCACCATTCAAGGCAGGGGTTACTGCGCATGGTCAGTGTCCGTAGAAGGCTTCTGGAGTATTTGAAGAAGAAGAGCCCCGATGAGTATCAGGGCATCATAAAGAGACTGGACTTAAGGAAGTAGTCTTGTGTTTTCTTGTGCATATCACCGGCACCCCTTACAAATAAACCCCATAACCATAAAGGAAATACGATGCAAAAATTCGAAAGAAGCTTAGGCCGTGAGAAGATAATCATCGAAACAGGCAGAATGGCCAAGCAAGCGGACGGTGCCTGTACCGTTCAACTGGGCGGCACGGTGGTGCTTGTCACCGCCGTATGCTCAAAACGTTTAAGGCCCGATTTGGATTTCTTCCCGATGACATGCGAATACCAGGAGAAGACTTACGCCGCTGGGAAGATACCCGGCGGGTTCTTCAAGCGCGAAGGCCGTCCGACGGAGAAAGAGATATTGACCGCCCGTCTGATAGACAGGCCCATAAGGCCGCTATTCGGCAAAGGCTTCATGAACGAGCTGCAGTTGGTGGCTATAGTCATTTCGAGCGACAGTGAGAATGATTCGGATATACTGGCCATGATAGGCGCGTCTACAGCCCTCACGATATCGGATATCCCGTTCGATGGACCGATAGCCGCGGTAAGAGTGGGAAGGATCGACGGAGAGTTTTTACTGAATCCGACATTTAAAGAATTAGAGTCGAGTGACCTCGACCTGGTGGTAGCTGGTAACAGGACGAGCGTTCTGATGGTAGAGTCCGGAAGCAAAGAACTGCCGGAGGCAACGCTCTTGGATGCCATAAAGTTCGCCCATAAAGAGATGCAGGTACTGATAGATCTGCAGGAAGAGATGGCAAAGGCTTGCGGCAAAGAGAAGAGAGAGATCGCTCTGCGTGACGTAGATGCGGATCTTTTGAAGAGCGTCAAAAGCGCTTCGGTCGCTAAACTGGATGAGGTAAACAGGTTAAGTACCAAAGAGCAGCGCGAAGAGGCGATGGATCTTCTTCTAAAGGAGCTCGTAGAGAAGCTCGTAACGGAGGATTCCAAAGTTACCGAAAAAGATGTTAAGTACGCTCTTGAAGAGATCGAAAAAGAAGAGGTCAGGAAGTTCATCGTAGAGAAGAGAAAGCGCGTTGACGGCAGGAAGTTCGATGAGATCAGAAAGATAACATGCGAAGTCGGACTATTGCCCAGGACTCACGGGTCAGGCTTATTCACAAGAGGCCAGACGCAGAGCCTCTCGGTTACCACTTTAGGTACAAGCGCGGATGAGCAGATCATAGACGCTCTGGAGGGTGAGTCTCAGAAGGGCTTCATGCTGCACTATAACTTCCCGCCGTTCTCGGTCGGAGAGGTGAAGCCGATGAGAG
>CAYSSS010000027.1:0-20927 GCA_964433975.1 uncultured Planctomycetia bacterium
AACGTGTCACCGGTTTTTGAATCAAGCGGCGTTTCGTCCTGGCAGGAGATATAGCGGTGAATTTTAATATAGGAAAAAAATTGGATCTGAAGACCAGAAGCAGAGTTGGCCTCGATATAGGCAACTCCTCGGTAAAGATGGTCGAGATCGCCTCATCCGGGGAAAATTTAAGCCTCGTATGCTTGGGGATGAAGAGAGCGTCCGCCACGGTACGGGAACCGCTGATCGAGACCATAAAATCTCTGTCGCGCGAAATAAAGACAACCGCGAAGGATGCCTTTATATCGGTCTCGGGCCCGTCCGTCATAGTGAGATTTATAACGATGCCAAAGATGAGAGACGATGAGCTGAAGAGCGCGGTAAGGTTTGAGGCGGAAAGGCATATACCTTTTTCGATAAATGAATGTATCGTCGATCACCAGATACTAAAGAAGAACGAGAAGGAGAACAAATTTGATATATTGCTAGTAGCCGCTAAAAAGGACTTCATAATGGAGAGGATATCTATAGCGGAGGAATGCGGTTTTTCTGTAGGCGCCGTAGATGTCGATGCCTGTGCCCTCGCAAACGCCTTTTTAAGAAATCTCTCCACGGCCTCTTCCGGCAAAACGGCAGCGCTTCTGAATATCGGCGCCTCTCTTACCAATATAGGGATAGTCGCAGACGGGGCGCTATGCTTTACCCGGGACATATCTATAGGCGGAGATGATTTTAACAAGGCAATATCAAAGGCTCTCTCTCTCGATATAAAGACCGTGGAGGAGATAAAGCTCTCTCCCAAGGAACGGCTGCAGGATGTAATCGCCTGCACTAAGAGCATCATGGGTAACCTGCTTGATGAGACGCGTCTCTCGCTGAATTATTATGAGAACCAGAGCGGGAAAGGCGCGGATGAAATATATATATCCGGAGGGTCTTCCGGCATGAATGGCATTGAAACTTTATTCGAAGATGCATTTGAATCAAAACCTATTTTTTGGGATCCCCTGAATTGCCTGGATAAGTCCAAGGGCGGTTTTGACGCGGCCCTTATTGAAAAGGCGAAGAGCTCTTTCGCGGTCGCCGTGGGGTTAGCATTAAGGTGAGAAAAAGATTATGATAGAGATAAACCTCCTTCCGGAAGAGATAAGGAAGAAGAAGAAACGAGTGGCGCCTAAGATAGACACGGCCGTGGTAAACCTATCGAATTTGCCGCTCACTAAGATAGCCATGGCGGCAGCCGGAGCTATTTTAGCTATCCAGCTGATACTCTTCGTGATAGGCGTTATAAGCGGCGTGGCATTCAATTCTATGGATCGTAAGTACAAGAAGATCCTTCCAAAGAAGAATGAAACCCTGCAGCTGAAGGCCAGGGTCGATACCGCCAATAAAAAAGTCGTCGCCATAGACGAACTTATGGTCAATCGTTTCAGCTGGGCGAAAAAGCTTAACGCCCTGAGCAACTCCATGATCCCCGGCATATGGCTTACGGAGCTGCAGTATGACGAAAAAGTTGCGCCGGCTCCGAAAACTGCTAAAGCCAATCCCGCCAAGAAGCGCCCAGGCTTAGGCAAACAGGCGCCTGAAAAGGCGATCTCAAGGTATCTTATCATCTCCGGCGCCGCCTACGGCATGGGCGAGGAAGGGACCGCGCTGATAGGGCGATTTATAAAGAGCTTAAAAGACGACACGGAGTTCTATTCCGATTTCAGCGATATAGAGCTCGGCACCATCAAGAGAGAGAAGATGGAAGACCAGGAGATAATGACTTTCAAGATAACCTGTTTCTTTAAGGCGGCATGATGAGTGTAATGAACGATCTTAAAAACTTTGACTTCAAGGGCATAGATCTGAAAGATCAACGCACGCAAATCCTATTATTGGTCGTGCTTGTGACTCTAATAGTCGCTGTTCTCTATCTATCTTTTGTTTTCGTTCCGCAGGTTGTGAGGGTCTTTAAGCTGACCGCCGACACCGCCAAGATGAGGTCACAGCTGAATTCCGCCCGGGTTGTGATAGGAAGTTTTGAAAAGATGAATAAAGATCTTGAGGAGCAGAGCCAGAAGGTCGAATCTTACGAGAAGAAGCTTCCGGCCGAGCAGGAGATACCTGCCCTTCTGGAAAACCTTTCGAATATTGCGAGGGGCTCAAATATAAAGATAATAGGTATAGCGCCGGTGATGTCATACTTCTTCAGGGATGATAAGAGCGTGAAGGAGGGCCAGATATACCGGGAGATACCAATATTGATAACCGCTAAGTCCGGCTATCATGAACTCGGTAGCTTCCTGGACAAGCTGGAGAATTCGGACAGATTCATGAAGGCGGCCGATATAGATATCAAATCCAATAAGGCAAGCCCTAATAAACATGATGTGGAGCTCTTGGTCTCCACGTACGTACTGCTCACGGAAAATAAATAGTGCTATGAAGAGAAAAAAAGTGTATATTACGGGTGTAATGGTTGCGGCCGTGCTCTTGAATCTGGCACCGGGCCCGGTATTCGGTTATGAATCTAAAGGCAAGCGCGACCCGTTCATTCCGCTTGTGGGCCAGGATAAAGGTCGCAGCTCGGGCGGGCTCCAGGGGATAATTTCCGTTAATGACGTTTTTCTCGAAGGTATAGCGATGGGGTCTTCCGGAAAGAATGTGGCTATATTGAACGGGCAGATGGTGAAAGAGAAGGATAAGTTCGGCCTTCTGGAGATAAAGAAGATCGCTAAAAAGACCGTCGAGATTTCGATCGATGGGAAAGTCCATACATTAAGCTTGCAGGACGAAAAAGGAAATAGAGTTGGTGGGTAAGAGACTGATCTATAGGATATCCATAGCATTCATCGTGATGGCTTTTTTGTCCTTGAACGGTATAGCTGCCGACGAAAAGAGCGCGGTTGATACCAATCTTCCCAAAGTAGAATCTCCTGAGCCGGTTCAACCTCCGGCAGGGGACGCTTCTTCCTCCGAAGTTCCCGCAGAAGAAGAGCCCGCCCAGCTAAAACCGGGTAATATCACTGTAAACTTCAAAGGCGCCGATATCAGGACGGTCCTTTCGTATATATCGGAGGTGGCCGGAGTGGATGTGATCGCGGCTCCCGATGTCAAGGGTATCATAGACCTTAAGCTTAATGATAAGCCATGGAAGGTCGCGCTGGACATCATAGTGCGGAATTACGGTTTCGCTTACGAGAGGAACGGAGATATTATAAGGGTAGTTACGCTGGATAAACTAAAGCAGGAAGAGGCCGTGACGCAGGCGTTCTCCCTCAATTACGGCAAGGCCAAAGAGATCGTGGGAGCCGTCGAAGACATGGTGGGAGACAGGGGCAGCGTCCTGTACGATGACAGGACCAATATGGTCCTGGTGACCGACATACCGACCAACGTCTATAAGATCGGCCAGATAATACAGAGGCTCGATAGGGAGACCGACCAGGTTCTAATAGAGGCAAGGGTCCTGGAGACGGTATTGAGCGATGACGAGAGGATGGGGATAGACTGGAACATCAGGATCGCGGCAACGGGTGCCAAGAGGCCTATAACGTTCCCGTTTGATTATTTTGATGTGGATAATAAGCTTCTCGATAAATTTTCGCCTTTGGTACAATCAGGGACACCGGCTGCTGCCGTAGCCGGCGCCGGTGGTACTCAAACTTCCACGCTTGGTAAATATCCTTTGGGCGCCGATGGCCTTGGCAGTCGAAGTAAGGGTTTCCCGTATGTCGACTATACCCAGGATATCTTCAAAAATACTTTCACATTCGGCACACTTGATTTCTCACAGTTCAGAGCTGTGCTGGAGATGATAAAAAAGCGCGCCGATACCAATGTGGTCTCAAATCCCCGCATAGCTACGCTCAACAATAATCCCGCGTATATAATAGTGGGTCAGACCATAAATATGCCAAAGTATGAAAGGAACTCCACTACCGGCATGATGGAGGTCTCCGGCTATGACGCTAAGGACCTGGGTATTAAGTTAAAGGTGACGCCCCACATAAATGAGAAGGGAGAGATCACCGTAGACATCGCCCCCGAAATAAGCGATTTTTTAAGATATGACACCCTCGATGCCAGGGCCGGTATCGTCGCCCCTGTGTTCTCTTCCCGTCAGGCGAATACCAAGGTCATGATAAGGGATCAGGACACCATATTCATCGGCGGGATGATAAAAGAGAGTATGGTCGACGTCAAGAAACCTATCCCGTTCTTGGGCGATCTCTTGGGGGACGTCCCTTTCTTGGGGCTCTTGGTCTCTAAAAAGGAGAAGGTGAAGCAGAAGGTCGAGCTCATATTCTTTATCACGGTGAAGCTGATGAAGGCCGGAAAAAAATTGAAGGATGTGCCTTTGGCTGAGAAGGCCTACAAACCTAATTACGATTATAACCAGAAGACGTGGCAGGAGACGGTTAAGAAGAGAAGGATTAGATAGAGAATAGGGAATAGTGAATAGAGAATAGGGAATAGGGATGAGATACGGACATAAGATACTAATACTGACAACAGCGCTTATGGCGATGCCTTTTGTTCTCCTTGCTTTAGAGGAGACCAAAGACGCAAAGTCTTCTCAAATAGAGGCCCCTGCGGTAGAAGCCCTGAAGGCAGAGGAGCCGAAGAGAGAGGTGAAGGAGCCTATCCCGCCGGCAGCGCCTTCCGAAGAAGAGAACCAGATCGCTCAGGGGAATATTACGGTAAATTTCAAGAACGCCGACATAAGGACGGTGCTTTCGTATATATCGGAAGTGGCCGGCGTAGATATAGTGGTCGCCCCGGACGTTAAGGGCGTGATAGACTTGAGGCTTACCGACAAGCCATGGAAGGTCGCTCTCGACGTTATAGTCAGGAATTACGGTTTCGCCTACGAAAGGCAGGGCGACATAATCCGCGTGGTGACGCTCGACAAGTTGAAGCAGGAGGAGGTCATCACACAGGCGATGAGCCTCAATTACGGCAAGGCCAAGGACCTTGTGGCCTCCATCAAGAAGATAATCTCTTCCCGCGGCAAAGTGAAATATGACGACAGGACCAATATGCTTATCGTAACCGACATTCCCACGAACGTATACAGAGTCGCTCAGATATTGGAAAAGTTGGATAAAGAGACCGAGCAGGTCCTGATAGAGGCCAGGATCATAGAGACGGTATTGGGCGACGACGAGAAGATAGGGATAGACTGGAACGTGAAGTTTGAAGTGAGCGGCGCCAAGAGGCCCACTACGTTCCCTTTCGACTATTTTAAATCGGATAGTAAGTTACTAGAGAAATACACGCCCTTGGTACAGACAGGGGTGGAAGTAACTACGCAAGACGTTGGTGGGCAGACGTCAACTCAAACTCCGACAGCTTATCCCACAACGCCACCAGCTACCGCTTCCGCAAAGGGATTTCCGTTTGTCGATTATTCCCAGGAAATATTTAAGGACACTTTCAGTTTTGGCACACTCGATTTTTCGCAGTTCAGCGCGGTTCTCGAACTACTAAAGCAGAGAGCCCAGACCAACGTAGTATCGAATCCACGCATAGCTACGTTGAATAACAGCGAGGCGAATATATTGGTAGGCCAGACTCTCAATATGCCCAAGTATGAGAGGAATTCTATTACCGGGAAGATCGAGATAACCGGTTATGAAGCGAAGGATCTCGGCATAAAGCTTAAAGTAACTCCGCACATTAACGATAAGGGCGAAATAGTCGTGGACATAGTCCCTGAGATAAGTGATCTCTTAAGGTACGATACGATCGATGCCGCCAACGGCATCGTTGCGCCTGTATTCACTTCCAGGCAGGCGAATACAAAAGTTATGATCTCCGATGGCGACACCATCTTTATCGGCGGCCTCATAAAAGAGAGGGTTATTGACGGAAAAAATACGCTTCCGATAATAGGGGATATGCTGGGAAACGTGCCTTTTGTGGGATTGTTGTTCAACAAGAAGGAGAAACAGAAGCAGAAGGTGGAGCTTATATTCTTCGTGACCGTCAAGATCATGAAGAAAGATAAGCTTCTATCCGATGTTCCGCTCGCCGATAAATCATACGCGCCCAATTACGAATTGAGCCAGGAAGAGTGGCAGAAGACGGTTAAGAAGAGAAAGATAAAGTAGATATTGAAGATAGGTTCGACTTTTCAAAAGAGAGGCGATATGAGATTCATATCTCATCTCGACCTCATGAGGTTGTTCCAGAGAGCCCTGCGCAGAGCCAACCTGCCTGTTGCGATAACCCAGGGTTTCAGCCCGCGCTTAAAGATAAGTATCGATAGAGCCTTAAAGCTGGGGCTGGAGAGCCTGGACGAGAAATTGACTCTTCATATGTCGAAGCCCGTCGAGCCCGCTCTATTTGTTGAATTGTTGAATAAAAATCTGCCCACGGGCGTCAGGATAGCCAAGGCAGAAGAGATAGGATAGATCATGTCGAGAGAGATATATATCAATGTGGAGCAGCACGAAAAACGCGTCGCGGTCCTGGACAACAAAAAGATAGAAGAGTTCTATATAGAGAGGACCGACACAGTTAACCTCGTAGGAAATGTCTACAAGGGTAAAGTAGAATCGGTTTTGCCGGGAATAGAGGCTGCCTTCGTAAATATAGGCCTCGAGAAGAACGGATTTCTCTATGTTACGGACGTCGAGAAGGACGTTTCGGACTTCGACCGCCTACTGGGCGAAGAGGGCGGTGAGAATCAGGATAAGAGGGATGATCGTAAGAAGCAGTCGATAGCCACGATGTTGAAGAAGGGTGACGAGGTCCTGGTGCAGGTCGTAAAAGAACCGATCAGCACCAAGGGCGCCAGGCTCACGGCCCACATATCCATTCCGGGCAGGTTTCTCGTACTGATGCCTTTCGATAACCGCATAGGGCTCTCAAAGAGGATAGAGGACCATAAAGAACGCGACAGGATCCGCAAGATCATCGAGGAGCTGAAGCTTCCCAAAGATATAGGCTTCATAGTGAGAACGGCCGCTATCGGAGCGAGTCAAAAAGATTTTTTTCGCGAGACACGATATCTGATCAGGCTATGGCAGCATATAAAGTATAAGACCAGGAAGGCAAAACCCCCTCAGTTGATCCACCAGGAATACGATCTTATTCTGAGGACAACCCGGGATAACTTCACAGAAGCTACCACAAGATTAGAGGTGGACTCCAGGAACGATTATAAGAGGATATCAAAATTCCTAAAGATGACCTCGCCGCAGTTGAGGAGTAGATTAAGGCTCTATACCGATAGAATGCCCATATTCGAAAAATATGATGTCGAGAGGCAGATAGAAAAGATATACAACAGGATAATACAGCTTAAATCGGGCGGATACCTGGTATTTGACGAGACCGAGAGCCTGGTGGCCATCGACGTCAACTCCGGTAAGTCGGTTGGACACAGGAATCTGGAGGAGACGGCCTTTCGAACAAACCTGGAAGCCGCCAGTGAGGTACCGCGCCAGCTCAGGCTTCGCGATATAGGCGGCATCATAATCATAGATTTCATAGATATGGAATTCGGGGGTCACAGGAAGTCCGTGGTCAAGACCCTTGAAAAGGCGCTTGAGGACGATAAGGCCAAGACCAAGATACTGAATATATCGAGCATAGGCCTTGTTGAGATGACGCGCCAGAGAGCTAGGCGTAGCATAGAGGCCAAGAGCTACCAGAGATGCCCCTATTGCGGCGGCAGGGGCACCATAAAGTCGCCATCCACCGTATCTACCAATCTTGCGCGGCAGCTCACGCGTATACTATCCGTCACGAGAGCTCACGAGGTATTCGTTTCGCTGCACCCCGAGGTCGCTTCATATGTGGTAGCGCCCGAGAGGAACATGATAAAGCAGCTTGAAAGGCGCTTCAGGAAGTACATCCGCCTGATCGAAGACCCTAACCAGCACATGGAAGAGATAAAGATCGACGAGAAGAAGTAAGGAAATTCTCGGTTTTTCCAACGAAAGGCAGGCATCGACCTTGCGGTCTCCCGCCTTCCGCGGACATAAATTTACATTGGGCATGTAAATTTATTCGGAAAAATTTTGATGGCCGTCCAACCTGCCAACAATAAATAGCTTGTGCAGTTTGTCCGGCCGTTCTGTATCGCCCCAATGTATCAAAATTTTTAACGCCGCTTCAGGCGGCAGCCCGCAAGGTCTGCCTGCTGATGAGAGCCCTACCCCATTGCGTCATCCCTCGACTTTTCCGCCGTTTGAAGCAGGAGAGCCTCTCTAAATAATAACGGGCTTGACGGAATAAAGGCGGTGTGATATAGTAGACCGCTCAAAGTAAAGGAGAGGTCCTTCTCCAGCCGCGACTTGTTATAGGATTGGGGCGGGATCAGGATCAAATTTGCTCCGCAAATTTGGAGGTAGTGGATGTACGCGGTAATTGAGACAGGCAGCAAGCAATATAAGGTGGCAAAGGACGACATAATCCTGATAGAGAGGCTTGAGGCCAAAGAGGGCAAGACCTTAAACTTACGAAACGTTCTTCTGGTAAAGGAAGGCAACTCGGTTCACGTAGGGTCACCGTACGTCAAGGGCGCCGGGGTCACCTGCGAAGTATTGGCCGAGGTACGCGGCGATAAGCTCATAGCTTACAAATATAAGAAGCGAAAGAGCTCAAAGAAGAAGATAGGTCACAGGCAGAACCTGTTGAAGGTGAAGGTAAAATCTATCGAATTGAAGGAAGGATAATACAATGGCACACGTAGTCAATGGCCGCGACGGCCAGCCGAAGATGCTCGGAGTCAAGAAGTATGAAGGCCAGACGATCAGGACCGGCGGCATCATATTGAGACAGCGGGGCATGAGCTTTAAGGCGGGCGTGAACGTAGGCATAGGCAGAGACCACACATTATTCGCTCTAATCGATGGCAAGGTTAAGTTCGATCCGAGACGGATCGTGAGCGTCATATCTAAAAGTTAATACCACAATCGGAAGTTAGACAGTGTTTGTAGACCAGGCCAAAATCTATCTTAAGGCCGGCGGCGGCGGCAAGGGCTGTCATAGCATATTTCATGACAGGTACCACAAATACGGCCAGCCTGACGGCGGCGAGGGCGGTAAGGGCGCCGATGTGGTATTCAGAGCCGACGATAACATACAGACGCTCCTCGATTTTCAATACCACCAGCACTTCGAAGCCGAATCCGGCAGTCACGGAAGCTCCAATCATAAAAAGGGCAGGTATGGCAAGGACCTCGTGATAAAGGTCCCGCCCGGTACTTTAATAAAGGACACGGCAACGGGTCTCGTCCTTAGGGAGCTGATCAAGAACGGCGACTCAGTTGTGATCGCCAGGGGCGGCCCTGGCGGCAGGGGAAACTCGAGGAACAGGCCGGCTACCTCAGGAATGCCCGGAGAAGAGAAGAGAGTTGTCTTAGAATTAAAGCTTATCGCCGATGTGGGCATAGTAGGTTACCCCAACGCCGGAAAATCGACTCTCATATCAAAGATATCGAGCGCCAGACCAAAGATAGCGAATTATCCTTTTACGACCAAGGTGCCGGTTCTTGGTGTCGTGAAGGTTCACAAAGACGAGCATCTGGTCTTCGCCGAGGTGCCGGGCTTGATTGAAGGGGCGCATCTCGGCAGGGGCTTAGGTGACAGGTTCCTAAGGCATGTTGAAAGGACCAAGACCCTGATACACCTGATAGATATATCGGGTTTCGAGGGTAGAGATCCATATAAAGATCATGTGAGCTTGAATAAGGAGCTGAGGCTCTACAGTAAAGAGCTTATGAAGAAACCCCATATCATAGCCCTGAATAAGTGCGATATAGAGGGCGCGAAGGAGAACGTAAAGAAGTTCAAAAGGCATGTACCCGGCAAGAAGGTATATGTCTTGTCGGCGGCTACGGGTGAAGGTATAAAGGAAATGCTCAGTGCCGTCTACAAAAACGTGAAGAGCTTGAAAGAGAATGTCAAAAAATAAGGTAGTCGTAATAAAGATTGGAACAAAGGTCATAACTTCCTCCGACAAATCTTTGGACAGGGTTCTGCTCAAGGGCCTTACGGGACAGGTATCCGACATCCTTGATAAGGGTTACAGGGTCATAGTCGTCACGTCCGGGGCAATAGGCGCGGGGATGGGGCTTTTGGGTATGAAGAAGAGGCCCGTTAAACTGGAAGAGCTGCAGGCAACGGCTTCTATAGGCCAGAGCCATCTGATGCATCTTTACAGCGATTATTTTAAAGAGCGCGGTTACCTGGCGGGGCAGATATTGTTAACCCAGGAAGATTTTAACGACAGGGCCAGATATCTTAATATCAAAAAAACGATCGAAACGCTCTATTCCCATAAAGCGGTTCCTATAATAAATGAGAACGATACCGTTTCTACAGAGGAGATAAAGTGCGGTGATAATGACAGGCTGTCGTGCCTCGTCAGCGATCTGTGCCGCGCCGAGATGCTGGTACTTTTGACCGATGTAGACGGACTTCTTGATGAGAGATATAGCGTCGTAGATGTCGTGGATGATATGAACTCCAGGGTCACGAAGCTGGCGAGGGAGAGCTTGTGCGAATTGGGCACCGGCGGCATGGCATCGAAGCTGGAGTCGATAGGGAGGGCGACGGCGTCAGGGATAGAGTGCGTAATAGCGAACGGCAAGACTAAGAATATAATAGTCGATATAATCGACGGTAAGCGCGTGGGCACCCGCTTCAAAAGCTCCGGGACAAAGCTCCTGGCGAGGAAGAGATGGATAGCTTTTTCATCTAAACCAAGAGGGTCGATATCCGTCGATAGCGGCGCGAAGGAAGCGCTATCGCATAAAAATAGGAGTTTGCTCGCCTCCGGCATAGTCGATGTCGTTGGTCAGTTCGTTGCCGGCGATGTCGTGGGGATAGCTGACAAGAGTTCTAAAGAGTTCGCCAGAGGGATCGCCAACTATTCTTCGTCCGAGCTATTAAAGATAAGAGGTTTAAAAACTCACGAGATCAAGAACGCTCTGGGGTATAAGGCCGAGGATGAAGTTGTCCATAAAGATGATCTGGTGATATTATGACCGCCGATATAAAAGCATTGTGCCAAAGAGCCAAAGACGCATCGCGTAGGATGGCTATACTCGATACGAAAGTCAAGGTGACGGCGCTTAAGTCGATGGCGAAGGCCCTGACGGATAACTCATCGCATATAATCAGAGAGAACCTTAAGGATATAGGAAACGCTAAAAATAACAATATCTCCAAAGCGCTTATCGACAGATTGACTCTGGACGAAAGACGCATAAAAGCGATGGCGGATTCGCTTATAGATATCGCAAAGTTGAAAGATCCCGTGGGCCAGGTGCTGGAGACCATAAGAAGGCCCAACGCCCTTTTGATAAAGAAGGTGCGTGTTCCCATAGGAGTGATCCTCTGTCTGTACGAATCGCGTCCCAATGTCACGAGCGACTGCGTGGGGCTATCTATAAAATCCGGCAATTGCGTCATATTGAGGGGCGGCAGCGATGCCATAAATTCCAATACGGCAATATTCGAGTCCCTGAATAAAGTGGCCTTGAAGAATAATATCCCCGAGGGTGCCATAACGATGATCGGCCAGACCGACAGAGCTATCGTGGGCGATCTTCTGTCACAGGAAGGCCTAATAGACCTTGTCATACCGCGTGGCGGAGAATCCCTGATAAGGGAGGTCACGGCCAATTCCAAGATCCCGGTGATGAAACACTATAAAGGAGTATGCCATACCTACGTTGATGAGTCCGCAGATCTCGATATGGCTACGCACATATGTTTTAACGCCAAGGTCCAGAGGCCCGGTGTATGCAACGCCATGGAGACGATGCTCGTCCACAGGAGTATAGCGAAGAAGTTCCTTCCCCGGATGATAGGGATCTTAAAAGAAGCCGGCGTCGAAGTACGCGGCTGTCTCGAGACAAAGAATATCGTCGGCGGCATTAATGACGCCCAAGAAGATGATTGGTATGCCGAATATTTAGACCTGATATTATCCGTAAAGGTGGTCGGCTCTCTGGATGAAGCGATAGAACATATAATGAAATACGGCTCATATCATTCCGACGCGATAGTTACCGGGAAGAAGGCCGCGGCGGAAAAATTCTTAAATGAAGTGGACTCCGCCTGCGTTTACGTTAACGCGTCGACCCGATTTACCGACGGAGGTCAGTTCGGCAAGGGCGCGGAGATAGGCATATCGACCGACAAGATACATGCGCGTGGGCCGGTGGGCCTAGAGGAACTGACTTCGTATAAGTACGTGATATACGGCAAGGGGCAGATCAGAAAGTAGAGGCTATTTACAATGCGCATCGGGATACTTGGCGGCACATTTAATCCGATACATATAGGACACCTGATACTGGCCGAAGAAGCGCACTTCAAGCTTAAGCTGGATAAGCTTGTATTCGTTCCGGCTTTTGTTCCGCCGCACAAGAGCTCGTCCGAAGTCATAAGCGCCAGGGACAGGTTGGAGATGGTGCGGATTGCCATAGAGGATAATCCGGCTTTCGAGGTGTCGACGTTTGAGGTAGATTCAAAGAAGAAGTCGTACTCAATAGATACATTGAAGGAATTCCGCGGCGTATACGGTGAAGATGTTCAACTATGCTTCATCACAGGCTCTGACTCGCTGAAAGACCTCTTCTCGTGGAAGAATATAAACGATATATTCAAGATATCGAAATTCATAGTGGCAAACAGGCCCGGGTATCCGATGAAGGAGGTGCCTAAAGAGGTCGATACCGTTGTTATCACCCCAATAGAGGTATCATCCGAAGACATAAGGAGACGGCTTACCGAAGGCAGGTCGATACGGTATCTGGTGCCGGAAAAGGTGCGTAAATACATACTTGATCGCAAGCTCTACTTGACCAAGAGCAATTTGTAGTGTATAATTTTTTAACTACGAAGGAGGTGATTTGAAATGGCAGAGACAGGATATTGCGTAAAGTGTAAAGCGAAGAAAGAGATGAAAGATACGCAGAACGTCACCATGAAGAATGGGCGTAAAGCGATGAAGGGCAAATGCACAAGCTGCGGCACAGGCATGTATAAGATAATTAAATAGTATCTGTTTTTCTAAAAAGAGGTGAAGTTTTATAGAGTCTAAGTCTAAGGCCCTGGCCATAGCTAGTGCCGCTTCCGATAAAAAGGCGCTCGATATAGTTACGCTGGATATGCGCAAGTTTCCGAGCGTCTCCAACTATTTTGTGATCGCGAGCGGCTCATCCACTACACAGGTCAGGGCTATATCCGAAAATATAGTAGATCGTCTTAAGGCCAAGGGCGAGCGGGTCTGGCATATCGAAGGCGCTCGCGAAGCCCTTTGGGTCCTTCTCGACTGCGGTGACGTGGTAGCGCACGTATTCCTTGAAGAAACGCGCCGTTTCTACAAGCTGGAGAAGCTTTGGGGCGGCGCTCCCAGGAAGAAGCCTTCGAAGAGCTCTAAAGCGAAGCCGCGCGCCAGGGCGCTATTGAGGTCAAAAAAAGCCGCGAAGAGATCTGCCGGCAAAAAAAAGAGGCAAAATGTATCATGGCGGAATCGAAAAAGAGGTCGTCCTATTAGTTGAGAACTCCTTAAAAGAGGTTCTCAGCTCTCTCAGGACCCCTGCCGCTAAACCCCACGAAACGATACCTGCATTAGAGGTCCCCAAAGAGAGGTCTCATGGAGACATATCCACAAATATAGCGATGAGGCTCGTCCGTCTTTCAGGCGGCAAGAGCCCTGTCGATTTCGCAGAGCTCATCGCGAGTAAGGCGAGACGCGCTTTAGCCTCATCCGGCATCAAGAGCGATATAGAAAAGATAGAGGTCAAGCCCCCCGGGTTCATAAATTTCTTCTTAAGCAAAGACTGTCTTTATAAGGTGCTGCTCGACATAGAACGTGAGCAGGATAATTACGGCAGGACGAGCATATGCCGCGATAAAAATATACAATTGGAGTTCGTGAGCGCCAACCCTACGGGTCCACTGACCATAGCTCACGGCAGGCAGGCCGCTATAGGCGATTCGCTCGCCAATATCCTTGCATACATAGGCTGTGAAGTGAGCAGGGAATATTATGTGAATGACGAAGGCAACCAGATGAATACGCTTGGAAATTCGGTCCGTGCGCGTTACCGCGAGCTGTGCGGCATCAAGGAAGAGTTCCCGCCGGATGGATACAGGGGCACCTATGTAAATGATATAGCCCGGGATCTCCTGGAAAAGTACGGTAAAAAATATATAGAAGACCCGGATACAAAGATCTTTAGAGAGGTTGGGCTTAAGTGGATACTAAATGATATAAAAAAAGACCTGAAAGATTTCGGGGTGAAGTTCGATGTATGGTACAGCCAGGAGAGCTTGAGGAGGTCGGGCAAGATAGGAAAGGCGCTCGAACTTATAAAGGATAAGGGCTATCTCTTCCAGGAGGACGGGGCCACATGGTTCCGTTCGACGGAGTTTGGCGATGATAAGGACAGGGTCCTGATAAAGTCCGACGGCTCCTACACATATCTGGCCCCGGATATAGCTTACCACCTTGACAAATACAGGCGCGGCTTCAGGAGCCTTATAGATATATGGGGGCCGGACCACCATGGATACATCCCCCGAATGAAGGCCGCCATCCAGGCGCTCGGTTTCGACAAAGACTCGCTTTCGGTCATAATAGCGCAACTCGCCACTCTATATAAGGACGGCAAGGTAGTTAAGATGTCGACAAGGGCGGGCGAATTCGTGACTCTACGCGAGGTCATGGATGAGGTGGGTAAGGACGTTGCGCGCTTCGCCTTTCTTATGAGGAAGGTGTCGAGCCATCTGGACTTTGACCTTGATAAGCTTAAAGAAGAGTCGATGGAGAACCCTGTATATTACATACAGTACGCTCACGCGCGCATCTGGTCAATACTCGAATTCAGCAAGGACGCCAATCTTTCATCAAAGTTCAAATCAGTCTTACTGAAAGAGCCGGAGGAGCTTTCGATCTTAAGGATCCTGCGTCAGTTCCCTCTCGTAGTGATGATAAGCGCTAATTCGCTCGAACCGTACGTAGTCCTTCAGTACCTGCAGGATCTCGCCGCGGCATTCCATTCGTTCTATAACAAGCATAGGGTAGTATGCGATGATCCGGACCTGTCGAGGGCGAGACTCGTTCTCGTGAATTGCGTCAGGATCACGCTGGCCAACGGCCTTGGACTGCTCGGAGTATCCCTGCCTCGCAAGATGTAGAATAAAATAGGTGTCAAAAGTGAGCGCCTCATCTCCGTCATTGCGAGGAGGATGTTATAAAACTGATTTCCGACGAAGCAATCTCGATTTTAGAGATTGCTTCGTCCCGCCAAAAAACGGCGGGACTCGCAATGACAACGTATATGTTCGACGCTATAAAGATCCATTTAAGCGAAGAGATAGATATCGAGAAATTGCTCGCCAGCCTGGTGGAGTTCGGGTACCGCTCGTGCAAGAGGGTTTCCGAAGAGGGCGACTTCTCCCGTATTGGCGATACCGTAACGATATACCCTCTCACATTTGCTTATCCGCTCAGGGTTGAGCTCGATGGCGCCAAGGTAGAACGCATAAGAAGCCTGGACCCGATAACCTACGATCCGGTGGAGGAGCATAATGCCGCGATAATACTTCCCATCAGAGGGGTCTCCAAGAAAAAATTACAGAAAAGAATTCTCGATCTTGGCGAAAATTCGCCCATAGATAATTTTGTCGATATCGAGCCGGGAGATTACGTAGTTCATACGGACCATGGCATAGGCAAATATGTCGGTGTCGAAAAAGTTAAGATAGAGAAGAACTACGCCGAGCATTTTGTCATAGAATACGCCGACGGCGACAAGCTTTACGTCCCCTTCGGGGACCTGAATAAGGTCCAAAAATATCTTGGGTTCGAAAGACGCCCTCCAAGGCTATACAAGCTGGGGACAAAGGCATGGAAGCGCCTCAAAGAGCATGTAAAATCGGGAGTCAACAAAGTAGCCACGGAGCTTATCGAGCTGCAGGCAAAACGCGAAGGCAGCGTCGGTTTCAAATTTTCACCCGATAAGGATTGGCAGAGTGATTTCGAGAAAGAGTTCCCTTACAGGGAGACCCCGGACCAGGCGCGCTCGCTGGTGGAGGTTAAGAAGGATATGGAATCCCCGAGGCCAATGGACAGGCTCCTCTGCGGGGACGTGGGTTACGGGAAGACCGAGGTTGCTCTGAGAGCTGCCTTCAAGGCTGTCATGGATAACAAGCAGGTCGTGATATTGGTGCCTACGACGATCCTGGCGGAGCAGCACTATAATACCTTCTCAAAAAGGATGAAGAGCTACCCCGTCAGGATAGAGATGCTCTCCCGCTTTAAGACAAAGCATGAGCAGGACCAGATCGTCAAGGGAGTCGCCGCCGGCTCCGTCGACGTAGTGATAGGGACGCACAGGCTCTTATCGGGAGATATAAAATTCCGGGACCTGGGACTCGTCGTCATCGACGAAGAGCAGCGTTTCGGCGTCCGCCATAAAGAATACCTGAAAAAGCTGAGGCTCACCGTAGACGTGCTTACGCTCACCGCTACCCCTATACCGAGGACTCTCTACCTGGCCCTTATGGGCGGACGTGACATATCGGTCATAAACACACCTCCATCGGAGAGGCTTCCGGTCGACACCTTTGTTACATACTACGATGATAAACTGATACGAGACGCCATCTTGAAGGAGAAGTCTCGGGGAGGACAGATATTTTTTGTACACAACAGGATAGAGGGCATAGAGGCAATAGCCGGGAAGATAAGAGGGCTCGTCCCCGAAGTGAGCATCGCCGTCGCCCATGGCAGGATGCACGAGAAGTCGCTCGAGGAGACTATGATGAAGTTTATAAATGGCAAGATAGACTGTCTGATCTCAACGACAATAATAGAATCGGGCATTGATATACCGAACGCCAATACGCTAATAATAAACAGGGCCGATATGTTCGGGCTGGCGGATCTTTACCAGCTGCGCGGCAGGGTCGGGCGTTTTACGCGCGCCGCCAGGGCGTATCTATTGATTCCGAAACATTTCGTTATGACCGCGGAATCTCAAAGAAGGCTTGCCGCTATACAGAAATTCAAGGAACTGGGCTCCGGTTTTAGGCTGGCGATGGAGGATCTCGAGCTTAGGGGCGCCGGCAATATACTCGGAGTACAGCAGCACGGATATATCTATTCTGTAGGTTTCGATATGTACTGCAGGCTTTTAAAGAGCGCCATTGAAAGTTGTAAGACTGAGTGATATAATCATACCCAATATGAAGCCATATAGACACATCGCGCTGCTCATGATTCTGCCGTTGGCCGTTCTTGCGGGCTGCGGTCGCGAGCCGTCTGCCGATGATAGGACGCTTGTAACCGTAGCTGATAAACCCATCACCTTAAAAGATTTCAAAAAAAAGATCTCGAAGCTGCCCAAGCATTATCAGGCCGTGGCCGAGAAGAACAAGAAGAACCTGCTCGACGACATGATAGTGGAGTCGCTATTTCTTGAAGACGCTGTCAGAAAGGGGCTTGATAAGGACGAAGAGATAAAAGATATACTGGTAGAGGCCAGAAAGAAGATAATAATAGCCAAGTTCGTTAAGACGGAGGTTGACGACAAGGTGAGGGTTTCGCAGGACGAGATCAAGGCGTTTTACGATGAGCATAAAGACGAATTCAAGGTTCCCGAGATGTGGCGCGCCTCGCACATACTCGTAGCCAGCGAAGGCGAGGCCAAAGACGTGCTCGTCGAGCTTTCTAAAGGCGGCAACTTTGAGGATATCGCGCGCGCGAAATCGATAGACGCTACATCATCGCGCGGCGGGGATGTCGGCTATTTCAGGAAAGGGCAGGTCGTACCGGAATTTGAGAATGTCTGTCTCGGGCTTAACGTGGGCCAGACTAGCGCGATTGTGCATACTCAGTTCGGGTACCACATAATAAAGTTGACCGATAAGAAGAGCGAGGCCCTGGAGCCTTACGAAAGCGCCGGGCCTAAGATTGAGAACGTTCTGAAGCTCAAAAAAAGGAACGAGTTGTTCGACAAATTGGTAATCTCTCTGAAAGAGAAGTACCGCGTGCGCGTTGAGGAAGACGTGACCGATTCTCTTGAGGCAAATTAGACAATGAAGAAGACATTGGCCCTATTAATCTCCATCACGGTTCTTGCGTCACTTGGCTTCTGTGCGCGCGCCGAGGTTGTGGACAGGATAGTGGTGGTCGTCAATAATGAGATAATTACACAGAGAGAAGTAGATATCATGCTTGCGCCGATATACGGCCAGTACAGGAATATGTACAAGGGCGAAGAACTCATAAGGATGCTCGAGGACGTCAGGGAGAAGATACTGAAACAGCTTATAGAGGACCGTCTGATATACAGCGAGGCGAAGAAGCTTGATATAAACATCGACGAGAAAGAGGTTGACGCCAGGATAGACGAGATCAGGAGTAAGGTTGGTTCCGAGAGAGAGCTCGAGAGCATGCTCAGCGAGCAGAACCTGACCGTTAATGAACTTCGCGCCAGGTACCGAGAGAAGATAATGATACGCAAGCTTATAGATCAGAAGGTGGGCGCCAAAATAATCATAACCCCTCTCGAAGTTAAAAATTATTATATCGCCAACAAGGATAGTTTTATGCAGCCCGAAGAGATCAGGCTCAGGACGATATTGATCAAGCCCAAGGAGGAACAGGGCGGTGAGGCGGGATCTCTCCAGCTGATGAGGGATATCATGAAACGCCTCAGGGAAGGGTGCGACTTCGAGGGAATGGCAAAAGAGTATTCGGACGACCCGGGCGCGGCCGAGGGGGGATTGATGGGCTACGTCAAGAAGGGCGACCTCATGCCGCAGATCGAGGATATAGTATTTAAACTTAAAGAGGGTGAGATAACGGGTATCATAAAATCGCCTCTCGGATATCACGTATTCAAGATAGACGAGAGGAGGCTCTCCAGGACGAGGGATCTGGCGGAAGTGCGTCCGGATATCGAGGAGTTCCTTTACAGGGATAAGGCGAGCCAGAGGTTAAGGGGATGGATAGAGTCTCTCGCCAAGAGCGCCTACATTGAGTTCAAGTGAAGCTCTCCGGAAGTTTCAATCCTCCCGAGCGAAATCCCGCCAAAGCGAAGCGACGGCGGGATAAGAAGCGCATTCTTATCACTATGGGTGATCCCGCCGGCATCGGGCCGGAGGTCATCGTCAAAGCTTTGTCAGACCGCCGCATTTCAAAACTGGCCCATTTCCTCGTCATCGGGGACTTCTTCGTAATAGATAAGGTGAGAAAGAGTTTAAGGTCAAAACCTGAAATATCGCTGCTGGATCTCGCAAATGTCAGCACCACAAAGTTCGCCTTTGGAGTTGAGAAAGCCTCTTACGGAAAAGCTTCGGTGGATTATATAGACAGGGCGCTGGGCATCATCAAGGGTCGAGAGGCCGATGCGCTCGTTACGGCGCCTATAAATAAGTCATCCATAAGCAGCGCCGGGTTCAAGGATTTCGAAGGCCATACGGAATATCTCGCTAAAATGACGGGCTCTAAAGAGGTGGCGATGATGTTTGTCGGCGAGAATTTAAAGATAACTCTGGTTACGCGCCACATCGCCCTGAAGGATGTAGCTAAGGCGATAACGGTCGATTCGATATGCAGGACCATAAGGCTTACGCACGAGCATCTCAAGAGATCTTTCGGTATAGTCGAGCCCAGGATCGCTGTGGCGGGCCTCAATCCTCACGCGTCCGATAGAGGCCTCTTTGGCGACGAAGAGGAGAGGGTGATAATCCCCGCCATCAGGAAGGCGTCCGTAGAAATAAAGAACATTTACGGCCCGCTTCCTGCCGACGCGGTATTTTACGAAACGCTCAAGGGCAAGTTCGACGCGGTCGTGGCGATGTATCATGACCAGGCGCTCGCGCCGTTCAAGACTCTCTATTTTAATAACGGCGTCAATCTCACGCTCGGATTGCCATTCATAAGAACTTCACCCGACCATGGTACGGCTTTCGATATAGCGGGCAAGAGAATAGCCGACCCCACATCGATGAAAGAAGCGATTCTGTTGGCATGCAGACTCTCTAAAAGATAATATGCTAACCCAGACCCAATTAAAGACTATATTTAAAAAATATAATTTCTCACCGCTAAAGAGATTCGGGGAGAACTATCTTATTGACGGAAACGTTAAGAATAAGATAATCGGGGAAGCAGGTCTTGATCCCGACGATACGATCCTCGAGATAGGCCCCGGATTCGGTGCGCTCACATTTGATCTGGCGTCGAGCGGAGCGAGGGTATGCGCGGTAGAGAAGGATAAGAAGGCCTTCGAGATCCTTAAAAATATGGTCAAAGACGGCCTGCCGAATATTAGAGTATTCAACGAGGATATTTTAGAGTTTGACCTGGGCAAGATCTTTACCGGCAAGAAAATAAAGATCGTCGGGAATCTGCCATACTACATCACGACGCCCGCCATAGAATACGTAATTGAGAATAGGGCGATAGTAGAAAGTGCCTTGATTTTGATGCAGAAAGAAGTTGCTGACCGTCTGCTTGCGCCTCATGGCTCCAAAGACCGCGGCTCGATAAGCTGCTTCGTGCAGTACTATACCAGGCCGGAATATTTATGTACCATAAACAGGGCTTCGTTCTATCCGGTTCCGGGTGTCGATTCAAGCCTCGTAAGACTTAATATTCTCAGTAAGCCGGCGCTGGAGGTAAGGGACGAGGCGCTCTTCTTCAAAATAGTCAGAGGCGCCTTCAATCAAAAGCGTAAGTCGATAATAAATTCGCTCTCCCGCGAAGCGGTGTTAAATATCCCCAAAGAAAAGTTGATAAGCATATTAAAGGGTCTCAACATCGATCCAACCGCAAGGCCCTCAGTCCTGCCATTATCCTCATTCGCCCGCATCGCCAATTCAGTCAGCTGATCAATACTTTCATCTCAATATTCAGGCAGACCTTGCGAGGGCCGCCTTTCGCGGGCGTCCCGCCATATTAGGCATATGGCGGG
>CAYSSS010000028.1:0-20660 GCA_964433975.1 uncultured Planctomycetia bacterium
TCATGGCGCATCCGCCGGCCTTGCCCATATGCATGAATACTTCAAAAGGCTGGCCGTCCGCATCTTCATTGATGGTTATGTAGAGATTGCCGCATCCTGTCGCTATCTTGGTGGTCGTTCCCACTATCACCGGCGGCCTCGGGCGCGGGCTTATTTTGACCCTCGCTTGAGCCTTTTGCTGGCCCTTGGTATCGTCGGAAGGTATATTCAACACCTGTTCATCGCGCGATTTATCTCTGTATATAGTGACGCCTTTACAGCCGCTCTTGTAAGCCAGCATGTAGATGGTCTTTACATCTTCCAAAGTAGCCTCAGACGGAAGATTCACCGTCTTTGAAACGGCATTGTTCGTATATTTCTGGAATGCGGACTGCATCCTTATGTGCCATATCGCCTCTATGTCATGGGCGGTAACGAAGAGCTGCTGTACATCGGCCGGCACTTCGGGAACGCCGCGTATAGTACCATTCTGGGCGATGAGATTCATCGTCTCCGGCTTGTAGAAGCCTCTCCTTTCGGCCACCTCCTGGAAGTACGGATGCACTTCTATCATCTTCGTGTTGTCCATTATGTTCCTTATATAGGTAATGGCGAAGACGGGCTCAACGCCGCTTGAAGAGTTCGCTATTATCGAGAGCGTTCCTGTAGGGGCTATGGTTGTAAGGGTCGCGTTCCTTAGAGGCTTGGCGCCCTTCTTGTCATATATGCTTCCTTTAAAGTTGGGGAAAGCTCCCCTCTCTTTGGCCAGGCCCTGAGAGGCATGACGCGAAGAGTCCAATATGAATTTCATCAGCTTTTCGGCCAGCGCGATCGCGTCTTCCGAATCGTATCTTATGCCCATCATGAGAAGCATGTCCGCGAACCCCATGACTCCAAGCCCTATCTTCCTGTTGGACTTCGTCATCTCATCTATCTTCTTTAGCGGGTAGGAGTTCATATCTATAACGTTGTCCAAGAAGTGAACCGACTTCCCTATTGTCTCTGAAAGCTTATCCCAGCCTATCTTCTTCTCTTCCGTGATCATCTTTGCGAGATTGATAGAGCCAAGGTTACAGCTTTCATACGGCAGAAGAGGCTGCTCCCCGCAGGGATTCGTAGATTCGATCTGGCCGACTTTGGGCGTCGGATTATCTTTGTTCACTCTGTCTATGAATATTATGCCAGGTTCCCCGTTCCTCCACGCCATCTGGATGATCATGTCGAAAACTTTTTTTGCATTCAGCTTCTGGACCGATCTTTTGGTCTTGGGATCGATCAGGTCGTAATCTTCTCCGGCAAGCGCCTTCTTCATGAACTCTTCGGTGAGCGCCACCGATATATTGAAGTTCGTTATCTCTTTGTCGTTCTCTTTGCAGGAGATGAATTCCAGGATGTCCGGATGGTCCACCCGCAATATCCCCATATTTGCCCCGCGCCGCGTCCCGCCCTGCTTCACGGCCTGGGTTGCCGCGTTAAATACCTTCATGAATGAGACCGGGCCGCTCGATATCCCACCGGTAGAGCGCACCGGAGAGTTCTTGGCTCTCAATCTCGAAAAACTGAATCCCGTTCCACCGCCGGATTTATGTATTATGGCAGTATCCTTAATAGTTTCAAAAATCGCTTCCATCGAATCTTCTATCGGCAGGACAAAACACGCGGAGAGCTGCTGCAGGTCCCTTCCTGCGTTCATGAGTGTTGGCGAGTTCGGCAAAAATTCGAGCCGCACCATCATTTCAAAAAATTCTTCTTCCGACTTCTTTATATCCGCCTCGCTCTTACCGTAATATAAGTCCGCCATAGCTATATTCTTCGCGACACGCCGGAACAATTCTTCGGGCGTTTCGATCAGCTGGCCTTTTGCGTCCTTCTTCAGGTATCTCTTTTCGAGAACCTTCATCGCGTTGGCCGATAACTCCTTATTCACATCTACTTTACCGCGCATTTCACATCACCTCCAGATTTTCGAAGGACCTCTCCACATTAATTTTTTCACTCTAGCGAGTATATCACAAGCGCGGAACAAGTCAAGAAAAAATACCATATATTGTGGTTTTTTTATTGGTTGGCACAATTAGTAGTGGTGGGAAAACTATCTCTTCTCTTCTCTTTTCGAGGAGAGCTCGTCTCTTATTTCGCTGATTCCCGCTATTACCGCTATCGCTCCGCCCAGTATAAGGGCCGCCGGCAAAGATCCTTTCAGCACCATAAGAAAATCGCCCCGCCAGGTGATCAATCCCCTGATACCGAAGATTACCGTGACAGCTCCTATCACAACTCCTAAATATTTACTCATCAGTTAGAAATTTACCATAAATCTTTTACCAATGCAAGAAATAATTTGGACTAATTTGATGTGATCCCGTGCCGGATCTTTTCTGTGACGTGAAAATGCATATACTTACCTAGCATCAGCCGGGTCTGCGCGTCTATGGCCGGAGTCGAGCCTACGAATGCCGCCAAGAGAGGCGCCAGGAGCCACTGGGTGAACATGACGAGCCGCTTCTGGCGCTTGACATCTTTGGGCCTTGGCGGCAGCAGCTTTATGCTCATAAGCATACATATAAAAAGCGTCAGCGTCGTGATCCTGAAGAGCGCGGCCGCGACGCTCGGGAGAGAATACCCCATCGTCGTCTGCCTGAATATACCTCCGCCGAATATCAGCGGCAGCGGCGCTATGAAAGTCACTATGATGGCCCATACGGCCCAGGTGTAATGGCTCTCAAAAAGATGGAAGCCGCGGCGTATCTTCTTAAATAGAGGTATCTTCCTGTTCTTCGTGAAGCCCATCATGAGATACGGGAAGTTCTCCACGCCCCACGCCCAGCGGCGCTTCTGCTTGTACTGTTTTATTATCGTGGGTATTATAGCCTTCTCCGTGGCGACGTCCAGGGATACCGTAACATACATCGGCATCACGGAATAGTCCCCGTCGAAATATAGGAAGCATTTCCAGTATATGACGGAATCGTCCGAGATCATATCGACGGGCCAGTATCCAACATCCACGAGCGTCTTGAAGCTCATGCTGTGGCTTGAGAAGGTAACGAACTTCTCCAGCCTCATCGTCTCTATCATCTGCATGAAGCTTGAGCCGAGCTCGATGACGCGGGCTATCGAGCGCGCGTACCATATATTGTTATTGTATACGGGTATCGGCTGATAACTTGAGCGGGTCCTTTTCGGATTTGTTATATAGTGATAGGTAAGACAGGAGAAGTACTCACGCTCGGCGCAAGTATCGGCATCGAAGCACGACATGACCACATGCTCGTGATCTATTCTTTTTGAATCCACGAACTCTCTGATGACCATCGCACCCCAGGTGGCGTTCGCGCCCTTCGTCTTCGCCTCGCCTTTCATGCTGTCCGGATGCCTCGTTACAATGAAGTGTAAGAAGACGCCCTTGAACCTTTCCTGAAGTTCTTTTGCGTTCTCCCAACAGGCGTCGCCGGCCCTCTCCTCTATGGTAAGCGCCACTATCATCATCTTCTTGTCATAATTGGAGTCGATGAGGGCGTTTATGGATGCGGCCAAAACTTCCGGGCCCTCCTTGTAGGCGGGGAACAATATGGCGTGATATATGCTGCTGTAATTTAAAGAGCCGCTGGCCTCGAGCGATCTGCACTTCTTGAGCCAATCCGTCTTCTTCTCGGCGTTCAGCCTCCTGTAGGCAAAAACTAGCAGCGTAGTAAAATATCCGACGCGTATAACCCAGTAGAGATCGAAGCATATTATGAATACCGCGACCCACAGCGGTTTAAATACGGAGAATAGTATGAGCCCCAGGATAGTGGACCATGTCATGAATCCCGGCACTATTTCGAAGAATCTGCGAAGTCTCTCATCTCTGGTCATATATGATATCGAACTCCTTCTTGATGCGTTCCATAAGTTTTCCGAAAAACTTCTCTCTCAGGTCAAGCCTGTACAGGATGCTCTTGCCGTCCGGAGAGTCGTTAAAATATAGCGAGTCGTTGTATGTATCGTAATATACCCCCTTCGGCTGGTGAGCGCACCTATTGAGGGTGACTATATTTTTGCCTCCCCCTTTTCCTATCTCCAGTACATTTATATCTTTGCCGGAGACAAAAATTATATGGTTAGAGTCCGAATGCCAGAATGCTTCCTTTATGGCGCCCGAACCTTTTAAGACCTCTTCCACTTCCGCGGCGTCGCCGTCCTTTGTTAGCCTGAGCCTGCTCAAGTAGATTATCCATATGCCGTTCCCGTTAAAATAGAGGATCTTCCTGCCGTCCGGGGAGAGCTTCTTTCCCGTGATTTCGGATGGCCACGCCGAGTAAGAGGAAAGCTTCTTAGGGTTCGCTCCGTCCATATTAGATTTGTATAGACCGGACCTCGTCATGTAATAGACCTGACTTCTGTCGTCCGGTATAAAGAAATTATCCGTTTCACGGTCGCTCACCTTCTCCGTTACCTGCAGCGTAGGAAAGAGCAGTATGCTCTCCGCCCGGGTAACCATATTGGGCCGGACAGCCAGCTCTTTCTGCCACGGGTAGAAGCCCTCTCTCTTTACCTCCACGGGATAGACCCCGGGCCTCAGCTCCTCTATCCTGGCGGGCGTGATATCAGAATGGAGCTTACCGTTTATATAAATGGACGCGCCCGATGGCGTGCTCCTTAAAGAGAGTATGCCCGTCTTGTATATTACGAGCTTGTGAAAATCTATATGGTAGCCGAGTGAATAGGAGAGTATTATGGGCAGCAGTGTCAGGTATAAGGCTAGCGAAAAGAAGAACGCGATATGCCTTAATACGTTATCTCTCTTACTCATAGCTTTGATATCCTCAACTGCCCGCAGCCGGCGTCTATATCCTCGCCTTTAGACTTACGCAGCATCACATTTACGCCGCGGCTCTTCAGCGTCCTGAAAAAATCTTTTACACCTTCCGTACCGGGAGCCTCGTAACCTTTGGCCCTGATCTGATTATAGGATATTAGATTTACTTTACAATTAAGCCCTGTCAGGAGCCTGGCCAGCTTGAACGCGTCGCCTTCCGAAGCGTTCACTCCCTTTATCAGTACATACTCGAACGTTATTATCCTCTTGGTCTCTTCGGTATAATCTTTGCAGGCGGATATTAGATCGTTCAGCGGATATCTCTTATTTATGGGAACCAGTTTGGAGCGTATTTTGTCATCGGGCGAATGCAAAGAGACAGAGAGCTCGATCTGAATCTTTTCGCCGGCTATTCTTTCCATGCCGGGAATTATCCCGCAGGTGGATATCGTTATCCTGCGGGCGCCTATCTTGAAGGCATCTTCGTCGTTAAGTATCCTTATCGCTCTCATCACATTGTTGTAATTATCCAACGGCTCGCCTATCCCCATGAAGACAATATTGGTGATGGTCCGGTCTTTGTTATGGGCCTTTATAAAGAGGACCTCGTCCAGTATCTCCGAGGCCTTCAGGTTTCTGACGAACCCGAACGGGGCGCTGGCGCAGAATGAGCAGGCGAATTTGCAGCCGACCTGTGACGAAAGGCAAAGCGTCGTCCTCTCGTCCTCCGGGAGAAGCACCGACTCTATCGTCTGCGAGTCTTCCAGTTTGAGCAGATACTTGGTGGTGCCGTCAGAGAGAGAGCGCTTCGAATCGAGGGCGACGACCTTTGTAATATGAAATTTCTCTTTCAGCTTTTCGCGCAGCTCCTTGTTGAGATCGGTCATCTCGTCGAAGGACTTCACGCCCACCTTATAGAGCCACCTGAAGACCTGAGTAGCCCTGTATGGCTTCTCGCCTATCCTGACAAGCTCACTTTTAAGCCCATCCTTCGAAATATTTTTTATATCTGTCTTGGGCATAAGGCTCTATTCGATCTTTTTCTTTGTGAAGATCCTGTAAAAACAGAACGTGGTGAGGGTCAATATGAAAGTCCATGAGATAGTTATGAAGATCCAGCCGGAAAGCCTCATGTCTTCGCCTGCCTCCTCTTCTTCATCCACGCGACCTTGACCAAAACCGCCAACACAATAAATAAAGCGATCAGCGCGAACCTGGTCGCTAGAACGAAAGGCCTGTCCGGCGCCGGCACATTCTTCATGAGTATCATGGGCCACCACTCCTGGTAAGCCCAGGATATGAGTATCACTATAAGAAATAGCGGCGTTACGTACTTTATTATAAATTTGTACACTCTCGGGATCTTCATATCGGCACCGTGGTGTATCTCCTTCCAGGCGCGCTCCATCCCGAAGACCCACGCGAATAGAATAGTCTCTACCGTGGCAAAAAGGACGAGGCAGAATGTACCGCCCCAGAAGTCGAGCTCATTAACCACTCCTTTGCCTATCAAGAATATGGCCGGCTGGCAGAAGATAAATAAGGCGGTTCCCAGTATCGATACCGCTCTCCTTCTTGAAATATTAAATTCATCCTCCAGGAACGCAACCGCCGGCTGCGCGAGCGATACGGCTGAGGTTATCCCCGCAAGAAATAGGAGCGAAAACCATACGCAGCCGAAGAAGGCGCCGTTCATGACTTTGCCGAATATCAGCGGCATCGTCACAAAACTCAGGTTGAACGCGCCGGACCTGGCTATCGCTTCCGTGCCGGCCGGACCAAAAAAGATGAACGCCGCCGGTATTATTATGCTGCCGCCTATGATAACCTCGGCAAATTCATTCGTGCCGACGGCCGAGAGGCCCGACAATACGACATCGTCCCCTTTCGAGAGATAGCTGGCATAGGTAAGTATGACGCCTATTCCGACGCTCAAAGTAAAGAATATCTGCCCCGCCGCCGCAAGCCATACCTTGGCGGACTTAAGCGCCGAAAAATCGGGGTTCCACAAAAAACCGAACCCGTTAACTATATTCCAGGAAGGCTTGGCGGGATCCGGCGCCCCTAAAGTAAGGACTCGCACCATGACTATTACGCCGCATATGAAAAGGAGCGGCATAGCGATCCTGCAGAGCTTCTCTATTCCGCCCTTTATCCCGTAGTATATGACCGCCATATTTGCCAAAAATGTTATCAGAAAGAAGGTGTACGCGGGGGCGAGACTCGAAAAGAAGCTGTTCTTCTCCAGGCCCTGAAATCCGCTTAAGAAAGATTTCATCGAACTTTGGGTGGTCGCTGAGGCGTATTTTCCGGTTATCGCGAACCAGCCGTAGGCGAGCGTCCAGGACTCTATATAGGTATAGTAGATCAATATGACCAGGGGCCCGAATATCCCTATGACACCGAAATACTTAATGAACCGGTTCTTCTCCCACATGGTATGGAATATACCGGGAGCTGTGCCGTGGCCGAACCCCCCACCGAACCGTCCGAGGGTCCACTCTATCCACATAAGCGGGATGCCGAGAAGGAAGAGCGATACGAAGTAGGGTATCATGAATGCTCCGCCGCCGTTAGATGCGGCCTGCACAGGGAAACGCAGGAAATTCCCCAGTCCTATCGCGCTTCCCGCGACAGCCATTATGATCCCGATCCTCGTTCCCCACGCCTGTCTCGTCTTCGCCATAGCTCCTTATTATAGACAAACCGGGCTATATTTTCAATACAAGAGATTTTGTAACAGCTTATGGGGACGTTTCACCTTGCTATATCTTCTTCATTTTCAATGAGTTACAATCGCACTTAGTCCACAGCTGAAATTATTTTAAAATAGTTTGCAACAATTTGACCATTTTTTCCGTCTTATAGTATAGGAGGTGTTTATGCCAAGAGGCCCAAGAATGGTTCCGGAATGCGGAGTTTTTCATATCACTATAAGAGGCAATAATAAAAGATGCGTCTTTAGAAGGGATGGTGACTATATTCGTTTTGAGTCACTGTTAGCTCGGTATAAGAAAAATTTAGCTTTTTATCTATACCATTACGCGCTGATGAAAAATCATGTTCATCTTATTTTGAGGATAACAGAAAACACCGATATCTCAAAAGTCATGCAGGGTATCTCTCTCTCCTACCATCATTATTACAGGCGAAAGAATAGATATGTCGGACATTTGTGGCAAGGCAGATTTAAGAGTTTCGTTATAAAAGATGACCAATACCTGCTTACGGCGGCATTGTATGTTGAGAAAAATCCCGTAGAGGCTGGGCTGGTTAGTGATCCGTCGGAATATAGGTGGAGCAGTTATCGCCACTATGCTTTTGGTGAGGCCAATGCTATTGTAGATACCAGTCCGATATATGAAGATATGGGTAGGGCCGCGGAAGAGCGCCAGCGAAGATACAGGGACCTGATTTTGTCAAGGATCGCGGAATCAAAAAAGAGTGTGGATTGACAGTGTTTGTAACTCTACTATTTACAAGCTGTTAGGGCAAAGTGAAACGTCCCCAAAATTCTATTAGGGCAAAGTGAAACGTCCCCAAAATTCTAAAATTCTGAAATTCCCAACAGGCTTATTAGGCGGCCTTGACCATTGAGCCATAACAAGATATAATACCGGGATGCAAGCCGTGAAGGTGATCGCGAAAAATTTTCTTAACCTCTTCTACCCGCTCCACTGCCTGGGCTGCCAGACGCCGCTCGAGGCGATGAACGAGCCTCACCTCTGTGGGCGCTGCATATCCTCTATAAATCGTAACGCTATGCCGCCCTTTGAGCTGGGCGATCTGCCCGTTAAGGCGTACTCGGCCTGTCTCTATGACGGCGCGCTAAAGGAGCTTGTCCACCGGTTCAAATATAAAGGTAAGACGGTCCTTGCCGGAATATTTTCAAAGCTCATGATAGACTATATAAAGGATAACCCCGAGATCGCGGAGGTCGACCTGGTTACAGTGGTTCCGCTTCACAAAGAGCGCCTCAGGGAAAGAGAGTTCAACCAATCGCTGCTATTGGCCGGTCCCGTTTCGAAAGAGTACTCGCTCTTACTAGCGAACACCCTGGAGAAGACCCGTAGGACGCGTTACCAGAACGAGCTGTCGAAGAGTGAGAGGCTTGAGAATCTTGATGGCGCTTTCACGCTTTCACCCGGGGCTCAGATCAAAGATAAAAATATACTTCTGGTAGATGACATAATGACGACCGGTTCCACGCTCGAGGAGTGCGCGAAGGCCCTCTTGAGCGGCGGCGCGAAGAGCGTAACGTCTTTTACGCTGGCAAGAGGCATATGAAGATAATAGACAGGTATATGGCCAAAAGTTTTTTAAGCTCTTTCTTATGGTGCCTCTTCGTCTTTGTCATAATGGCCGTCATCATAGATATATTCTCTTTCATAGACGACATCGTGACGTACAATATACCGTTCGGGTCAGTGATAGCCTTTTATTTCTACTATGTCCCCACCATATTCGTGCAGATCATGCCCATGGCGGCATTGCTCTCCACCATATATGTGCTGAGCGGCTTGAACAAGAATAATGAGATCATCGCCATGAAGTCAAGCGGCGTAAGCCTGTGGCGCATACTCACGCCGCTATTGGTCCTGGGGTTTTTGATAAGCGTGTTCACTTTCATGATCAGCGACAGGGTCATACCGCTCACATCCAAGATATCTCAGATGATACGCCGCGAAGAGCTGGAGAAGCGCAAAGACTCCGACAAACAGCTTAAGGTGATAAAAAATGTCGCGATATACGGCACGGGAAACAGGATAGTCTTCGCCAGAAGTTACAATACCGCGGAGAAGAAGCTGAGCGATATCATAATCCACGAACATGACACAGATGAAAATCTAGTGCTTAAGATCACGGCCAATAACGCCATATGGACGGGAAACGATTGGAAGTTCATTAAAGTTATAACGTATAAAGTGGATAATGCCGGGAAAATGCTGGGGCCGCCGATATTTTACAACGAGAAGATAATACCGCTTAAGGAGAGGCCCAGGGACTTCGCAAATAAAGAGCTGAAGGCGGAATTCATGAGTTACAAGGAGCTGCATAGCTACATAAAGAACTTCCTTGGCTCAGGAATAAAGATAACCAGAAACCTCCTTGTGGACCTTAACTATAAGATCGCGTTCCCGTTCATAAGCCTTATAATAATCATGGTGGCGGCCCCGTTCGCCCTTCTTACGATGCGCGGCGGAGTGATGGTAGGAATAGGAATGAGCATAGTTATAGGACTGCTCTACTACGCTATCATAGCCATATCACTCGCCCTTGGAAAGGCCGGCATACTTCCACCGGTCATAGCCGCATGGTCGGGCAATGTGATCTTTGCCGGGGTCGGTATCTATCTGCTTAATAAACGCGCATAAAACAAAGCATAAAATAAGATAGGGCACCCTTAAGGGTGCCCTATCTACAACTGACTATAAACTATCAACTAATCAGTCCGCGCCTTCCCCGCTCAACTCCACATGCTCCGAAGGGGACCTCTTCCTGGATATCACCCTCTTTAATGGCACATGCTTCGAGGTGAGGTCTCTCGTGTTCTTGACGTTCAGTTTTTCGAAGAGGAACTCGAACTTATTCTCTATCTCCAACGCTATGGCGCCTCTGGTCTCCTTGGGCAGGCCCATTATATCCTTTTTGAACTGGCCAAGAGCTTTCTTCCTGGTCGAGTAGATGAACTGCTCCTCGGTCTGGTCCGCTTTTCTCTCGGGACTTAGAGTCTTCTTCAGCCAATCGTAGATCCTATCCTTCAGCTCCTTCGGGAAATGGCTTGACTCATATACCATGTTCTGGAATTCCGTAGCCAGGTGCACTTCGGCCGCGCCGGCTTCCGGGAACTTTCCGAATGCCTCGGCGGGCAGCGTAGAGGCTCCGTGCTGGACCGCTCCGGCCATCCCGTACTCCTCCCTCGCTATTCTTGACAGCTTACTTAAAGTATCGAAATCGAGCTTCACCTTCGCTATCGTGCCGTCCGGCAGAACGACCCCGCCGTGGGAAGTGCCCGTCTGTATGCTGATCTTGCTTATCCCGGTCCTGCCCTTCCTGAGCTTCTTATTAAAGCCTTCCATGAAGGCCCTCAAGTCTTCGGGAGTAGAGTTCTGATGGCCGACCTCACCTATCTCGCCGCCCACGGAAACCTCTATACCCCTGGGCTGATTCCTTCTTATAAAGTTGGTGAGGATAGCGCATATTTCATAGTTGTCTTTCTGCTGCCTCTTTATGCTCGGTTTGGTCAAATCAACGACTGTCGATGAATCTATGTCTATATTGTAGAATCCGGCTTCCATGGCCTTTATGATTATGGCTCTCAACGAGTCGAGCTCTTTTTCCGGGTTCTCTTTATAATTTTTCGCGTTCACCTGGAAATGGTCACCCTGGACGAATATGGGCCCCGCCCATCCCTCCTTTACAGCCGCGGCAAGACATACCGCTACGTATTCGACCGGAGGCTGATCAGTATACCCCATCTCCGATTTCGCTATTTCAAAGATAAAAGCTCCGGCGTTGTTCCGCTTGGCCACCCTGAAGATCGCCTTGGCGAGATCGTAGGTCAGCGTCCTTAAGTTTATAGCGGGCACGGTAAAGGTCCCGGGAAACTCTCCCTTGCCCCGGGCCATATAGAGTCCGTTTATGCTTGAAGAGTAGATACCGTTCTTATAAGCGATGTCCGTTATCTTCTTCGCCACTTTGGTCTTCTCGTCAATGTTCGCAGCCAATACAAGATCCATCACCAGATTGTCCATGTCGATCGCTTTCCTGCCCATATTAATGACTTCTCCTTCCGTCTTTAGTGGCTCAATTCAGCATCTACCAATAGCTATCAACTATTAGCTATGAATTATCAACTAACTAAGTTCCCACCTCCCAGCTATCCAGATACTCCTTCTGCTCTTTGGTCAGCGTATCTATATAGATGGCCAATGATTCCAGCTTCAGTTTCGCGATCTTCTTGTCCAGAAGATCGGGCACATTATATACCTTCTTTTCAAGCTTCTTGTAATTTTTAGCCATATATTCGCACGAGAGCGCCTGATTCGCAAAGCTCATATCCATGACGCTGGCCGGATGGCCTTCCGCTGCTGCCAGATTGATAAGCCGACCTTCGCCTAAAAGATTTATACGCTTGCCGCCCTTGAGAGTGTACTCTTCCACGAACTCCCGGACCGTTCTCTTCTTTACGGACATCTTTTCGAGTGACGGGATATCAAGCTCTACGTTAAAATGCCCGGAGTTGGCGACGATCGCCCCGTCCTTCATGACTCTAAAATGCTCTCCTCGTATTACGTTTATATCCCCGGTAAGAGTGACAAACACGTCTCCGATACTGGCCGCCTTTTTAAGAGGCATCACGCTGTAACCATCCATAACCGCTTCGAGAGCCTTCATGGGGTCTATTTCAATTATTATTACATTGGCTCCCATGCCTCTGGCGCGCATCGCTACGCCCCTGCCGCACCATCCGTAGCCGCAGACTACAAATTGAGAACCCGAGACAAGGACGTTCGTCGCCCTTATGATACCGTCTAATGTAGACTGGCCGGTACCGTATCTGTTATCGAAGAGGTGCTTTGTGGAGGCGTCATTTACCGCGATTATCGGGTACATGAGAAGCCCCTGCTTCTCGAGGCTCCTTAATCTTATCACGCCGGTCGTCGTCTCTTCGGTCCCGCCGATTATATCTTCGGCCAGTTCTTTTTTGGTCTTATGTATCATCGAGACGAGGTCCGCGCCGTCGTCCATCGTAACATGAATATTGGCTTTGAGGACGCTCTCGATGTGCCTGTAGTACGTCTTATTGTCCTCTCCCTTGATGGCAAACGTCGATATCCCCATATCCTTGACCATGGAGGCCGCCACGTCGTCCTGGGTGCTTAGAGGATTGGACGCGCAGACGAATACGTTGGCTCCGCCTTCCTTCAAAGTGAGAGCCAGGTTGGCCGTCTCCGTAGTCACATGGAGACAGCACGCCACGTTCAGACCCTTCAAGGGCTTCTCGTTTTTAAAACGCCTGCGTATAAGCTGGAGCACCTTCATGTATTCGTTCGCCCACTCTATGCGCAGCTTGCCTTTTTTTGCCAGCTTTAAGTCTTTAACATCATATTTCATCATCTTCTCCATTAATTTTTGTATGCAGCAGTATGGCGCCCTTAAGAATGCCCCTGCTCTCGTTTATTTCAAGTACTTTTTAAGATCCTTGGCCTGGTCCGTCATCTCCCATGTGAACCCTTCTTCGTCCCTGCCAAAATGACCGTAGGCCGCTGTCTGAGTAAATCTGCTGCCGTCCGATTCGCGCAACTTCAGCTCCGCTATGATACCATGCGGAGTAAGCTCAAAATGGTCCTTTATTATCTTCACTATTTTTTCATCTGACAGCTTACCGGTTCCATATGTATTCACCATTATGGAGAGCGGATCCGCATGCCCTATTACATACGCCAGCTGTATCAAGAGTCTGTCCGCAATACCGGCAGCGACAAGATTCTTCGCGATATACCTGCCCATATAGGCGGCCGACCGGTCAACCTTCGTCGGGTCTTTGCCGGAGAAGGCGCCTCCGCCGTGCGAGACAGTGCCGCCATAAGTATCCACTATGATCTTGCGGCCGGTCATCCCTGTATCAGACTGCGGCCCGCCGATGAGAAATTTTCCGGTCTGATTGATATAAAACTTCGTATCCTTATCGATGTACTCCTTCAAAACCGGCTTCGCGATCCTGTCTATGATCTCATGTCTGGCATCTTCCGAAAACATATCTGTTTTCTTATCAACCGCCTCGTCCGTATGCTGGCTCGCCAGAACGACTGAAGTGACTTTGACGGGTTTTTCGTTATGATATTCCACCGTTACCTGGCTCTTGCCATCGGGGCCGAGATATTTAAGCTTGCCGTTCTTCCTCATCTCAGCGAGTTTACGCGCAAGTTTATGCGCAAGCATGATCGGAAGCGGCATGAGCTCGGGCGTCTCACGACACGCGTATCCCATCATCATGCCCTGATCGCCGGCTCCGCCCCTGTCCACACCAAGAGCTATATTCGGTGACTGTTTGTTTATGGCGTTCAGTATCGCGCAGGTGTGATAATCAAACCCATATTTTTGGTGCGTATATCCTATGCCCTTCAGGATCTTTCGGCATAATTCTTGTATATCAACATACGCCGTAGTTGTGATCTCGCCGCCAACTATTATGAGGCCCATCGTGACATATGTTTCGCAGGCGACTCTGCCTGCCGGATCCTGCTTTAATACCTCGTCAAGCACTCCGTCCGATACCTGATCGCAAACTTTATCGGGGTGGCCCTCTGTCACGCTCTCCGAGGTAAAGAGATATTTATGCATCGACATCTTTTACTCTCCTTTTCTTTTATACTCTTCGTCCGCTCTCTTGTACGATTCCAGATCGCCTATGTCATACCATTTTTCAGAGAACGGAAAACCATAAACTTTGTCATTCTCGCTCAACCATCTTACATAATAACCGGGCGCATCGAGCTTTGCGCCTTTCAGATTGACATACTCTTGCAAATTGACCAGCTTCTTTCTCGGGAAATAATATATACCCGTAGATACCAGGGTGGACTTAGGGTTTTGGGGCTTCTCTTCAAAATCCGTTACAAAACCTTTTCCGTCAACATGGACCACCCCGAACTTCTTCGCCGCCTCAATGCTTCCTATATCGTATAAGGCCACGGAGACGCCGTCGTCGTGACTCTTGGCAAACTCCGAGAACGCCGCGAGGTCGAGATCGAACAGGTTGTCTCCCGCTATAACCAGGAGATCGTCATCTATCGACCCCTCTCTTATAGCAAGCTCCATATCGCGTATCGCGCCGAGCCTCGCGTCATTGGTCATGGTGCCATCATTGACCAGGAAGATGCGGGATGCGTCCTTGCGCGATTTTTTCCACTCCACAAAATTCTGGAAGAACTTACCATTCGATACCACGTGGATAGCGTCTATATTATTTAGCTGTTCCGTCTTTGCGATTATCCTGTCCATCATAGGCTTACCGCCTATAGGCAGGAGGGGTTTTGGCGTGTTTGAGGTAAGCGGCTGCAATCTGACCGCGTACCCTGCCGCTAATATCAATAACTTCATATGCCCATCTCATGCAATTGCATATGGAACCTCTCTAAGTGTAATGTCGGGTTTATGCGAGGTTTCATATCTTGGCCATCGCTTTCTTTATCATCGTTATCTTTTCTACGGGAGTGGGATCTATCCCGTTCAATATAGCCAGGTAGAAGCTGACAAAGTCTCCGGTGTAAACTAAGGAGAATATCCTGGCTAGAAGCCCAAGGCCTGAGGATGATGCCTCCAAAACCTTTACCTTCTCTTTCTTAAGGATCTTTCTTGTTACGTCCATCCTGCCGGATATCCTCGGATGATCGGAGGCGTCTCTTAATATTACGGCAACGCACTCTTTAAGTACCTCTCTGGGGTTTTCCCAACCGACTATTTCGTTGTGATTCATTTCCGGGAAGAGGTTTCCGGATGAGAGCGTCTTGGAATTTTCCGCAAGCTGCCCTCTCCACCTCGTCACAACGGCATCCATATGGTCCTGACCGGCATAAATAATGGGGAATTTACCGAAAATTTTTGCGGCCATTTTTTTTGCGGGATTACCCTTGCGCGGAACCTTGTACCCTATCCTGGAATCTCTCAGCCTTCTTAAATTGCGTATAGCGTCATCTATCGGTCCGGCCTGATCCCTTATTACGCCGATCTTGGCCAATACGGTCAGGAGCGGAAAGAATGAGTACCCCAGCGCGCACCTGGGCGGGAAACCTTCCGGGATCATCAGGCATGGAAAATTGCCTCTTTTAGCCGCCTTTTCGAGCTTACCCCCCGAAGTGATGACTACTATATTCGAGCCTCTCAATACGGCTTCGCGGTAGGCGCTCAAGGTCTCTTCGGTATTACCGGAGTAGCTGGATGCTATGACGAGAGTATCCTCGGCAACGAAATTCGCGAGCGTGTAGTTCCTGTTCACCAGCACCGGAACCTGAGCGTCTTCGGCTATATAGGACCTCACCAGATCCGCCCCGATAGCCGAGCCTCCCAAGCCCGTAAAGACTATATTCTTATAAGGGCGCTTAAACTTTTGGGGCAGCTCAAATGCCTCGCCTATACATTTGGCGTCCTGGCACTGCTCCGGAAAAGATTCGATGAGCTCGAGCATGCTCGATTCATCATATTTCTCTATTTTTTTGAAACTGTCCAATTCCTTCATCGGCCTATTCGACTTCTATCGTGATCTCCGGGACCATCTCTTTGAGCTTCCTTCTGGCAAACTTCTCTATCTCTTTACCTGTTGATAATGTAAGGGCCTGATGGGCGACTTCCTTTGCCTGCTCCATATTAACCGATCTTATGATCCTCTTAAGCTCCGGTATAGCGATCGGCGACGTGGAGAACTCATCGAGGCCGAGCCCTAAAAGTATCAGGGTCATCGCTATGTCTCCGGACATCTCCCCGCACATACCTACCCATATTCCGGCCCTGTGTCCGGCCTCTATGACATTCTTTATCAGGAGCAATACCGCTGGATGCGCCGGCTCGTAAAGATAGGCTATCTTCTCGTTTACCCTGTCGACAGCAAGAGCATACTGGATAAGATCGTTCGTTCCTATTGAGAAGAAGTCGGCTTCCCTGGCCAGGATATCCGCCGTCAACGCCGCGGACGGGACCTCTATCATGGCGCCCACTTCCATATTCTCATCGAACGATACACCCTCTTTTCTCAGATCCTTTTTTGCCTCTTCCAGGATGACATTGGCCTGTTTCAGCTCCTCGATACCCGATATCATAGGATACATCATCTTCAGCTTACCGAAAACCGAGGCTCTCAATATTGCCCGAAGCTGAGTCTTGAATATATCCGGCCTTGCCAGGCAGAATCTTATCGCGCGCCATCCCATGAAGGGGTTCATCTCCTGAGGTATCTCAAGCTGAGACAAGAACTTATCGCCACCCAGATCGAGCGTCCTTATAATGACTGTATAAGGTTTGATCTTCCTGGCGACCATCGAATACTCTTTAAACTGCTCTTCTTCGGTCGGCAGGTCCTTGCGGTTCATATAAAAATATTCGGTCCTGTATAACCCTATCCCCTCGGCGCCGTGGGCAATAACGGAAACTACCTCCTCCTGTAATTCTATATTCGCCATCATCTCTATCTTTCTGCCGTCCAGGGTCTCGCACGGCAGCCCCTTCATATCCAGGAGGGTCTTCCCGAAAGCCACCATTTTCTTACGGTTGGATTCGTAATGTTTAAGGGTAGCCGGCGTTGGATTCAATACGACCACGCCGTGGGTTCCGTCAACTATCACGGTATCGCCGTTCCGCACCTCTCTGGTGACGGTCTCAAGTCCCACGACCGCCGGGATCTCCAGAGACTTAGCCATGATAGCGGTATGTGAAGTGCGGCTTCCTATATCCGTGGCAAAACCTATTACATTCTTCTTATGCATAGTTGCCGTATCGGAAGGCGAAAGGTCGTAGGATATCACTATGGACTTGTCTTTCAGCGTGGAGAGCGCGTCTTCCCGTGCGCCGATGAGGTTCTTCAGTATCCTCTTGCCTATATCGTTGATGTCGCTTATGCGCTCTCTTAAATATTCATCATCCATCTCCGAGAATACTTTTATATACTTCTTCAGGACATCCTGAAATACGTATTCGGCCGAAAGTTTATCCCTCCTTATCTTGGATATAACCTCTTCTATCAGCATGCTGTCTTCTATTACCAAAAGATGCGCGCTGAATATCTGGCCGTGCTCCGCGGAGAGCTCCTCGGATATGCGCTTCTTTATCTCCATTACCTCGTGTTTCGTCTGGATAAGCGCGTCCTTGAAATGACTTATCTCGTTCGCAACCTGGTCATCCTTAAGCGAACGCTTGGGTATGACATACTGTTCCCTGTCGAGAAGCAGCACTTTACCCGTGACTATTCCGGGAGCCGCCGGTATGCCTCTTAAAATAATCTCTTTTTCTTTGTTCATTTTATGACGTCCTCGATATCGCTCAAGAGAAGGTTCTCCAGCTCCGTAATAGCCTGCTGTGCGTCCTCACCCTTGGTGGTGATAACTACCTTGGATCCCTTGCCCGCCTCCAGCATCATTATTCCCATTATCGATTTACCGTTCACCTTTGTCTTGCCTTTAGAGACTACCACATCGGAATCGAACTTATTCGCGATCTGAACGAAGAGCGCAGCCGGCCGGGCATGCAGCCCCTGTTTGTTTTTTATTACCACGGTCTTCTCTATTACTATGACTTCCTTCACCCCGCACCTTCCTCTACCCCGCATCTCTTTTAAGAAGGTGCGGGGTTCATCCTAATTTTTAGCTTTCTTTAAGCTTCCTATGAGGTCCACCGCGATCTTTGCGAGTTTCGCGGCGTCATGTCTCACGTAATCCTTGATGGTGATTATGTGCGCCTCTATAACGCGGCACTTCATCTTCTTTATATTCTCCGTATCGGCCGTAACCGGACTGGCCCCTTCAGTCTTGTATCTCTCGATCATGCTATCCGGTATCTTCGCGGTATTCACTACGCAGTAGTCCACTATTCCGGGAGAGGTATGCTCAACTATGGCACTGAGATGATCGCTCGCCCTGTAACCATCGGTCTCGCCCTTCTGGGTCATGACATTGCAGACATACATCTTTACAGCCTTCGATGCGATTATCTCTTTATAAATCTTTTCCACCAACAAGTTCGGCATTATGCTGGTATATAAGCTTCCCGGCCCGAGTATTATCCCGTCCGCCCTCTTTATCGCCTCTATGGCTTCGTGGGTCGGTTTTGAGCCCGCCGGCCTTAAATATATCCTCTTTATCGGCTTCTCCATTTTTGGTATCTGGCTCTCCCCCACGCTCTCCGTGCCGTCATCATGCTGGGCAACGAGCGTAACCTTATTGAGCGTGGACGGCACGACGCTTCCTCTTATCGCCAGGATCTTGCTCGACTCTTTTATTGCCGCATCGAACCCGCCCGCGACCTTCGACATCGCCGTAATGAAGAGGTTGCCGAAGTTATGCCCTTTTAATTCCGTCCCCTCACCGAACCTGAACTGGAATAGTTTAGCCATCAGCGGCTCGGCATCTGCCAGCGCCACGAGGCAATTTCTTATATCTCCGGGCGGTAGCATGTCGAAGTCCTGTCTCAAGCGCCCGCTCGATCCGCCGTCATCCGCCACGGTGACTACCGCGGTTATGTTGCTGGTATACTCTTTTAAGCCATGCAGGAGCATCGAAAGGCCCGTTCCGCCCCCCACCACCACCACTTTAGGGCCCCTCTCCAATATGAGTTTGTTGTATACCTTATCTACAAGATCGCCCTCTTTCTGGGGAAGGAGTATCGTGACGAACGATTTTATTATACGCTTTATCCCAGTGACGATAGCGAGTATACCCGTTATTATTATTATCGCGGCAAAAGTCTTACTCTTAGAGGCAGTCTCCGAAATCACCATGACAAATCCCATCGATACCATGATGACGCCAAAAACGGCCAAGAAGCTCCACCTCTTGACCCTCATGCCCGGATAAAGCCATTTAAAAGCTTTTAATATTTTTATCATATGAGGACGGCTCTTTACAATTTAGTACTTCTTGGAATCTTCGTCCTGGATTATCTGCAGGATTTCGTTCTCGCTCTTAGCTTTTCTGAGGAGTTCCCTGAAATACTTATCTTTGAGCATGCGGGATATCCTGGCAAGCGCCTTAAGGTGAGGACCTGCGGATTCTTCCGGAGCTATCAACAGGAAGAATATATGTACCGGTTCGCCGTCAAGGGAATCGAAGTTCACCCCGGCCTTTGAAAGCCCGAACGCGGCTACCAGCTCTTTTACTACCTGGCTTTTGGCATGGGGAATGCCTACGCCCTGTCCTATGCCGGTTGAGCCTAACGCTTCTCTGGCGAGAACGGCCCCGACAAGCTCTTCTTCATTCTTCATGTCGGTAGCGTTCGCGAGAAGGTCCGCGAGCTCGCGTATCACACCTTCTTTGTCGGTAGCTTTGATGTCCACCGATATGGCCTTTTTATTCAAAAAGTCCATGATCTTCATCTTTTGAGTCTCCTTATTTTTAGCCAAGCAAAATCCCGAAGCGGATCTGTCCTTTGGGTGCTTCTATTCGTCGCACCCAAAGGACAAATTTTACTCCGTAAAATTTGGAGCGGCGGATGGGGCTCGAACCCACGGCATCGACCTTGGCAAGGTCGCATTCTACCACTGAATTACCGCCGCTGGTCACTCCGGCCAAACTGCGACCACCTAGCCATCGAAACGGTTGGTCTTGTTCGGCCTTCGTTCTTCATAGGGAAAACCTATGGTTTTCCCTGATGACGCTCGGCCCTACGGGCCTCGCTGTCATCCTTTCCTATCAACACGTGATGGCCATTTGTGTCAGTAAAATAACTTATATTTACCGCTAACTGGTGCCCGCACCAAGAATCGAACTTGGAACCTTGACATTAAGAGTGTCCTGCTCTGCCAATTGAGCTATGCGGGCATCGTAAAAAACTCGCTATGATCAATAAAACAAGAGCATGATTATACCAAAACACCCCGGCTAAATCAATGAGAAAACATGCTTGAGCCCTATAGCTGCTTTTCGTTGATCCTTATCAGGCACTGCTTCATCTCTTTGATCTCTTTAAGAAGGTCTTTCTCAACCATCGCCATATCTTTCATGAATCTCTGCAGGATTATAACGCTGGTAAGTATCAGAACGGCTATTATCCCTAAAACTATGATCATGACACACCTCCATCGCAGAACCTTGGCTCTACAGGCAATGATGATAAAAAGATGGTGCGAGGGGGGGGATTTGAACCCCCAAGGGATAACCCACTAGCTCCTAAG
>CAYSSS010000029.1:0-20253 GCA_964433975.1 uncultured Planctomycetia bacterium
CGCAGGAAGATTTTGCAGATAAAGCCGACATCCACCGCACCTACGTCAGCTCGATCGAGCTTGGTAAGGTAGACGTAGGAATGGGTACTGCCTATAAAGTAGCTGCTGCTTTAGACCTGTCATTAAGTATCCTCATAAAGGAAGCGGAAAGGAACACCTAGCCCCTTCCCGCTTCGCAGTAAACTTAATTAATTACCATTCTTCCGGATCCAGAACAAAGCGATCCTTCCTATCGTCCCTCCTATACACATGTGGGAACATCTCTGGCCTTAAGTCAGGCACGCCCTTTAGCTGGTCACTTGGTGGCACATGTATCTTATAGCTGTGGACTCCACACATGCCACTCGGAGGCGTTAAAATATGGCTAACTATCATTTGCAGCGCATCCGGGCCATCATCATGCGGTGCGCGTGGGAAAAAACACATTTGCTCAAGAAGCACTCTGTGGTTTTTATTGAACTGTATAAGCCCCGGTTTTGTATAACTATGCAGCGACTGGATACGCTCTACCTTGTGCGACTGCGAACCATTATTGACTTCCTCAATATTAAGAGCGATCGACTCTTTTAGGCATCGCTCCCGTAACTGCTCTGCCATTAATAGCTGAAACACATTTGTCTCAATAACAAACTTTGTGAAGTAATACCTCCTGGCATAGTCCACGATATCGTTTATTGTGTCGTTAATCGACCTTCGGCAGATATCAGCCACTATTACATACAGTAGGCCATCTTTACTATCCCGGGCCAGGATAATGATCGCCGATGGGTCTCCTTTGCCAGTAGATGGATCACAGGCACCAAAATATGTGGGATTCTCAAGTGTTTTAATTAGCTCTTCGGGGCTCCTATAATTATTGCTCCAACATTGCAGCTCATCCATTTTAAACACTTGGGTCTTTGGGTCTATAGGTCTATTTTGGCGTTCAGAACTAAAAACTATTGGGTTAGTATCCTGCTCATGCTTTAGCTGATAGATGCTCCATTTTTTAGGCCAGACTGACGCTGCCCCTTTATCCATGGCCTCCTTATTGTCATCGTAGAGCGCTTTTGCGGCTTCTGGACCTGATTCTTCGTTATATACAGCACGACCATTTAAAACGTTACTCCAGCGCTCCCAGAGCTCTGTATTTGTTGGCTCAGAAACCAGCGCTGATACGACCTTCTTTCTCCAGTCAGGGCTCTTTTCCGGATCAAGTAGATCCCCTATCAAGCAGAACGGATGAAAGTGCGTCCCAAGCAAAATATAGTTTGTGCCACCAGTACCCATCATACCCGTAGTCTTACCAAACCATTCCTTTACCTTCTCTATTGCTTCTGTCGAAGAGAAAGCGTCACCCTTTTCCAGATCATCGCATATTATAAGGCTTGGCCTATACTCTTTATACCGAATACCTCGGCTACTCTCGGTAACCCCTATTGCGACAACCTTGATGCCAGTGCGCGTCTCGATTTCATTTTTAGTCCAACGTGGGGGTCTAGGCTTACCTTTAAACTCAAATAGCTCCGGAAAATCTTCCCGGAGTAGTGGGTTATGAATTAACTCCGCCTTCACGTTATCGAGTATCCTTATTGATAGCTTTGACGTATTCGAGGCAAGCACTATAAAGCGCTCCTTCTCATAACAGATACAATATAAAACATAGACTAACGTTATCATGGTCGATTTTCCAAAATCCCTGGGCGCCGCAAGCACATACTTTGCATCCCGGCCATTCGATATCTCCTGAAGTGTCTCATAGACCTCAAGATGCGCTTTTGATGGGTCTAGGCTTAAATGATGCTTTAAGTACGTCATCGCGAAGGCCCGTATTGAGCTTTCGGCGTTTTGACGTCGTAATTGATCAACTTCTTTTATAACTTTCTTAAACATTTTTAGTCTCCTTATCTTTATTGTTTTGTTTTTTCAAAAGCTTTTCCGACTCATAGACTATTTCCGCTTTTTCTATTTTCTTTTGAAGTAGACTAACGTCTTTTTCTATTTCGGGGGTGAGGTTACCGCACTGACTTGCTACCCTGACCACCTCATCTAGAGTCTTACGCGCCTCTTCAAACGATTTTTCCTGGGCTGCGTCGTCAAAGCTATAAAAGAGCTCCCCCGTGATCTCCTGTGGGCGCATTGGTAAATAGCCGAGGCTCTGCATCTTCTCTACCATCTCCTTTAATACGCGCCAGGCCAAGAATTCCGATTGGCTTTTTTCTGAAACACTTGCGCCAGAGGTGCGAGCAAGTCGGACCAAATATTTGTGATGGCCAACGGCCTTTCGGAACATGTTACCGATGATGCGCTTGGCAAGATTAAGATTAGGAGTTAAAGCGTTATGTTCCTCGATTGCTTCCAGGTCGCGCCTTACGGTACGGTCTGATATAGTAAGGACCTCGCCAATCTGCTGCTGCGTATAGCCCTCGCCCGAGAGAAACTCCACACATTCTTGGCGCTCAAGCTCAGATAACGACTTTGGATTTAGTCTGCCGTCCTTAATAGCCTGGATATTGTGAAGGACACGATCGGTGCCATCTTCAGGCTTATGTTCATTATCCATTGGTCACCTCCGGAAGATATTTTTTGACGAGCTCGGCAGATACATTTTCTTTACCCACAAAAGCTATGTATCTGAGTACTGCTCCGTCAATGTACTTGGGTTCTATTTCCATGCCCAGGAATTTTCGTCCAAGACTTACTGCAGCTATTAAACTAGAACCGCTACCGATGAACCCGTCAAATACAATGTCGTTCCTTACCGAGCTATTGCGGATGGCTCGAGCTGGAAGCGACACGCTCTTTTGGGTTGGATGGATTCTTTCGGACACCTTGTCCCTGGCCACTTCCCATAAATTGCTCTCGTTCGTGGGTCCATGCCACTTATGCGGTCCATTCTTAAGCCACGAGAAAATGCAGAATTCCGTTTGCTGATTATAATCTCCATAGGAAATTGCAAACGTCGGCTTAGCCCAAGTAATTACTGTAGAGATGTGAAACCCAAGCTCTTTTAATACTTGGTGGACAAAATAAAACTTCGCATGGCCATTCCAAATATAGGCCGATGCACCATCCTTTAGATAACGCTTTAGGTTATTTAAAACGCTTCTGATCCACTCCTCATAATCTTCCTCGCTTAAATTGTCTTTGTACAACGCGTCCCATCGTTTTGATTTCTTTGGCCTGGCTTCAAGGTCAGGACGATTCTGCGCAAGATAAAAACATCCGTATGGGGGGTCGGTATGCACGAGGTCAATCTTGTCATCTTGCATCAAGATACCCATATCGGCTTCAGATGCACAATCGCCGCACATGATACGGCTATCCCCGAGCTGGATAACATCCCCTCTCTTGGTAATAGGCTCTTTAATAGCAGTAACTGTGGCGTCAAAATCAAAATCGTCCGGATCTTTCGGCTCACGCAACCCTTCCAAAAACTTATCCACCTCGGATGAGTCAAAGCCAGACAGGCCTAAATCTATGTCTAAAATCTTACTCAGCTCTTCGATAAGAGTTGGGAGCTTAGCAAAATCCCATTCACCCTGTATGCGATTGAGGGCTAAATTCAAAAGCTTCTCTTTTTCTATGGAGAGGTCCACGATAACCACATCTACCTCTTTATAGCCAAGCTTGATCAGAACGCGTAATCGCTGATTCCCTCCTACGACATGCCAACTCTGTGAGTTGACGATGAGAGGCTCGTAGCATTCGTAGGTTTTAATGCTTTCTACGAGCTTCTTGAATTCATTTTTTCTCATTTTGCGCGCGTTGTACGGCGCAAACTTCACCTGCCCTATTGGTACTTTTCTTATTTCCATTGCCTTTCCCTCCTTGTTTTATAATCCCCCTACCTTAATTATACGTTTAGGGGGTCAAATCCACACCAGGATGAAATTGTTATAACTTATTTATTTACAATATGTTATAGAAATGTATATTTTATGCTTCACAACTCCTTTGTTATCAATAAGTTGCAAGCGCATTTTTTTGAAAATAATCGATATTTTTTATATTTTCCATCCTTTTTAGGCCAAAAAACAACAAAAAACGGCATGAATCCATAAAATCCGGACACATGCCGCATTGACAAGTCTGCTAATTAATTATTGAATATTGCTAAATATTATACTAATCTTTATTTTCTTTAAGTTGGTAATAATCCACGCCGTTATGAACGCTAAACCAAAGCTCAAGATTATGTATGTCATTTCCTATAATGATCATGATGAAATAATTTAACTCGTGTTTAGACTTTAGAAATGAGTCTGCCATGGACTCTAAATCTAATGTGGACGGAGATGGCTTCCCTTGAGGGTGGGTATGCCATTCGCCTACAAAATGGTGTCCTTTTTTAAAACGTTGTTTAATGAGTTGCCGCTGAAATACGCGATTTGGAATAAACAACGTTCTCCATCGCTTGTCAGTCGGCTGAGGAGGCGAGACTTCAACAATACGAATTATAGGAAAATCAAATTCTGCAAAAAGAAGCCCTCCGGATTCTGCCTCGGCTCCTTGTTGACGATAGGTGCCAAAGAATTCTACCACATCCGTAGTTATGAGAATTTGTTGTTCAGAATTAGGAATATTATATATGCGATGCTTCATATGCTTACCAAAGAGCATAAGTTGCAAGAATCTGATTTCTTCCATAATTTTCGGAATATTCGCGAATACCCTCCACTGCCAATTTCCTGCACCCAGACATCTGCAATACTCGCATCTAGCGATTTAAAGTGCTCCTCGCTACTTATCCAGGTAGTAAGGCAAGAATCTGAAGATGAAGCAAGAAGCATGTCTATAGCTGCGGATGCTATCATTGATGCCACTGGCATTAAAAAAGTAGGGCCGTACTGCTGATAATGGGTACAGCTGCCTGGTTCTTTAGAAATGGTTGTTTCGCGAAATTTAGCGACATTGTATAAAAATTGACCAAACTCATTTGACTGGCATTTGAAGCATCCACCATTTTTAGAAATAAAAAGACAATGCCCTGCAACAGCATAAGGCTCAAGCCATCCTAACATTAAAGGTGGGATTTGCGCTTTTCGCGCTAACGCGTTAAGCGCATTTTCACAACGCCAGTTTGCAACCGTTGAAATCACTAAGTCATGCTCGCTAAAAAGATTTGGGTTAGAGTCGAATGCATCCTCCCAACTCTTTGTGATTCCATCTATCTTTAAATGAGGCAGATCTTGTCTAAGTTTCTCAGTAAGGGCATCTGCCTTGAGACGATAAACCGACGAAGTGCCAAGTATATGCCGCCCAACATTCTCCCAACTAAATAAATCATTATCTATAACAGTAATACGCCCCACTCCTGCGCGGCTCACTAAATGTGCTACATATCCTCCTAGAGAGCCACATCCTATTAACAAAACCGCTTTTTGAGATAAATCTCGCCCGTCTCCACCTCTTGAATGAATCCAACTATGATATGCTCGCACAACCTTACCACGACCCACCATTGTAGAACTAATCTTATGCGATGCCCTCTTGAAAAGCAAATCTTCTGGAACTTTTCCTCGACGGAAACCATGCGTAAGCTCAGTGGACCCACTTTGAGAAAGGCCTAACCCATTGAAAATTATACCCCCAAGAGCCAATCCCGCCCCCTCTTTTTGGGAAAGGAGGACAAGCCCTTTTCCATAATTCTTAAGTATATGATTTTTTATTAGCTCTGCCGATGAAGAATCATTAGACTCAGCAAGAGATATCAAATCTTTAAGAGTATTAGGATAGTCTTTAGGAAGAAGGGGCGTGTCACGACAAACTAAAATACCAGCATTCTCTACTGTCAGATCTAATGGCTTACTTGTTAAATTAGTAGCCCAGTAATTAAGCCTCTCCGCTGACGAAGCTACACAAATATACTTGTTGCAAAAGGCAGCGGGGAACGACTTTCCAAGCTGTTCAACCTGATCAATAAGTAAAACATCTTGAGCTCCTTCTGTAATGCATTGATTCCAATAATAAGAAAATTCTTCTTTAAAATCATCCGCACTAAGCCCAAGAAGAATCTCTTTTGCTTGGCTGCAAACATGCCTAAAGAGCCCTATGGGATCTTCGCTATTTAAAGCCGCATGCCCCGGGATTGTACAGAGAAGGCCATTATTTAATACATGTGGATTCTGAAGAAATAATTGCTTCCAATCGATGACATAGGCGATAGGTGGCTCATCTGGAAACCGCTTGGGCAAACCAATATCAACTGTCCAATCTTTTTCTGATGCACGAATCTGAGTGCGCCATATCGCTGAATAACCTTTCAAAAATGAACATGCGTCTTTTTCTGAAATAAGTTGGAATGCCTTATCATTTTTCAGATCAGATGTTAGGGCGCCTACCGCTACTAGATGGCGTTCTTCTAAAAATTTTATTGGACCTATTTTAGCCAAACCTTCCACCACCTTGATGGTCGACAGCCTTTTTAGGCGTTTGATCTGCCAGCCCTTTTCCACCTATTACAATACCTGAGGATAAGCCGATTTTTTTCCTTAAATTATCAACGTTCAAATCTGCGCCGAATTTATTCTTTACCTTCTCACTAAGGTATTGGATATCATTAGAGGAACTAAATGTCCCAAAATCTGTCCTCGCTTGTTCAAGCCATTGCCAGAATTTTTTTTCAAGTTTCAATTCACGCCCTTTGTCTGTAGGCCACTTGTCAGCGAAATCTTCTGCAGGATTAACTGGATTGGGAACTCTTGGTTCTTGCTTGTTAACTAAGTCTCCCATCTTTGTTAAAATCGCCTGCATAGCATCCTCAATTGCTTCTTCCCCTTGATAAGATCTAGCTGCAAGTGTAGTAATAATAGCAGAGATAGGATGCCCCTCTATATCCTTTTCAAACATAATGTCCCGATGTCTTTTCAGAATCTGTACACATCGTTGTAAAGGAGTGCGCCACTGATAGACAGGAATGGCATCCACCTTGGCAACCTTTGCTTTTACACTCATAGATTCAAAAAGTCTCTTGGCCTGTTTCATTCGTGTTTCAAACCACTTAGCATACCCCTCAGGGTTGCTTATGTTCCATTCGGGAGAAATCACCCTATATGACTTTTTTCTATCATCTGTTATGGATACTGCTAACTGAGCAACCTGCTTAGCAAAAAACTCGACTGTCCCAGCCTTAATCATACGCTCTTGAAGCACTCCCCGTATCAATGCATTCTCAGGAATGCATGGCACGGTGTCGAGATGAAAATTAAGTTGGTCTTGATAAATAAGTCTCCAGCATCGATGTCTAGATTCGAGCTCCTCTTCAATATGATGTTCAATACGATAAGCTTCAAGATCTGCGCCTATCAATTTCTTAAGCTGTTCTTGCGTATAATTTTCCTTTGTAATCCCTTGTTGGAGCTTACAGGAAAGGTCTAGATCGTAGTCATTCCTTTTCCATGGTCTTATAACAGTACCTAAACGAAATGACCCCTGTGCAAAAACATGTGGCTTAAATCTAGCGCTTTTTGATTTTGGATTCTCACTTAACCATTTACCGAGATCCTCATATCTAGCGTAAGCAGTTTCATAGCTAGAATCTGGAATATCAATTGAACTACCTATTTCACCAAGCATCATTTTTAATATCTGTGCACTCATTTTTGTCCTCCTATTTTTAATGTTTTAATAAATCGCCCTTGCTTATTATTTTGGTCATAAAACACCCATGGCATATCAGCCTTTGGCATTCTCACTCGGCCAAGTTCAACGGCACATGCAACAGGCATGGCTGGGAATATTGATAAATGACTGTTTTTGCCGTGAGCTTTATTAATTTCAACCATTAGCTTACGCACGGTAGCACGGTAACCGGACAGTTGATCCTTGCTTTTCAAAAAATCGTTGTGGGGCTTATCTATAGTAAGCTCCCAAATGGATATTTTTTTGCCAAGAACCGCTGTAATTCTATCCGAACAAATCGAACCGCTAAGCGAGATAATTAATACTGGCGGGTATCTAAAACTACTAGGCGTTTTAATCTTAAACTTTAATTTACTTATCTTATTCAACCATTGCCAAGTGGAATGCGGCTCGCGATGAAGTTGATAAACCTGCGTCGGTATTTTATCAGTCAGCAAAGCTCCTAAGAGTGCCATTAGTGGCATAGGCGCTAAAGCAAAGATTGAAAAATGACACGGATTGGCTTCCTCAATTAGAGGACGAATTTTTCGTTCAAAAGCGGCCTTAATATTCTTCTCTTCGGTCTTCCAATAATCCGTTTGGTCATCTTTACCCTCCCAACTCATGGATAAGCAAATGGGGCGTTCCTCTGTAGGATACCATTCCGGGAAAACGGCCTCTTTAGCATGCTCTGGCTGAAGCATCGATTTTTCTTCGCCTATATTAGCACCATAGAGAATAATATGAGATTTTTTACTGGGATTAACGCCAGATACAATGGCTATCCGCTTTTCATGCTCCTCTTTCCAATAACGCAATAGCTTCACTGAATAACGTACACCATCATGGTCTAAATCAATTATCTTATGGCAATCATGGCAAAGTAGCATTAGATTTGATAATTTGTTGAGTTTTTTTGTTGCTGATTTTGATGGACTCCATCCACGAGGCCCTTTTTCAGAAAAAGACCAAATGTGAGCGATTTCAGAGATATTCCCTTGCTCTTGTGTTATTGGCGATTTATAGAGAGGACGATTACAACTGTTAAATTCGCACCGTCCTGCAGCACGGGCCCAAAGCGCCGTTACAACCTTTTGCTTCAGGTTTCTAGTAACTTCTGTGTTCATTAAAATTACCTTTATCTTTTTAAACTACGAACGTTTATGCTTAAAAATAGAATTTATGCCCTTCTTTGCGAAGTCGATCGCGCCTTACTTCATAATCAGGCATTATGCTGCCTAACAATTTCCAAAATTCCTGCGAATGATTTGGCTGCTTTAAATGTGAAAGCTCATGAGCTACAACGTAATCAATTAGAGACAAAGGAGCCATAATTACATGCCAATTGAATCTGACCTTACCTTTATGGCTACAGCTGCCCCACCGCTTACTTTGGTTTGCTAAAGCGAACTCTGCTGGTGCAAGGTCTAGTTTCTTAGCGTAAATTTTAATGCGATTAAATAAAGCGTTGCGAGCATGTCTCTTGTACCAATTAGTTAGTAGCTTCCTCATGACTCGCTTCTTACCCACTTCTGTATATTCCCCATTTATGGAAACTACGAAGCATCCATTCGTAAATTTTACTTTGCCCGAAGCTGCTTTATCTAATCTCAAAACTTTAAGACGAAACTGCCGACCCAGATATAAAAATGTTTCGCCATTAGCGAACTCTCTCTTGGGAAGAAATTCACCCACTTCTTCAATTTGCTTCTGCTTCTTTACAATCCAATCAGCTTTAGAATGTACCAATTTCATTAGGGAATCAATTGATGGGCCTAACGGTGCCCTCAGAAATACTCCTTCGTGGGGGTCAACAAAAAGACTTATAGTCCTTCTTCTGTTGCTTCGTCGTATGAAGAAGTCTATATTCCGGCTTCCGAATGCTATTGCTGCCTTTTCCGTTATCATTTAATCAACCTTACCCTCGCTAAATCCATAATCCTAGCAATTAAGACTTCAATCTCCTCAAACTGATAGCCTCCTGAACGAAGAATGCTCTTTATCTGCCTACGCATTTCTCGCTGAACGTCATCTTTATGCACCCAATCTATAACGGCTAAATTATCTAAAGCCTTAACGATCGAACGGGCTAGAGCTTCATAGCTATTGTCATCTTTTTTACCATTACTCGCCTTTAGCATCTTATAGAACGCATATTCTGTTTCTGTGAAGCCTAGGTCTTCGGCTACTTTGCCGATATTACGCATTTCCTCAACCAATGAATCTAGGCGCTTAAGCTCCTCAACAGCATCTATCCTTTGCTGTCTCTTCTCTTCGATTATCTTTTCAAGACGCGCTTTTAACGATTCGAAGAATACAGGATCTTCTTGGAGATGAACGTGGATTTCATGCCGCATAGCATGTTCAATTTCGCTCGCTCTTGCTTCTGGGGTAGTAAGGTTTTCAACAAATTCGTCAAACTTCTTTGAAAAAATAGAAACTGGCTCAAGCAGTCTCTGCACGCCATCTGTTTTTATATGCTCCTCAATAAGCTGCCTCACCTTTGCACCGCAACTTGATAGGTCGAGGGAAGAGTCTCTAAAACGAGCTCGCGCGGCATTCCTAATCTTACCTAGCCATTTTAAATCAGAGCCATAACGTAATGCTGCTGGATCTGGTAAAACCATATCCATGCTCTGTGCAAAACGTCTGAATGCAAGATCAAATTCTGCTCTTATATCTTCTGGCTCTACTATTTTTATACATGCCTCAAGATCATCTCTGGTCACTTTATCAAAGAAATGCATAGCAATTCTATGACGTGCCTCAAGTCTTGGTAATTCATCCGTTTTGGGAGTTAACGCTCCTACTATATCAGTAGGTTGAAATACAATAAGCGCCTCTTGTAGGTCTTTTGAGATACCCCAATAGTCAATTACAAGGCCATAGTCTTTTTTATCTGCGGTTCTATTTACACGTGCTATCGCCTGCAGGAGTGTGTGGTCTTTGAGAGGGCTATCTATATACATTACTTGCTCTATGGGAGCATCAAAACCCGTTAAAAGCTTATCGCAGACAATGATAATAGCCAACTTTTCGACAGGATCTTCCTTAAAGCTACGAATTATCTCCTTCTCCTCTGCCTGAGTCTTGTGGTGCTTTTTAAGCCGTTGCGGATCATTATTACTGCCTGATATTAAAACTGCTGATGGCGGGCCGCTGAGTTTATCTAGCATCTCCTTATACATAATAGCAGCTTCTCTGCTCGGAGTAACAATCTGAGCCTTAAAGCCATTTGGCATGATGAATTTCTCATAGTGATCAATGATATCGAGGCATATAGCTTCAACTCTAGAGGACGCAAGGCCAATTATTTCTTCTGTGGCATATTTCCGCTTTATTTCTTCACGTTCTTTTTCACTATATTCCTGAAAATACCTATCAAAAAGGGTATCAAGATTCTCTCCTTGTACATGAACATCGGGGAGCCTGCTTTCATAATAAATGGGGACAGTAGCCCCATCCTGTACGGCTTGCTCAATTGTATAGGTATGAATATATGGGCCGAAGGTCTGTATGGTACTGCGATCTTTCTTATCTATTGGTGTGCCTGTAAAGCCAAAGAAGCACGCATTGGGTAGCGCCTGCCTCATATTGGCTGCTAAGTTCTTGTACTGCGTTCTGTGTGCCTCATCCACCATTACAAATGCATTCTCTGCATCTGACAACACAGGATGCCCTATATCTTCGGATGCCTCTTGAAACTTCTGAATAGTGGTTACGACTGTTTGTCCATTTCCCTGCCTAATAAGCTCTCGCAAATTAGCCACACTTTTTGCCTGTGCCGGATTCGGGAAGCCACATCTCTGGAATGTCCCAACAATCTGATTATCAAGGTCTATACGATCCGTAACAATGACTAGGGTAGGATTTTCAAGTTCCCTACATCTTTTTAGCTTAACTGCAAGCCAAAGCATAGAAAGAGACTTACCTGACCCTTGCGTATGCCAAATAACGCCTCCGCGCTTCCTGGAACTTTTTTCCTTTTGGATTCTTCTGATGGCATTATTGACAGCTATGAATTGCTGATAACGGGCTATCTTCTTTATGGTCTTACCACCTTCAACCTCAAAAGAAATAAAATTCCTGATTATATCAAGCAGATTACCGATTTCAAGCAGCCCATATATAAGAATATCTTGTGGATTAGGTGTCCTCCCAAATAATCTTTTGGTATATTTTTCGTTTAATTCATCGAGGTTAATCGGATATGGAACCTTCCATTCGAGATAATGACGATATGGGGTATAAGCAGTAGCATATTTTGCTTGCTGCCCACATGTAGCTATAAGAAGCTGCATAGTTTCGAATAGCTTGGGCGCACCCCTATCCTTATACTCCTCTTTTAGCTCCTGATATCTGAAGAGCTGTTCGATAGCTTTATTAATAGGATCGAGAATCGTGGGGTTTTTACACTCTATTAAAACGACAGGGATACCATTAATAAAAACAACAACATCGCACTTAATATTTTCTTTTGGCCCTGCAACCTTAAATTGCCGAGTCACAACGCACTCATTTTTCTCTGGGTGCTCAAAATCAATGAAAGATACGCTGTGGCCCTTTTTGCCTTGCCCATCCACTATATCCTGCTCAATAGAGATACCGTGAACTAAAGACGTATAAATCTTTTCATTTGCCTCGATAAGACTCGTGGCCGGAACTGTGGTTATAGCGCGAACCGCCTTTTTAAGATTCTCATCTGAAAGCCAAGGATTTATCTCCTTCAGCTTTTTCTCCAGGCGGGAGGCTAGCACTATCTCTTTTAGACTGCCTCGCTCTGTCTCCAATTGCTCAGGAGGGACAAACGTATACCCTAGAGCCTGTAGTAGCTCAACGGTCGAGTCTTCTGATAGGTGTAACTCGTTCCAACCTTTACTGGTCATAGATAACCTCAATTACATTTCGATGTTTCGGTTCTTCCAAATATCCATTTTGCATGCTCTTGTGAAACCAGCGATTCAACCCTCTCTGCCAATAATGAAACTCTGCCCTCTGCCTTGCAATATGGTCCGGCGTTTCCTAAATATAAATATTTTTCATGCCTGAGCGCTTCGCATGTTGAGCGATACGTAATCCAGTTGTTATGAAATTGATTCAGCTGTTGAAGGCCTTCAATAATAACGATCAGTAAGCCCAAGCTAGCAGTCAATAAAGCAGGTGCGGAAAAACCAGCAGTAAAAGGTATCGACGCTGCTGAAATCATTTCAATAATCTTGCACCTCTTAAAATACTTCTGGTTAGCCATGCTCTTTTTATCATACCAATCAATCTGCTCATCCAATCTTGTAAGAGTAGGATTATTTTCACTCATTTTAGTCTCCTATTAATTCACCGAGTCTTTTGGGATCCCAGGGGTAGAAATTTAATTTCTTTTCTCTTATAAGCGTAGGTAAAACAGCACTGTCAATTCCTTTGAGCGCCATAGCAATTATCCTATTACCACATTCATCACTTTTTTCGAGCTCCCAATCAACCCATCCGCTTTTGTGCGTCTCCTTTCCTATCAAACAAACGGTAACGCTTGACCTTTTTATCTTATCGCCGATCACGCTTTTAATATAATCAGAGTTCTGGCTATCAACCGCGACACCTAAAGACTCATCATAGAAATCCAAATCAAAATTGGGATTCGCAAGCAATAGTTTCAATCCTTTTACCTGCTGAATATCCTCATAAGCATAACTCAAAAAAACTCTTTTCACTGGTATCTCCTTATGATTTAGCTAATTCCGCTATTGCCTTTATGTGCTCCCACGATACCGCCATAAATATATTCGCATCACCGGCATCCTTTGATGGGCTATTTGCAAGCATACCTATGACTTTCACAGGATCACTCTTTAATACTATAGGAGCTCCACTATAACCACCTGTCACCGCGCCGGTTATCTGGATCTGTTTCACGAGTCCTTGCTGACGCAGTTGTGCACCAATAACGCCTTCAGAAAACGTTGGGTCGTGTGCTGCATCAAGAAGCTGAAGCCCTAGCGGAAATCCGGCATATTGTACAGACTCGCCCACCGAGGGATACTTATCTGCCAGTTCCAGGCCAGATAACAACTCTTTATCTAATACTTCTTTAGGCGTATCCGCGGCCAGACGCAGGACCGCTAAATCATGAGAAAAATCCAGCAGCTCAACATGGGCACGCATAAATTTTCCTCGATTCCCAATAACTAATAGTCCAGCTATTTCTAGAGGAGCCCCAACAAGGGTTCCAACAACATGAGCACATGTAATCAGGATATTGTAGCCCTTCAACCAAAAAGCAGTTCCTATAACATTCAGGGAATCAGCGAACACTTTCCCTGAGTTGGGCTGAAATTTTGGACGAAATATTCCTACGGGTCGAACTGCACCATAAACTATCGGGCCATTACTCATTGATTTCCTCCTATGTTTTTACTCTTACCTCGCCAGTCAATAGGGCTTGGGCCAAACTAGCCTTAAGATGTTTTAAGAAGCTAATTCCTTCTTTTTCCTTAATAATATTCTCATCCATTAGGTCTAGCGACATCCCTATTAGCTCCTGCTCCTCCTTCGGAGGTTTAGGTATATAGAAAGCAGCTAGTACTTTTTTGCTGATAATGGGTACGGCTTGCCTTCCTGCCATTAATTTAAACAAGCTTGAAAGCTTATCCATTAAGTGGAAAACGTATCTATAATCCCACTCATCGTTACAGACAATGCTGTTGATCTGCTGATTTGTAGTCATGTCTTGTGTGGCTATGCCAACTTTACCTATCGTGGAACCAATACATACTATTAGGATCGAGCCCTTTGGAACCGCCCTTGCTACGGTTAATCCTTTTTTTGATAAATATTTCTTAGTAACTTGAATGTATTTTTCAGTCCCTAAATCGCCTGGCGTTGCCCATGGACAAGCTACACCATAGTAATCTGGTCTTTTTGTTGAAGGGGTGGTACCGGTAATAATTTCTCCCACGTCATTTATTCTGACAACATCCCATGTTTTAGGAATTTGCCCTACACTAGTTTTCCTAAATTCTTTATGCTTTCCTGGCATTCCACCAACAAATAAATCTCGCTTAAGCCCCTTTTTCACAACTTCTATTTGATTAACCACAGCCTGAGTTTGTGCAATAACAGAATCAATGCCGTCGAGGACTGAAATTATCTGTTTCTGTTCATGCTCCGGAGGCAGATCAAATGGAAAATCTGCGAGGAATGAAAAATTCAGTGAATTTCGGACGCTGCCTTGGGTACTAGCCTTAACAAGGTTCCTAAAGCGCAGGCTTAATATCCAGTGGTCGAGATAGGCTCCATCTAAGCCTCCCTTTGCTTCAAATATAATATACATTGGGCTTAGCAGCCCTTTCTTGAATTCCTTCAAGCGCGCTATTGAACCGACATTGACCCTCGATGGGTTATATGCAAATTGCCCTTGCTGAACGATTTTGTAATTAGACAGGTCCTTACTGAACACTTTTTTGTCAAAATGCTCTTCTGACATTGAAAAGCCCGGTCTATTTGTGACGCTCAAAACGGGCGTGCCATTATCTCCGCTCGTGTCATTGCGCTCGCTAAGTTCAGCAAGATATTCGCCAAGCTTAATGCGCTTCCATCCGAAAGGCGTCTTGTGGCTATTTCTCATATCCTAATTTCCTCAAGCATTCATCCATCTTTTTTTCAGCCTCATCGCGCTGATCCTCAAGATTGTGTAACTTCCTAAGCGCATCACTGACATCGATCCTAGGCTCTGGTTCCGTCATATCTATGTAACGACTGATATTAAGATTATAGTCGTTTTCCTTAATTTCATCTTGTGAAACCACTTTGGCAAATCTTTCTATATCCTCATAATCATTAAATGCGCTAGCGATACGCTCGATGTCTGCGTCTCTGAGCTTATTTTGGTTTTTATCCCCCTCATAACATCCCGAAGCGTTTATAAACAAAATCTTATTTTTGCGTTCTTTTGGCTTGTTCCTATTAAAAATCAAAATTGTCGCAGGAATGGGGGTGCCATAGAAAAGATTCGTGGCTAGCCCTATAACCGCTTCAAAACGGTCTTCTTCTATTAGGGCCTTCCTGATCTTACCTTCAGATGCGCCCCGAAATAGTACGCCGTGAGGCATCACCACACCAACCATACCTTTATCGTTAATTGTAGCAATCATGTGTTGCATGAAAGCATAATCCCCCTTGGTCTTTGGGGGAATACCATAACGAAATCTTCCGAAACCATCATTCTGAGCCGCTTCTATGCCCCAATCTTTTAAGCTGAATGGCGGGTTAGCTATTACTCTATCAAAGAGCATTAACTCGCCCTCCTTAACGAGCTTAGGAGTCCGTATTGTATCGCCCTTTTCGATTCTTGCATCTGGTAGGTTATGTAGGAGCATATTCATCTTACATATGGCCCAAGTACCCAGATTCTTTTCCTGGCCGAATAATGAAATATTCCTTGGGTTGCCCTTCTTCCTCTCTATATAATGGGCGCATTCGATAAGCATACCGCCTGAACCACAGGTGGGATCGCAAATACGCATGCCTTCTTTGGGCTTTAGAAGCTCCACGATCAGCTGGACAACTTTCCGCGGCGTATAAAACTCTCCGCCTTTTTTACCAGCGTCGTCGGCAAACTTCTCAATAAGGTATTCATAGGCCCTACCCAACATGTCCGGTTCTTCGAGGTCTGTGTTCTTAAGGCTGATTTTAGAGAAGTGGTTCACGAGCCGTGACAATACCGAGTCGCGGTTCTTTGTGTCACCGAGCTTGTTGGAATTAAAGTCTATGTCCGCAAGCACGCCTTCAAGGATCTGATTCTTATCTTCGAGAGCATGGCAGGCCTTGTTGAGCTCATCTCCTATATTTTGTGAAACCTTGCGTATCTCGGACCAACGAGCACGCTTCGGCACAAAGAATTGATGCTCGTCTGGATCTTCCATGGCTATCTTCGTGGCCTCAGCCTGAGATGTGCCACGTTTAAGCTCCCTTTGCATGACTTTCTCTGCCTCATACTCAAAAACATCAGATAGGCGCTTAAGGAATAGAAAACCGAAAATGTAATTCTTATAGTCGGATGAGTCGATCGAGCCGCGTAGAATATCTGCTGCGCCCCATAGATAATTATTAAGTTCACCATTTGTTAGCTTTGACATTTTTACCCTCCCTATTTCTTTATTAGTTCTCCAATAATTTGCTCAGTTATTTTTTTTCTTGTGACCGCAGCGTCCATACTTATTCTATACTGCTCAGCCGAAGACGCTGTTAAATCTATTATCTGTTTTTGTAAATTGATCGGCAAAACAGGAACCTCAAGCTCTTCTATATTTGAAACTGTAAGCACGAGACGCGTATCAGCGGAAGTCGCACTCGTAAGAATTTTTCTTTGGCCTTCCTTTATATTCAGATATATGGCTAAAAATTCTGGTAACACTAACTCGCCTAGGCGTATGGCTATTAAGTTTGATGTGATTATAGCCTTGCCAATGTTCTCGGGAATAACAGCGGCTTTCAATAAGCTACCCCTGCAGGTAACAACGACATCTTTCGGATATATTAAATATCTAGATAAGTTCTTAAAATCCCCGGGTATTAACCGTCGACACGTATCAGGTCTAATAGTTCCTTCGGCTACATCTTTAATGTTTATTAAGGGGAGACCGTCCGCGCTCTCTTCCATTTTCTCTGTGCTATATAGTGGAGCGCCTGAAAATATCTCTTTCGATAATAGTTTTAAAGGCTTCGTTCTTTCTGTCATATCTCTATCCTCTTTGACCATGCAGAGAATATATCATATGGCAATAATCCTGTCAAGTAAAAAATAATAAATTTTAATGATACATAACATTGGTATTGCTAACACTAAAATATTCCTACTGTATATCGTGCTTATCTATAATAGAACTTGCTATATATAAAAACCTATGGCTATATATGTATTAAGGGAAGGAGGCCAAAATGAGCGAGATAATGGCACTTAAAAACGCACCGGTTGAAGAGCTTCTCAGCCGATATAAGGAGTTTTATGGCGAGAATGCCACCAGTAACCATAGGCTCTATCTCTGGCGTAAGATCGCTTATAGGCTGCAGGAGAACGAACAGGGCAGCTTATCAACCAAGGCAAAGAGTCGACTTAAGGCGCTTATTGAGGAGTATGATCCTATTAATAATAAAGCCCTTAGGCCGGATAAGCCAGCTTCATGTCTGCCTGTTACCGTTAAAGATAAGCGGCTACCCATTCCGGGAACCGTAATCACTAAAGAGTACAAGAACACTAAGCATCAGGTAAAGGTGCTTGAAAAGGGCTTCGAGTACAATGGAAAGATCTATAAGACGCTATCCGCCATTGCTAAAGAAATAACCGGAGCGCATTGGAACGGATACCTGTTTTTTGGATTATGAGATTGCCACGGCCTGCTTCGCAGGCCTCGCAATGACAACGCAAAAGGACGCTTATGGAAAAGATTGAAAAGAAAAAAATTAACTGCGCCATATACACGCGCGTCTCAACTACTGAAGGGCTGCAGCAAGAGTTTACATCTTTAGATAATCAACGCGAATCCGCTGAAAGCTATATTCAAAGCCAAAAGTCGGAAGGTTGGATAGCATTGCCCGATCGTTACGATGATCCTGGCTATACAGGAGCAAATACCGAACGTCCTGCCCTGCAAAAGCTCATGGCCGATATTAAGGAAGGCAAGATTAACTGCGTAGTAGTGTATAAGGTGGATAGGCTATCACGATCGCTCCTTGATTTCAGTCAGCTCTTGGAGTCCTTTGAACAAAACAACGTAACATTTGTATCAGTAACACAATCCTTCAGCACTAATACTTCGATGGGGCGCCTTACTTTGAATATACTCCTCTCCTTCGCACAGTTCGAACGTGAGATTATAAGCGAGCGAACACGCGATAAGATGGCAGCTTCCAAAAAAAGAGGCAAATGGGTCGGTGGTAGACCACCATTAGGCTATGATATCGACAAGATAAACCGAAAGCTTGTCATAAATCCAAAAGAGGCCGAGATCGTAAAAGAGATATTCGATCTTTATCTTGAGAAGCGATCTCTCCTTTCAGTGGCGATAGCCCTTAATAAGAATGATCGTATGACAAAAGGCTACGCGACTCTGGAAGGTAGAAAATCCGGCGGTGTGAAGTTCAAAAGTACGAGCATTCAATCGATAGTTAAGAATCCCTTCTATATCGGTAAAGTCCATCATGCCGGGCAACTTTATCAAGGTGAACAAGAGCGTATACTACCCGACGATATATTCCAAAAGGCTCAAGAAATACTGGCCAATAACCGTCGTGAACGCAAGGTAGCTGGAGTAGTAACAAACACTGGCCTATTAAACAGCATATTGCGCTGTAAGGCCTGCGATAGCACCATGTACTACATATATAGCAAGAAAGGTGCCAATAAGTACCATTACTACCTTTGTATGAACGCCCAGAAGCGTGGCTACAAGAGCTGCCCTACACGCCTCATTTCAGCTCAAGCTATCGAGAATAAGTTTATGGAATTCTTAAGAACAGTCTGTAAAGATCCGCACATCGAGACCAAGGGCTGGGAATCGCTAACCCTAGAAGAAAAGATACCAGCCCTTAGATCTATCGCCAAGGTCGCGCATTATGACGCGATTAACGGAGTCCTCGAGATAGTGCTCCATAATGGCGAGAAAGGCCACCAATTCGCGCTAAAGCTGGCTGAGTTAAAGCATATACCTTATTATCGCCAGCAGGCCGCGATAAGCAAAGAACCGCTCATACGTCAGAACTTGATCCTGGCTCATCAGATAGACCAGACGGTGCGCGAAAAAAGATGCACCCTGAAAGAAGTCGCTGGCTGGATCGGCATAAGTCCATCCAGGGTCTGCCACATCGCGACTATGCTCCTCATATCGCCACGAATCCAGGAAGAGATACTCCTCTCTGATGATAAGGCGCTAGCCAGCATCCCTGAATACAAACTGCGCGATATAACGCAGGAATTAGACTGGAACAAGCAGCAAGAGATCTGGAACAACCTCCTCAAATCCCAGCAAAACTAGCCCACTAACGAGCCGTTTACTAGAGATAGATCGAGTCAAATATCCGCTAATTCCTAGTAAATGGCTATTCGCTTGATCAATAGTCGCGACTAATCGCCCAATAACCATTTACTACATGCGCCCTAAAATAAGCCAAATCAGAGATAAATTGCCCATATTTGGAGATTACATGGCCTAGTCTGTAGAAATTTTACACGCTAAAAGAGACGGGTGTTCAAAACTAGCGGCACCGTCGGATAACAATGCCCTAAGTCTTTGAAACGTAAAGACATAAAAATAGCCACGATCGTTGTGATTGATCATGGCTATTTGCCTCTCTCCTTTTGAAATGAGAGAGAGATTTTTGGTAGCCTTCACAAGGAGAAAACCCAAAACGCTGATTATTTTTATAGAACGAAAATCTCGCTAATAGAATACTACAACGCTACAGAAAAAACAAGATAGGAATTCTCGCGGGGCTCGGCACGGCCGCAGGCCGCCCGCACCCGGCCTGCGGCCGTGTGCGTCCTCGCATACTCTCTGCTACCCGTAAATCACGCGTCTTTAAGGCTCGTCCGCTGCCCGCCTACTACCCGCCAAAATGATCTCGTGGATGGCGGGCCGCCGAGCCTTCCCCGAGCGAAGTCGG
>CAYSSS010000030.1:0-18773 GCA_964433975.1 uncultured Planctomycetia bacterium
ATGACGTAATTTTGCACATCCCCCATTACAATATTCCCGTATTAGCTAAATTTAACCTTGTGGCGACCATTCACGATATCATACACATAACTTATCCTGAAGGGGCAAGCGGCAGGCTTGCGCCTATGTATATGAAGTTTATGATCAAGAGAATATTGAAGACCGCGAGAGCGGTGATATGTGTTTCGCAGGCGACGAAGGATGAGATAGAGAAGAGATTTTTTAACAAAGGGACCAGTCCCCTTCAGGGACAGGTCCCTTTATTTAGCGTTATCCATGAAGGGGTTGATAAGGTATTTGGGAAAATAACTGATTTAGAGTACCTGGGGAGAGTTAGGGACAAATATAAATTGCCGGACAGATTCCTGCTCTATGTTGGGAGTATAAGGAGGCATAAGAATATAAGCGCTCTTCTGGATTCCTTTAGTCAATTTAAGAAAAGGATGCCGGAAGCACAGCTTATTATGGTGGGTAGGTTAAGCCAGGATATCGATATAAAGAGAGATGGCATCATATATTTAGGCGAAGTGGAGAGCGACGAATCCCTTGCGGCAATATATAATCTAGCATCCTGCCTATTTAACCTTTCTTTGTACGAAGGCTTTGGGTTAACGATCCTTGAGGCCCAGAAGTGCGGTTTACCTGTAGTATGCAGCGATATTGCTGTCCATAGGGAGATAGGCGGGGCCGAGGCAATAGCCGCCGTGAAAGCTTCTTATATTGACCAAGTATGTGATAATCTGTATAATGTATTGTCTAATAAGGATATAAGGGAAGGCCTTATCCTCAAAGGCTTTAAGAATACCGACAGATTTGACTGGCATAAAACCGCTTTAAATACGATAGATCTCTACAGAAAGATAGGTAATGAGAGTAGCGATAGTTCACGATTGGCTGCTGGGGATGCGCGGAGGGGAAAGAATACTCAATGTCTTCTGTAAAATATTCCCCCAAGCCGAACTATTTACGCTCATACACGATAAAGGCTCTGTAGACCAAATCCTTGAAGATAGGACTGTCCATACCTCCTTTTTACAGAACTTACCGGGCGTCAAAACCAAGTACAGGAACTATTTACCCCTTTTCCCGCTGGCGATAGAAAGCCTTAATCTTAAGGGCTTCGATCTTGTTATAAGCTCTTCACACTGTGTAGCTAAAGGCGTAAAGAAGCCGGAAGGCGCCAAGCATTTCTGCTATTGCTACACGCCCATGAGGTACATGTGGGTCTTCTTCGATCAATACTTCGGCACTTATCCGGCATGGAAGAAGTCGATAGTCCGGTTAACCGGCGAGTATCTGAAGAGATGGGATATCGCGACCCTGCCCAGAGTGGATGATTTTATAGCGATTTCGCAAACGATCAAAGACAGGATCCAGGATATTTATAAGAGAGATTCAACGGTTATATATCCGCCAGTTGAAATAGATAAATTTAAGTTCGATCCATCCCGCAAAAGAGGCGATTATTATGTTTGCGTATCGGCCCTTGTGCCGTATAAAAGAGTCGACATCATGGTGGAGGCGTTTAATAAGATGCCGGACAAAAAGCTGGTCATTGTCGGCGACGGCAACGTAAGAAAAGAATGGGAATCTAAAAAAAGATCGGCTAACATTAAATTTATGGGATGGGTCGATCATGATGAGGTTGTTAGAGCTTGCGCGGGTGCAAAGGCCTTTCTCTATGCGGCGTTCGAGGATTTTGGGATCGCGCCCGTCGAGGCTCAGGCCATGGGGATCCCGGTGATAGCTTACGGCAAAGGCGGTACGTCAGAAACGGTGCTGCCGACAACTGGTCTATTATTTCATGAACAGACTCCCGAGGCGCTTATCGGGGCTATAAATGAATTTGAGAAAAGAGAGGGTGAATTCAATCCCGCTGACTGCAGAAGGAATGCCGAGAGGTTTTCAGAAGTGAAGTTCGTGAGTAATATAAAAAGTTTTGTGAATGAAAAGATGAATAGAGATTGCTTCGGGCCTTCGGCCCTCGCAATGACGGGGTAAAATCATATGATAGCGCTGCTTAATAAAAAGAGGTTGAATATAATCTTCTCGAGCCTTCTGATGCTGGGAGATTTCATAGCGATATTTTTAGCCCTCCTCCTCTCATACGGAATTCGTTTTCATTCCAGATTCTTCCCTACGCCTCTGGGCATCCCTTCCATAGAGAATTATTTTTTACCGGTATTATGGATCGCGCTGCTTCTGGTGCTTGTAATGAACACCCAAAGTCTCTACAGGCCGGATCCGACTAAGAAATTCATAGATCATGGCTTTTCGGTATTTAAGAGCGTGGGCGTTACGATGCTCTTCGTGCTCGCAGGCACATTCTTCTACAGGGAACGGGCATACTCGCGTTCTCTTATATTTATAACATGGGTGAATCTCGTTGTCCTTATAACTCTCTCCAGGTACATCTTGAGCGTCTTTTACAAAAAGAGAATACTGCCCAAGACAAGAAAGAGAATAATCATAATAGGCAAGCCGGAAAGCATGGATATGATAAAGTCGCACGAACGCTATTTTAAGCGTTACGGCGATATTGTAGGCATAGTCGCTACCAGGAAGATATCGCAAGACTACCCCATAGACGCGAAGCACCTAGGGGCTATAGAAAATTTTGAAGAGATTTTGAAAGAGGCCTGCCCGGACGAAGTCATATTATCCGATCTTGAGATCCCAAAAAAGAAGATAGTCGCTATGATACTTGAGGCCGAGAAGAGAATGGTCTCTTTTAAGATAGTGGCGGATCTGTTCGACGTCCTTATACAGCAGTTTGAGATAGAAAATATCGATGGCCTGAACCTTATAAGGATAAAAGAGTCGCCGTTAAATCATGCATATAACAGATTTTTAAAGAGAGGGGTAGATTTCTTTGGAGCATTATTCGGAATAATCGTTCTCTCGCCCCTGCTTGCCACAGTTGCTTTGATAGTGAAGATGGATTCCAAGGGGGGCGTTATCTTTTCTCAAGAGAGAGTAACCGAAGGCGGGAGGATATTTAAAGTCTATAAATTCAGAACGATGCGTCCTGACGCGGAGGCTGGGACCGGCCCTGTCTTTACCCAGGAAGATGATGAGCGCTGCACAAGAATAGGGAAATTCTTAAGATGTTATAATGTTGATGAGCTTCCCCAGCTATTTAATGTGCTTAGCGGAGATATGAGCCTGGTGGGCCCGAGGCCGGAGAGGCCATATTTTGTAGACCAGTTCAAGGACGGAATACCGCGCTATATGAGCCGTCATCATGTAAGAGCCGGCATGACGGGATGGGCGCAGGTGAACGGTCTCAGGCAGGGGACCCCAATAGAAGAGCGCGTAAAGTACGACCTCTACTACGCCGAAAATTGGTCGATATGGTTCGACCTGAAAATAATCCTAATGTCGCTATTCGCGCTGAAAAATGCTTATTAACTCACTGAACATATTGACCGAAGCCTCGCTTTATCTTCTTCTTTTTGGGATCACTTTTTCAAATTCCGTCACCGAGATTTTTGCAATATCCATAATAGTATTCTTCGTCATAAAGAAGATAGCTTCAAAAGAATACAAGATGCCGAAAACACAGGTCAATTTATCTCTATATGCGTTGTGCGCCGTCATCTTTATATCATTTTTAAGGAGCGCTTATTTTAGCGAAAGCATAAGGGGGTTTTTAAGGATAATAAAATTCGTGTTTTTATTCTTTGCCATTACGGATTATTTTAACGGTGATAGAAAGCGTATAGGTAGGGCATTCTGGGCAATCATGGCGATAGCATGCTTTACCTTCTTAAACGGCATCTTCCAGTCATTGTCCGGATACGACCTCTTAAGGCATAAAGAGCCGATAAGAGACGTTGGCCTGCTCAGGATCTCAGGTTCGTTTGTTCATCCTAATGACTTCGGGGCTTATATAATATTCGTTTTGCCTTTAACGCTCTGTTTCTTCAGCTCTTTCATCAAAAGAAGCCAAAGAGCTTTTCTTTTTTTGAACTGCGCTTTAGGCGCTTATTGCCTCTTTAGAACTTCTTCCAGGGGCGCGTTTCTCGCGCTCATCATAGGAATAATCGTATATTTCTTTATTTACGAAAGGAAAATATCGATCGTTATTCCCCTGGCAATAATATTACTTGTCGTGCTGTCGCCGCACGGTTTTGACCGGATCAAAAGCCTTTTTGCTATTGATCGGAATACGGTATGGGAGAGGACCCAGCTCTGGAAGGGTACGTGGGAAATGGTAAAGGTGCATCCGTTTTTTGGTTTCGGCATCAATACGTTTTCAAGATATTTCCCTCAATACAAACCATCGGAATATTGGGGAATCATGTACTCTCACAACTCGTACCTTCAGATGTGGTCCGAGATAGGTATCTTCGGTCTTTTGACGTTTCTGTCCATGGTCTTCACTGTTCTGAGAACGACATTACGTAACATGAAAAAGAAGATAGAGAAGAGCCTCGAGGGTTTTATGCTCTTAGGGTTGGCCGCAGGATACATAGCGTTCCTGATCCAGTCCGGACTTGATACAAATCTCTTTTCGCTCGTCCTCACAACGCTCTTCTGGGTGATGACCGCGTACCTTGTTTCGCTCAATAAATTACTTGAAAAAGAGATTGCTTCGTCCCACCTTGAGCGGGACTCGCAATGACGGAGGCGTATGCCAAATAATTATTCTATATCCGCTGTAATATTATCCAAAAACTCCGAGAAGAAGATCGAGAAGTGTCTCTCTTCGCTCAAAGGTTGGGCTGACGAGATACTGCTGGTGGACGGAGGAAGCACGGATCAGACTGCCGATATAGCAAAGCGATACGGCGCAAAAGTGCACGTTCATCCATTTTCAGGGTCGTTTGCCGAAGAGCGGAATTTTGGCACGGATAAAGCATCGTCTGAGTGGGTGCTGCAATTGGATAGTGATGAGATAGTTACCGATAATTTTAAGAAAAAATGTGATGAGATCTTGCCCAAGACGGAATGCGCGGCATTTAAGTTCAGAAGGAAGAACGTATTCTTGGGCCATGAGTTCACCTATGGCGGATGGTATCACTGGTCCCAGCATCTATTTAAGAAGGGCTGTGCACGATACGAAGGAAGAGTCCATGAGAAGATGATAGTTAACGGCGATATAGGACTCATAGACGCTGATATGCTACACGTACCTTTTGACAACATTTCGGAGTTTATAGAAAGGCAGAACCGTTACACGGATCTACAAGCCTCGGATATCATAGATCAGGAAAAAGACCTCACCATAAAGAAGATCAAGTACAATCTTAAGGTAAAGCCAGCCAAGCTTTTCAAAAAGATCTATCTTAACAAGAAGGGCTATAAAGAAGGCATTCATGGGCTTATATTCGCGATCCTTTCATCATATGTCCATTTTCTTAAGTGGGCCAAGGTGTGGGAGAGGGTAAAAAACCGAAAAAATATATTAATTGTGCGCAATGACAGATTCGGCGAATTTCTGCTCAATCTCCCGGCCATCAGAGCGGTAAAAGAGACTTTTAAGGAATCGAAGATAATTTTAGCGGTAGATCCTTACGTTAAAGCTCTGGCCGCAAATGTGCAGTATGCCGATGAAGTTATAACATGGAGAAACGGCAAGCACTCTTTGCTTGAGGCCATCAAATTCAGTAGTTTATTAAGAAAGAAGAATATCGACATCGCAATCATCATGAATCCATCTAAAGATACGAACATAGCCGTCTATTTAGCGGGCATTCCAGTAAGAGCGGGGTATGCGCATAAATGGGATTTTTTGCTGACAAAGAAAAAAGAGGATCTGAAGTATCTTGGTCAAAAGCATGAAGTGGAGTGCAATCTTGAACTGGTTAAGCTTGTAAAGGCAGTTAGTCGTCATTGCGAGGAGGCGCGGAGCGCCGACGAAGCAATCTCTAAAAGCAAGATTGCTTCGGCCTCACTATCGTTCGGCCTCGCAATGACGGATGAAGGGTCTGTAGACAACACCATTGCGATCCATCCATGGACGAGTGATTCGGTGAAGCAATGGCCCGTTGAACGCTTTCGTGAGCTTGCGCTAAGAACAGTAAAGGAGACAGATTCGGAAGTTGTAATAGTGGGCGGGCCGGGAGAGCTAGAGAAAAGCGCCTTGTTCGATAATCTCGATAATCGCATAAAGAACTTAACAGGCAAAACAACGCTGGTAGAATTGGCGTCAGTATTGAAGAATTCAAAATTGCTTATCTCAGGTGATAGCGGGCCTGTTCACATGGCCTGCGCTATTGGAACGCCTGTAATTGCTCTCTTCAGGAACGACATACCGGGTAAAGGTCCCAAGAGATGGGGGCCGTGGGGTGATGGCAATATTGTCATAGATAAGAAGAGTCTTTTGGATATAAGCGTAGAAGATGTTATGCAAGCTATCTTTACAAAAATTGAGATTGCTTCGTCGGCCTAACGGCCTCCTCGCAATGACGGTCTATGTATGAATAAATTTTTGATAATCAATCCATTTGGGATAGGAGACGTGTTATTTACGACGCCTGTTATCAGAGCTATAAAGGATCGTTATCCTGACAGTTTTATAGGGTACTGGTGTAACGAAAGATTGGGAGAGCTCTTAAAAGATAGCCCGAAAATAGACAGAGTCTTTGCTCTGTCGAGAGGCGACATAAAAAGGATATGCAAAAATTCTTCCATAAAGAAGCTAACAACCTTATTTGAACTGATCAACGAAATAAGGAGAGAGAAGTTCGATATAGCCTTGGATTTTTCATTAGATAGCCGATATGGATTATGGTCGAAGCTCGCGGGAATAAAGAAGAGAATAGGCCTGGATTATAAGAATAGGGGCAGGTTTCTTACGGATAGAATTAAGTTTTCCGGGTATGCAGGCAAGCATGTGGTTGAGCATAATTTAGACCTGTTAAATTTTATTGACCCGCATCGCAGGGGACATTTAAATGTCCCCTACAGCATAGAAGTAGGCGAAGAAAGCCGTATCAAGGCCCGCAACATATTAAAAGAACATGGCGTCGCGGCAACGGATCTTTTGATAGGAGTAGCGCCCGGTGGCGGTGCGAGCTGGGGGAAGGACGCGATATATAAGCGGTGGGCGGCGAAGAAGTTTGGACAATTGGCAGAAAAACTGAAAAAAGATCTAAATGCTAAGGTGGTTTTGTTGGGGAGCGTGGAGGAGAAGGAGATTGCTTCGCTCCCTTCGGTCGCTCGCAATGACGATAATCGTGTAATAGATTTAGTTGGAAAATTAAATTTGAAAGAACTTGCCGCTGTTATAAGTGAGCTGAAACTTTTGATATGTAATGACGGCGGGCCGTTGCATATGGCGGTTGCGCTGGGAGTTAAGACGGTCTCTATTTTTGGGCCGGTGGATGAGAAGGTATACGGCCCTTATCCGCCGAATGATGACCACGTAGTCGTAAAGAAAGATCTATCGTGTAGGCCTTGTTATAAGGACTTCAGGTTTACCGGTTGCTCGAATAACAAAAGATGCTTGGAAGATATAACGGTTGATGAAGTATATAAAAAGGTAAACATGTCATTGCGAGGAGTCCCGCCGCTTTTTGGCGGGACGACGAAGCAATCTACTAATTGTCTATAGCGTTGCGCGCTAAATAGAGATTGCTTCAGCCTGCTTCGCAGGCTTCGCAATGACGGGAGAGAAATAAGCACATGAAGTGTGATATTGTAATGGCGGTATGGAATAATCTTGAGCTTACGAAGAGTTGTATTGATTCGATAATTAAGAATACGGATGTTGACTACAGGCTCATCATAATCGACAATGCCAGTAACGATGAAACGAAGAGGTATCTGGAACAGCTTAAAGATAAAGAAGGCCCAAGAGTCTTATTGATCAGGAATGAGACGAACCTCGGATTTATAAAGGCCATGAATCAAGGGATGAGGGATTCGCGGGCTCCTTACATCTGTCTCATCAATAACGACACCATCGTAACAAAAGGGTGGCTGGGTGAAATGATCAAAGTCGCAGAGAGTTCTTCCAATATAGGGCTAGTCAACCCGTCAAGCAATACTCTGGGCCAGAAACCAGACAAGGGAGAACCTGTGGAAGCCTATGCCGAAAAGCTTAAAAAAGATGCCGTCTCCTTCGCCGAGATAGGTTCCGCTATAGGTTTCTGTATGTTGATCAAGAAAGAGGTAATAGATAAGATAGGCGTATTTGATGAAATATACGGCATGGGGAACTTTGAGGACACCGACTATTCCCGTAGGGTAATAAAGGAAGGCTATATATGCGCCAGGGCTAATCGAGTGTATGTATATCATGACGAAGGCAGCTCATTCACAAGAGGCTCTTCGTTCGATGAGAACTTCGAGCGGAACAGGCAGATATATGAATTCAGGTGGGGTAAGCGTAAATGGATAGCATATATCATCTCTTCTTTTGATGATAACATGATAAAGTGCTTAGAAAAAGACGTTATGCCGCAGGCCCGACTTGGACTATGGGTCTGGTATTTTTCCAATAAACGGCTTGCGCTACCGGAGCATTCGAATATAATAGCGAATGTGTTCGATAGGTATTTTTATCTTAAGACGCTGGGGAAAGTATTGACCAAAAAGAAGAGATTCAGCGAAATATTCGTTACGGATGAAAGATTTGCGAAGATCCTGGAAAAGCTCTCTTTTATTCATAAAGCAAAGGTACATTGTTATTAATGAGATTGCTTCGGCCGCTAAAGCGGCCTCGCAATGACGTCAGAGAATTAAGATTTTAAGAAAGAGGTAAAAATGGAGAAGGTACCTGTCTCGGTGGTGGTAATAACAAAGAATGAAGAACATAACATAGGAGACTGCCTGAAGAGCGCATCTTGGGCGGATGAGATAATCGTTGTAGACGACGGCAGCACGGACAGGACCATGGAGCTTGCGAAAAAATTTACGGATAGAATATTTTCTAGACGCATGGAGATCGAAGGCAAGCACAGGAATTACGCCTATAGTCTCGCAAAGAATAATTGGGTATTGAGCCTGGATGCCGATGAACGCGTTAGCCCGGAGCTTCAGGAAGAGTTGCGGCAGCTCTTTAAAAATCCGATAAAGGACGTGGTATTTTGCATACCTATAAAGACATACCTGGGCAAGAAATGGCTGCATTATGGGGGATGGTATCCTGCCAGTAAAGACAGGCTGCTTGATAAGCGGATCGTCAGTTATGAAGAGAAGAGTGTACACCCCAGGATCATCTACCATGGCACCTGCGGCCGCTTTTTAAAAGGAGATATCATTCATTACTCATACAGAAATTTCCACGATTTTTTCCAGACGTTAAATAAACAGACCACAGCAGAAGCTAATAAATGGTTTGAAGAGAGGCGTAAAGTAAGTGGCTTGAAGGCGGTCCGGAAATTTTTGTCAAGATTCCTCAGGTATTACATCGTGGAGCAGGGCTTTAGAGACGGGTTGATCGGATTCATGGCGGCCTTCGGCGGTGGATACTATCAATGGATGACATATGTTAAGTATTGGGAAATGCTTAAGAATGAAAGTGAAGCTAAATGAAGCTATCCATAATAGTTCCGGCGTATAACGAAGAACAGTCGATCGGATCTACGATAGAGAGGGCTCTTAAGGCTAAGCCCGATATAATAAAGAACACAGGCATTGAAGACGTAGAAGTCGTAGTGGTCAACGATGGATCTCGGGATAATACTAAAAAGATAGCAGCCGGATATAAAGACGTAGTTCTGGTTTCTTACGAGAGGAACAAGGGGTATGGCGCCGCTATAAAGCAGGGCTTCGACAAAGCCAGTGGGGATATCTTAAGCTTCCTGGATGCTGACGGGACATGCGACCCCAACCTATTTACGGATTTGGTAAATGCGCTGATCAAAAATAATGCCGATATCGTGATAGGCTCGAGGCTTGGACCCGGCAGTAAGATGCCCAAGACTCGTAGAATAGGTAATATCGTCTTTGCAAAGATAATAAATTATTTTGGAGACACACGAATCGAAGATTGCGCGAGCGGTATGAGGGTTTTAAGAAGAAGCGCCCTAAAGAAGCTTTATCCACTGCCCGACGGACTACACTTTACCCCCGCCATGACTTGCAGGGCCACTATGGGCAAAGGGCTTAAGATAGTGGAGACGCCCATCGAATATGCCCAAAGGGAGGGCAAGTCTAAGCTTAGCGTCATAAAAGACGGCCTGAGATTTTTAAAGATCATATTATCCATGGCGCTGCGCTATAAGCCGTTTAAAGTCTTTATAACTCTGGCCTTTGCGATATGGATCATTATATGGGTGTCCCTGAATGTAAGAGAGATAATTTTTAAAGGTAACCTGCGTGATTATAAGGTTTTGGCGCACAGGTCGCTGGAAGGGAAAAGAGCTTATGTAACAGGAGATAAGCTCTATGAATTTCTGGTATTTTGTAAGGATAAACTTCCGGAAGGCGCCGCCTACAGATGGACCGAAACGGATAAACCGGATCATGCCAGAAGAAGGGCTACGTATTATCTTTATCCGCACCTGGAATCGGAAGACGCTGAATTTGTACTTGTTTTTGACGAGCCTTTTTCGGTTCGATCCGGCTATAATACATATTCCAAATTGGACGATACGCGATATATTCTGAAGAAGAGAGTTGATTGATGGAATCGTTGAGGTTAACCCTATCCATTTTTGCGGCAATATTTATAGGTTGGAATATTCTATATCTGGTATCGTTTAAAAACACCAGGTTATTTTTTTTAGAAAAGTTTTTCATCTCCTATGGCCTTGGGTTCGGGTTCATAAGCCTCGAGATGTTCATATTCCATTTCTTCAGTTTAAAGTTCAGCCTGTTTTCAATCATTATTTTATGGATTCCGTTCGTTGTGGCCGCTGCAGTGGTAGGCCTTAAAAATCGTAAAAAAGAGATTGCTTCGGCCACTTCGTGGCCTCGCAATGACACCAAAACGACTTTTCTTGAAAAATGCTTAATATGCGGAATATCCTTAGAGGTAGTATATGCGTTCTTCAGGGCACTTATAAAACCTGTAGAAGCTTATGACGCTATCGCCACCTATGCTATAAGGTCAAAGATATTCTATCTTGGCAATTTCGTACCTTACGATTTTTTTTATAATCTGAGTACCTTTTTTCCGCACCCTGACTATCCTCTGAACATTCCGCTGTCCGAGACTTTCGTCTATATGTTTTTGGGGAGTCTTAACGATCAGCTCGTTAAAGCGATCTTTCCTCTCTTTTTTGTAGCCATACTCGGTATCCTATATTTTGCGGTAAAACGCCTCAGTGGCCGTACGGCCGCTTTATTATTTACGTTTCTTTTGGCGACGGTGCCTCAATTCAATAACTTTGCCACAAACGCTTATCATGATGTACCCTTCGCGTATTACTGTTTCGCGGGGACATTGTTCCTGCTCTACTGGTTTAAGGATGCCAAGTCCTTAGGGTATCTATGGATATCGGCGTTTATGACGGCCCTGGCCGTGTGGACTAAGAATGAAGGTTTTGTATATTGCGTGGCAAATATCATGCTTCTATTGATATTTTTGTTTATGAACTACCGCAGCATAAAGAAAAAAGACGTATTGAGCGGAATTTTATATATAGGCATAATCCTGCTGGTGCTCTTCCCTTGGTTATCGGTCAAATTAACCGCGAATCTGGTCAACTCGGATGTCGGTTCGACCACAATGGACCAACTGAATCTATTCAAACAGTCCTACAAGATATGGCCTATAGTATACGAATTTCAAAGACAGGTATTCGGACCTAAAAAATGGAATCTGATATGGATCATATTTATTATTTCGGCCGTAGTTTACCGTAAAAAATTATTTGATGAAAAGCAGCGTTATGCCACTATGTCGCTTATGCTTATCATATCCGGTTACGTATTCGCGTATTTGGTTGGCAGGGATGATATACAGCATATGGTAGAAACTACATGGAGCAGGATGGCGATACATTTCCTGCCGCTCACCGTTTATTGGCTGGCCCTTCTATTTAGTAAACCTAAGTTGGAAAGATAAATATGACCGTATGCCCGGTCTGCGGATCCAGGGAATGGATAAAACGATATAGGATAGATGCCTGGACTATCGAGGAGTGCAGTACTTGCGGTTTCGCTCATATTGATCCGATGCCGGTGATAGAGAGCAGGGCAGAATACTATTCCGAAGAGAAGGTCGTAGAGAGGAATGTCAAACAGAAGAATTCTTTGCAGAAGTTTTCGAGACGTCTGAAGAGCCTGTGGAGCAAGGCTACAAAACGTGACAAGAGCGCTATATTCTATAATAAGCTACGCCAGAACTTGGCGCCTAAGTCCAAAGTGCTCGACATTGGCTGCGGTGACGGCAGTTTCATCTGTAAGGCAAGAGAGAGCTTCGTCTGCACGGGCATTGAGATATCGGATTATTTAGCGTCCTTGGCAAGAAAGCAGCCAGGAATAAAAGTTATCACCGGTAATTTTCTCAATTCGGAATTTAAAAGCGAAGAATATGATGGCGTGACTTTGATATCACTTCTTGAGCATCTCGACGACCCCTTGCAGGCTCTAAAAAAATGCTTTGAATTTTTGAAGCCGCGCGGCGTGCTTTTACTGAAGACAGTCAATTACGACTGCTTAAATAGAAAGATAAAAAGAGAGGGCTGGACCGGATTTCGTCCGCCGGATCATGTAGTCTATTTCAAACCATCGAATCTGGAATTATTGTTAAAAAAGTCGGGGTTTAAAAAAATAAAGATCTCCAGCATGCCGTTTAATGATAATATGTATTGTGAGGCGCGGAAGTGAGAAAATGATTTCATATCTATTTATAGACAGGGATGGGGTAATCAATAAAGACCCCGGAGGTTGGACCAAGACCAACTATGTTACGGATTGGAATGATTTTCATTTTGTGCCCGGAGCGCTTGAAGCGCTGAAGATATTAAAGGATAAGGGCATAAAGGTAATAGTGGCCTCAAACCAGGCGGGCATTAACAAGGGCCTGTATACAGAGGCGGAATTGGCTAAAGTGAACTCATCTATGTTAAAAGAGATAGAAAAGACCGGCGGCGCTATAGAGGAAGTATTCTATTGCATTCATAAAGATGAGGATAATTGCGCCTGCAGAAAGCCGAAGCCGGGCCTCCTTGAAATGGCCGCCAAAAAATATGGCATAGATCCAAAGACGACATATTTTATAGGCGACGCGGATACTGACGTCTCGGCAGGCAAGAGAATAGGATGCAAGACGATATTTGTTCTTTCCGGAAAAAAGTCACGCGAAGACGTTGAGGGCTGGGCTGATAAGCCGGATCATATATTCGAGAATTTATTAGAGGCTGTTAAGTGGATAACTAAAGAGATTGCTTCGCCCTGCACCTGAGGAGTAAAGCGACGAATGGTACAGGGCTCGCAATGACGGGAGAGATGGTATGAGAGTTCTTGTTACCGGTGGAGCCGGGATGGTGGGAAGTCACGCGGCCGAATATTATGCCAAAAAGGGCGATGATGTAATCGTTCTTGATAATCTGATGAGATCGAAATTGTTCGGCTATGATAAGAGGAGCGTCGAATACAACTGGAATTATCTTAAAAGATACAAAAATATAAAGAGGATTAAGGGCGATATCAGGGATAAGCGTGATGTCATAACCGCGATAGGCAAAGGCGTAGACCTCTGTATCCACACGGCCGGTCAGCCGGGAGTAGGGTTATCATGCCAGGAGCCCATGGAAGATTTCAGCATAAATGCTTTTGGAACGCTGAATGTCCTTGAGGTCTTAAGACAGAAAAGTAAAGATGCCACGTTCGTATACTGCTCCACAAACAAAGTCTTCGGTGAGAACGTCGATAAGATAAAACTGATAGAAAGAGAAAAGAGATATATTTACGACGGCGTAAAAGGCGTTACCGAAGATATGTCGATAGACCTGACGGGCCATACGCCTTACGGAGCGAGTAAGTATACGGGCGATATCTATGCCCAGGAGTATGCGCACATATACGGGATGCGAACGGCAATATTCAGGATGAGCTGTATTTACGGTACACGCCAGTTTGGGTTCGAAGACCAGGGCTGGGTGGCGCATTTTATCATCTCCAATATAATGAAACGAGCAATAACCATATATGGCGATGGCAAGCAGGTCCGGGACGCGTTGTATGTCGATGACCTGGTGGAAGCCTACGATAAATTTTATACAAGCGGCATAAAGAGCGGAGTATATAATATAGGAGGCGGGCCAAATAACACAATGAGTCTGTTGGAATTCATAGATATATTAGAAAAGCTGACCGGATTTAAGATGAAATATAAATTTTCAGACTGGAGGCCGTCCGATCAGAAGGTCTACATTTCTGATATATCCAAGATATCGAGGGAGTTAAATTGGAAGCCAAAACTAAACCCTAATGAAGGTATTGAGCTTCTCACTGATTGGGTCAAAGAGAATAAGGAGCTGTTCAAATAGGCTAGTGCCGTCATTGCGAGGGCGATAGCCCGAAGCAATCTCTTTTTTGGGATTGTTTCGCTTCGCTCGCAATGACGATGTTAAAAGGAGAGTAAATGAAGAAGATACTGATCGTATATGCGACGGCGGGAATAGGGCATAAGAAAGCGTCTATAGCGGTGAAGAAGGCCTACGATGAGATGAAGCTGCCCGGCGTAGAGGTGACGTTGATAGACGCTCTAGACTATACCAATAACTTCTTTAAGTGGTCGTATCTGCAGGTGTACTTGTTGATGGTGAACAAGCTTCCGACATTTTGGGGGCTGTCATACTATTTAACCGACCTTACCTTTATCGATCTATTCGTATCTTATATAAGAAGAATAAACAACTGGGCGAATTCAAAAAGATTAGTGAAGTATATAGCGGATACGAAGCCGGATGTGATAATTTCAACCCATTTCTTTGCCAGCGAGGTGGTCGCCGACCTAAAGCAAAAGAGCTTAACGTCATCTAAACTTATTACTGTGGTGACCGATTACAGGCTCCACGCGTGGTGGGTTTGTGAAGGAACCGACGCTTATATTGTGGCCAGCGAAGATACGCGCCGTGACCTCGAAGGGCGTAAAGTTGATCCCGCGCAAATTAAGGTGATGGGTATCCCGATAGAGCCTGTATTTTCTAAGACCCTGGACAGGCCGAAGATATTCAATGAGACAGGGTTGCGCGACGATCTATTTACCATACTCGTCATAGGAGGCGGATTTGGTGTGGGCCCCATTGAAGGGATAGTGAAGGTGATAGCGCAAATCCCAAAAGAGCTGCAGACTGTAGTCGTTTGCGGCCACAATGAAGAGCTGGTGAAAAGGATAGAGAGTTTGAAGGATGAATATAAGCTCAATATGAAGGTTTTAGGGTTCATAGACAATGTTTACGAGTATATGGATATGTCTGATATCCTCACATCGAAACCCGGAGGCATTACCGTATCCGAGAGCTTAGCCAAGGAGATACCGCTCGTCATAATATCCCCCATACTTGGACAGGAGACGCGTAATTCGGCCTTTCTGGTCAAGAACAACGCGGCGGTAAAAGTGAATAATCTGGATGAGCTTAAAGCTGCTCTCGAAGTTCTCGTAACTGATCCCATGAAGCTTGATAAGATGAAAGAAGCCATTAAATTGATAAGGAAGCCTTATGCCGCCTACGACGTCGCTAAATTCGCCTATGAATACAACAAGTAGAGACCTGAAAGATGTCATCGATTCCGTAAAGGCATATATCGAGCTCGACAGAGCTTCGGGCATAAACGAGTTTTTTGTTGCCAATGATTGTAGGGTACCTTTAAAGGCGCCCTACAATAGCAATAGCCTGGAATCCCTGAAGGATGAGATTTCGGGCTGCAAGCGCTGCGGTCTCCACAAGACCCGCCACAATATTGTGCTCGGCGCAGGAAATCCCAAGGCAGAGTTGATGTTCATAGGCGAGGCTCCGGGAGAGGATGAAGACCTTCAGGGCCTTCCTTTTGTAGGAAGAGCGGGGCAGCTTCTCACCAAGATCATAGAGGCGATGGGCCTTAAGAGGAGCGATGTTTATATCGCGAACATACTGAAGTGCAGGCCCCTCAATAATCGCCCACCACTGCCGAACGAGATAAAAGAGTGCGAAGATATACTTAAAAAGCAGATCAATATAATAGAGCCAAAGATAATCTGTACGCTTGGAAAGTTTGCAAGCCAGACATTACTCAGGACCGAAACTACTATAAGCGCCTTAAGGGGCCATTTTAAAGAGTACAATGGAATCAAGCTCATGCCCACCTTTCACCCAGCGTATTTATTACGTAATCCGAACGACAAAAGGTTAGTCTGGTCGGACATGAAGAAGATTATGAAAGAGTTAAAAATATAGCAATTTAAAGAGGTTGCTTCGCTCACCTGAAGGTTCGCTCGCAATGACAAGTCGGATAATTTAATTTATGCCAAAGTTCGCCCAAGTCGCAATAGCCTTACCAATGGACAGGCTTTTCCACTACGGGATCCCGGAAAAACTCTCAGGTGAAATAGCCGTAGGCCAGCGCGTATTTGTACCTTTTACCAATAGAAGGGTGGTCGGGTATGTTGTGGGTTTTAGCGAAGAGGCCGATGTAAAAGAGGTGAAGGATATAGAAGGTATAATAGATAAAGACCCTCTCCTCACCGAAGAGATGCTCAAGCTTACCAAGTGGATAAAAGATACCTACTTCTGTTCGTGGGGTGAGGCCATAGAGGCCGCTATACCGGGCGGACTAAAGAAGGGTAAGCGAGAATTAGGCACAAGGATAAAAGGAGACGTTAAAGGAGCGGAAGATTTTTTGCTCACAGGAAAACATAAACCTACCGAAGAACAGTCAAAAGCCCTGAAGAGCGTGATAGATACAATAGATAAGAAAGAGTACGTGACATTTCTTCTGCACGGTATTACATCCAGCGGCAAGACCGAAGTCTATCTCCAAGCCATAGACCACGCTCTGAACAAAGGCAGGCAGGCGATAATGCTCGTGCCGGAAATATCTCTTACACCTCAGACGGTCGAGAGGTTTGTAGCGAGATTCGGGGAGAAGGTAGCGGTCATCCATTCCAAACTCACCCCGGCGAAAAAATTCTTAGAGTGGAAGAGGATCAAAGACCAAAAGGCGAGTATCGTTGTCGGCGCCCGTTCCGCGATATTCAGCCCGATGAATAATCTGGGCGTCATTATAATAGACGAAGAACACGAGACGACATATAAACAGGATGATGTACCGAGATATCACGCGCGCGATGTGGCGGAAGAGAGGGCGAAGATCAATAATTGCCCTCTTATACTTGGCACGGCAACGCCGTCACTGGAGTCATTCTATAAAGCTAAGCATGGTGAGTATAAACTTGTGAGGCTCACCAAGAGGATCGATGACAGGTTACTGCCGAAGGTGAAGATCGTGGACATGAGAATGGAGCTTGCCACGAAAAAGAGAATAGCTATATTTTCCAAAGTGCTTCTGGACGCCATAGATAATACCTTAAAGAAAGGCAAGCAGGCGATAATATTCTTAAACAGGCGCGGGTTCTCGACTTTTATCAACTGTAAATCGTGCGGCCTTGTTCTAAAGTGCAAAAGATGTGACACGGTGCTCGTCTACCATTTTGAGGAGAAGAAGCTCATTTGCCATTATTGCGGTTATACGCAGGAACCGCCGGATATCTGCCCAAAATGCAAGAGCGGATACATTAAATACGCTGGCCTGGGCACCGAGAGGGTGGAGTCGGAGATAAGCCGCCAGTTCGCTCAGGCGCATATATCGAGAATGGACTCCGATACAACGGCAAAGTCGGGCTCACATGATAAGATACTTGGAGAATTCAAATCGGGACATACGAGTCTCCTGGTAGGCACGCAGATGATAGCTAAGGGACTGGATTTCCCGGAGGTCACGCTTGTGGGAGTGGTTTCGGCGGATGTGACTCTGAATGTCCCGGATTTCCGTTCGAGCGAGAGAACATTCAACCTGTTGACCCAAGTTGCTGGAAGGGCCGGACGCGGCGAGCATGCGGGTGAAGTGATAGTCCAGACATACGCTCCAAGCCATTACTCTATACTTACAGCCGCGAAACACGATTATGAAAAGTTCTACGAGGAGGAGATAAAATCGAGAAAAGAGCTTCTCTTTCCGCCGTTCGTAAATCTGGTGAAGGTCACAGTGAGAGCGAGAAACGACGAGTTGACTTTAAAGACCGCGCAAAATTTAGCCGATGCGATAAGAGACATGGATAAGAATGCTCTGATAGCGGGGCCGGCGCCCGCACCTATTTCTCGCATGAGGGGATATTTCAGGTATAATATACTCCTGAAGGGTAAAGACCGGACTGCGATGTGCGCGCTGCTTCGCAAGGTATTAGGCAAGTTTCGTAAGCCGCACGGTGTCCTTGTAGCAGTAGATGTCGATCCGATAGCGATGTAGAGGGGATTATGAATATAGTATTTTTCGGGACTAGTGAATTCGCGATGACGGTGCTGCATAAGCTTCTTGGCTCTGAGCATAAGGTGCTGGCCGTGGTGACACAGCCGGACAGGCAGAAGGGCAGGCAGCTAAAAATTTCTCCGCCGCAGACAAAGGTGCTGGCGGAGACTAAAAGTATTCCTGTGTACCAGCCAAACGACGCATCAAGCAAAGAATCGATAGCATATTTAAAGAAGCTTAATGCCGATCTCTTCGTCGTGGTGGCATTCGGCCAGATCCTGAAGAGGGAAGCCCTCGATATCCCAAAAATTGGCTGTCTAAATATTCATAGCTCTTTGTTGCCTAAATACCGAGGTGCGGCTCCAACCAATTGGGCGCTAATGAATGGTGATGCTGCCAGCGGCGTAACAATAATAAAGATG
>CAYSSS010000031.1:0-17689 GCA_964433975.1 uncultured Planctomycetia bacterium
GGCCGTCAATGCGGTATTTTTATCAATGATCTTGTCGGGTATGCCTATCTTGCCTATATCGTGCATCATGCTGGCATAACGTATGATCAATATCTCTTCGAACGGCAGGCCCATCGACTTCGCTATGGCTGTGGAACAATCGCTTACCCTCCTGACGTGCCCGCCTATGCCGGGGTCCCTGTATTCGGCGGTGATGGCAAGGCGTACGAACATATCTTCGTACGCCTCCTTGATCTCGCAGTGAGAGGCCTTCAGCTTCTCATAGGCCCTCTTAAGGTCGTCTTGAGATCTCTTTCTCCTGTCCTTCATATGTTTACTATTTTTTCTTCTTTTTGGAGGCCGGTTTACGCTTTGGGGCGGGCTTCTTCCGCTCAACGGCTTCCGGCTTAATAAGATGGGCCGGTTGCGCGGGAGCCGCGACTCTTGGCCTGTTATCGGGCCCTGCCTTAAATGGGCTGCGGGCCTTACGCTTTGAAAAGCAATCTTTGCAGTATACCGGGCGTTCACCGCTCGGCTTAAAAGGGACCTCGCACTGCTTCTTGCAGTCCGCGCAGATAGCCCTGTGCAGGACCCTTTCCCTGAAGCCGTTATCCTGCTTTCTATCGCTCTGATTGTATCCTTGACCGGGTTGCTGAAAAGGTCTCACCGCGGGCTGCCTGGCCGAAGACTTGCTGATCAACGTATCTATCTTCCTGTCTATAATAGCTATCTGTTCCTGCATCCTGTGGATCAGTTCCGCCACATCCGGCTTCGGATCTTTTTTCATAACGACCTCTTTCCTTAATTTATACTGGTCCTATTCTACCTTACCTTCCACATCTATAACGCCGTCTTCGTCTATTGGTAAACGACCGGTACCGGTTGAACGGAACGAACCGGATCCTATATTGATCTTTGGCGTGAGCATAAAGCTTAAGAGTGAGCTTATTATGCTGAACAACAGAGCCGCCCAGAACGCGCTCCAGAAACCGGCGACTACAAAGCCCGGGATAAATTTCGTGGCGAGATAGAATAGGTATCCGTTTATGATGAGCGTAAAGAATCCGAACGTGAAGATCGTGAGAGGCAGTGTAACTATCAATATGAACGGCCTTATGAAAGCGTTTAAGAGCCCCAGTATTAGGGCCGCGACAAAGACGGTCCGCATGTTGTCGATGCTGACCCCCGCGATCACGTGTATGACCACGAGCAGCGCTATCACATTTATGAACCACTTTATAAGAAATTTCACCATATCGGCCATATATTCTTTCTGTAGTATATCATCTCGGCATATAAACGGGCAATACGATTCTTGAGGGCAAGCCCTTGCCAAAACCCGAACCATGTGGCATACTTGTAGTAGGCATATTGGAGGAGATGGAAACGATAGCGAAAGCCATCAGGCCTATCACCTGCAAAATGACCTTCAGAAACTTGGAGGTCTATTTTGTTTCTTGCCCTTCCTTTATCGGATTAGCCCTGTAAATATCCTCACCCCGCTCACAACAGCTGCAGCGCTACCGTAAGCGCGGTGACCAGCACCTGGCCGGCGATACTGATGACGTTCCTCGTATTATCGCGCCTCTCGAGCTCCGTTATGACGGAACTGATCGCGGTCAGATATATTATCCTGTCGGCGTTCTGTATCTCCGATAACTCTGGCGCTGAGTCCATCCGATAGACCTCGGCCCTCGGCAGCAGTGCATCGTACAATCTCTCAAGATCCCCGTCCTTCATCTTGGAAACATTCACCTTGTCGTATTTTATATTGAATATGCCGGACTTCTTGATATATGCCGACTTTCTCTTCTTCAGGAGCTTCAGGTACTCTTCGAGAGCAATGCTGCGGGCAACGCTGTCTTCCCAAACGTCGCTCTTGGAATTATATATGAGCACAACCGCCTTGAGGGCTTTGTCGTCATCGAGGTCCTTGAACTCCTTTACTTCTTTTCCTTCCACTTTATAGGTATGGGGATATCTCATAGTTGCGCAACCGGAGAGAACCGTGACAACAAGGACCGGCAGGACCAGCAGCTTGATTAGAGCTCGCATATCATTTGGCGGGATTTTCCCTGTATTTGACTGCTATACCAGTTTTTTTATCGCGGCAAGCGCCGCGTCGTGGTTCGGGGGCGAGGCGACCTCTTTCACGTATTCCGTATACGTCACCTTATCTTCTTTATCGATAAGGAATATCGCTCTGGCAAGAAGACGCAGCTCCTTTATCAGGACCCCGTAATTCGTTCCGAAGCTCGCGCTCCTGTGGTCAGAGAGGGTCTCGATCTTATTGATCTCGAATTCCTGGCAGAAACGCTTTTGCGCGAACGGAAGGTCCATGCTGATAAATATGATGACGAGATCCTTCGAAAGCTTGGACGCCTCGTCATTAAAGCGCTTGATCTCCGAATCGCATACCGGGGTGTCGAGCGACGGCACCGAGGCGATCAACTTTATCTTACCCTTGAAGTCGGAGAGCGTCTTCTCTTTTAGTTCGTTATCGAGTACGCTGAAATCATTCGCCTTTTGACCCGGCCTTACCTCGGCTCCGATCAAAGTGACGGGTCCTCCCTTTAAAGTTACAACTCCTTCTCTTTCCATAAAGCTCTCCCTATATTTTATTTTGCCTAAGCTTACTTTGCAGGTGCGGCAACCGGCGTCCCGGGTCACTTCGCTAATAGTATCACTATTATGAGGACCAGTATAGCCACTATTCCCCAGAGAGACCATTTTACCCTGGATATCTGCCTGTCGGCATGCGCTACCCAGCTGTGCATCTCCTTTAATTCGTGCAGTATGTGTTCTTCCTGGCTCATGACGCGTCTCCTTTATCGGTTAGCCCGTGCTCTTGTTCTCCATCTCTTTGGTTAAAAAGAAACTTATGACCGTTCTTATGGCTACCATCGATCCCAGGACCGCCAGCTCCTGAAGCGTGGGCCTTACGAGGGTGCGGATTATATCGGCGCCGATCATATATTCCAGTCCCATCAAAAGGTAAAATCCCAGATGATGTCTTATAAGCGCCTTCTTCGCGAAAGAGGCGCCGCCTAAGAACCTCTTAAATTCCAGCGAACAGAGATCGAACGCGGATATAAGAGATCCCCAAATTATGATGATAACTCCGATGGATCCGATACCCATCGATACGACATCGATTATCTGCATATTCACTCCTTCACTTTTACAGGTAACCAGATAATATTGTACAGGATACCCGCGTTATAGGCAAAGCAATAAATCGGTACCATTCTATCCAAAACAGGGATTGGTCAGAATGACCAGTTCACAAGTATCATGAACTCCATCGGTTCCTTGTTGCCGTTGTAGTTGCCGAGGCCTATCTGAAGGCCATCCAGGGACTTCGTATAGTTTACTATCCCCAGCTGTAATCCGTGCATCTCGCCGGCATAGTTGACGAACCCGGCCTGACAACCCTTAAACGAGCTCTCGCTGTAATTCACTATTCCCAACTCTCCACCCACAGATTGGGTCTTGGAGACATTAACAACGCCGGCCTGTATCCCGTGTATGAAACCTTCGGTCCAGTTAACTAGGCCCCACTGCAGACCGGAGAGATCGCCTTCCGTGACATTGACCATGCCATACTGCAGTCCGACGAAACGCTTCCCGGCATGATTGACAATACCGAGCTGACCGCCGTAGGCGGATCCCTCGACCCAGTTTCCGAGGCCTATCTCGACGCCGTTTACGTCCCCGGTGGCTCTGTTGACACCCAGCCATACAAGGCTCAGCCCGCTGACATCTTTATTGACTGTGTAGAACACGCTTAGACGCGCGCCCTTGATAGAATCCTCTTCCGGGACGAGCTGGACCGGATTGAATAACGCCAGCTGAATAGGCTTCGTCTCTTCCGCTCGCGCGAACTGCGGCACCGCGATCAGACATAGCATGACTAAAACCAAAATCCTCTTCACCATAAACCCCCCTTTCATTTATTTTCTTAGTAACAGTTCAACTATGGCCGACAAAAGGTTTATGCGCGGGGAATCCCAGGTCCTTTACTATGACCTTACCGCATCGCCCGGGACCTTCACCTTTGGTCATCCCGCGTTTCCTGGCTACAAAGGTCACCGTTCTGTCGGCCCTTATACAGGCCCCCAGCGCTTTTCCGGTATCCGCGTCCAGGCCCGACGGGATATCGACCGAGACTATGCGGGCACCCGAGGAGTTGATCAGCTCGATCAGGTCTTTATAGAAACCTTCTATCTTACCCTTAAGTCCGACCCCAAATATCGCGTCCACGATCAGGTCGTACCGGCCGACCTTTCTCTTCAAGAGACCGAGATCCTTCCGGCCTATCCCGTTTATCTTATGTTTTAGCTTTAAAAGTATCTTGAGATTGAGCCTTGCTTCGCCCCGGGGCGCGGACCTTCGGCCAGCCAGGAATATATCCGGCTTAAGCCCGCCGGCGATAAGATGCCTCGCGCAGACAAAACCATCACCGCCGTTATTTCCTTTACCGCAGAATAAGGCTATCCTTCTCTTTTTCGACCTCATCACCTCATCGGCAACGGCCCTTCCAGCATTCTCCATCAGGGTTAGCGTGGAAAGACCGCAGACTTCCCTTGCTCTTTTATCGAGGAGTTTTGCCTGAGAGGCCGTTATGGATCTCATCATATATTAAAGGTGACTTGCCTTGTAAAATCTCTAACTCATCGCGCAGGTGCCGCCGACCCTGCTAGTATAGTGTTCTTTGGCTTTCTCTTTACTCATATATTATTTATCTTTTTGGGAATCAGCGTCGTAGGCCGTCAGGGCATCTCTCGCTCATCGTCAAATCCATACATCTCCATCAGGCGGGAATGCATGATCTTCAGTCCACTCGAAAAATCCGTGCGGCCGGCGATGACCTCGATGTAGCAGGCTCTTCTTTCAGTTTGGGCTTTAGCCATAGCCTCGTCCAGCTCGGCGTTCGTAGCGGCTCTTGCCGTGAACCAGTCTTTACAGCCGAAAGCCGCGGGCAATGCCGTATAGTTCCACGGAGCCAGGTCGTTATACTGCATGTCCGGAGATCTTTCGAGCGCCCTCTCCACCATATAGCCGGAGTTGTTCAGCACAAATATGACAGGCCTTGCGCCGTAACGCCCCATATTGCCGAGTTCATTGGCCGTCATCTGGTGGGAACCTTCTCCCGTAAACAATACGGTGCGCCTTTTGGGCGCCGCCAGAGAGGTCCCGAACGCGCACCCTGTAGCAAAACCTATGGAGCCCCACTGGCTCTGGCTGTAGAAAGTGGTGTTCCTGGGAAAGGGCAGCGCATTAACCGAGCTCTGGCTGCCGGTCTCGGCCACGACAATATCACCTTCGCGGATAAAGTTGGCATATCGCGAATAGAGGCTCTCTACGCTTATCGGCGCCGTTGGTTCGCCCAGGATCGCTACCCTGGGCCTGGCCGACGCGGTGTATGGTTTTGCCGGCGCGGTGGTCACTTTCGCGAGGCCCGCCAATAGATCTTTAAGCTGCACAGGATTGTAAATGTCGCGCCCTATCCTGACGAAATCTATATCTACGACGATGATCTTCTTCTCGTCCAGGTCATAGTCATACGCCAGCGTATTGAAGTCATTAAAGAAAGATCCACCCAGATTCAATACATAGTCAGATCCCTGCACCAGGTCCCGCACTATTGGGTTTGAATGGTTACCGCAATACATGCCCGCGAACTGCGGATGATCCTCCGACAGGACGGCCTTGTCCATGCCCATAGTGATAAACGCCCGACCTGATTTCTCTATTAGCGTTTGCAGCTCTTTCTCCAGCCGGAAACGGGCGATCTTGAAGGATGGCATGATCACGACACGCTTATCGGAGTTCAATATGCCTTTGATGCGGTCCAGCGCTTTTGCCAGCTCTATCGGATCGGATTTGGGTTCGGAGTAAACAAGCACCTGCACTTCATTGACGGGTGCGAGCGCCATATCCTCCGCTACCAGGAGGTACGCGGGCTGGCTCTTCGTCTTGACGGCCACGATAACCCGCTCCATCTCATCAATGACATTGTCCGGGGTGAGGACAGAGCTCACGCAGGCGGCCGCCCCGGAAAGCGCGGAGAAATTCTGGAATACGCCGTCCCCCAATGTGTGATGAATGATCTTTTGGTTGCGCTGGTGGCGCATGGTAGGCATTCCGACCAGGTGGTAGACGGGAACATACTCCGCCTTCGCGCCCATTACGCCGTTTAAGGCGCTCAGCTCACCGACGGCGTAAGTGGTGCAGAGCAGTGACGCTCCCCTGACCCGCGCGTACCCGTCCGCGGCGTAGGAAGCGTTCAGCTCGTTGGAACATCCGATCCACTTCACGGAAGGATGGGATACGATAGCGTCATTCAGGGGAAAAGAGAAGTCGCCGGGCACCCCGAAACATTCAGTGATTCCCAGTTTTGCCAGGCGGTCTACTATATACTTCGCTACTGTGGTCATACCATCCCTTAATCTGATTAAAGTAATCAGGTTAGAATAATCAGATTAACTCTCTATCAGTGCTTGTAGCCGCCGGCTTCCTGTTCGGTCAATGGCTTACTGACGGGGTTCTTCTTGAAATACTCCATGGATCTCTTCATATCGCCCATGAGAAGGTCTCCCATATCACGGCTGAATCCGTGACGCACCAGTATCCTCTGTATCACCAGGTCCTCGCGCTTAGGCGGCATTGAATAAGCCGGCAGCTGCCAGCCGCGGCTGCGCAGGCGGTCGGATAGATCGTAGAGAGTGAATCCCGGGTTGGCGCCGTCTTTCAGCGACCAGCACAGGGCGGGGATCCCTCCCTTGCCGTCGTATAAGATCTTGAAGGGCCCGAGTTTTTCTATTCCATCGGCCAGATACTTCGCGGTATCGTAACATGCCTGATGGATCTTGCGGTAACCCTCCCTGCCCAGTCTCAAGAAATTGTAATATTGGGCTACTATCTGTCCTCCGGGGCGCGAAAAATTCAGCGCGAACGTAGGCATATTGCCCCCAAGGTAATTCACCATGAATATCAGGTCCTCCGGCAGGTCCGATTTATCCCGCCATACCACCCAGCCGACCCCCAGCGGGGCAAGCCCGAATTTGTGTCCGGAGGCATTTATGGATTTAACGCGCGATATCCTGAAATCCCAAATGAGCTTAGGGTCGATAAATGGCGCTAAAAAACCGCCGCTCGCGCCGTCTACATGAAGAGGTATATCCAGTCCGGACTTCTTCTCCAGAGCGTCCAAAGCGTCGGCTACTGCTTTCACCGGCTCATACTGGCCTGTATAAGTAACTCCCAGAGTCGGCACTACACCTATAGTATTTTCATCGCAACGCTTGACCGCCTCCTCCGCGGTCATGATCAGGCGGTTGCCTTCCATGGGGATCTCCCTCATTTCTACGTCCCAATAACGGCAGAACTTATGCCAGCATATCTGGACCGGACCCGTAACGAGGTTGGGTTTGTCCGTAGGCTTTTCTTTTGCTTTCATCTTTGCGCGCCAGCGCCATTTCATCGCCAGTCCGCCGAGCATCGCGGCCTCGCTAGAACCGGTAGTCGAGCAGCCCAGCGTATTGGCGGCATCCGGAGAGTTCCAAAGGTCGGCGAGCATATGCACACAGCGGGCCTCAATCTCGGCCGTCTGAGGATACTCGTCTTTATCTATCATGTTCTTATCGATGGACTCATCCATGAGCTTATGGATCTCCGGGTCGAGCCATGTCTGGCAGAATGTGCAAAGATTCTGCCGGGCGTTACCGTCCATCATAAGCTCGTCATGGACTATCTCATAAGCGTTGCGTGGAGATTCTTCCTTTGGAGGGAACTTATATTTAGGTATTCTGACCGACAGGTCGGTGGACGCGTATACATCATCTGCCTCATTTGGTTTGATGTGTTTTTTCTCGTGCAAAGCCATTGATCTCCTCCTTTTTTATGCCAAAGACTTAATATCGCGGATAAACGGCTTGAAATCCGCGGACCCCTCCTGGGTCTTCCAACCGGGCTTACGTATAGCGTATATCGTAAGCGGTATCGCAAGGAAGAATATATTTCCTCCTATAAGTATAGCTACATAGAGAGCCGGGCTTCCGACCGATATCTGGCTCGGCGGAATAAAGCTTAAGATGAAAGCCAACAATGCTCCCGTCAATCCGGCCCCCGCGAATATCCATATGCCGATCTTGCCGCCCGGAACCCTGTACGGCCTTGGGGTCTTGGGCTGGCTGAAACGTAAATATATAGCGGCGGTAAACATGAGAAGATACATCATCAGGTACAATGTGACCGTCAGCTGGCTCAGTATCTGATACGCCGCCTGTACCGATGGCAGAATAACGAACATTACCGCGAGGAATGTGACGATGAGTCCCTGCACTATAAGGATGCGGCTCGCTATCCCGTTCTTGTTCATCTTCTGGAATAACGGCGGTAGATATCCCGCCCTGCCGACTACCGCCATACCAGCCGACGGTCCGGCCACCCATACCGTCACGCCGCCGAGCACTCCGAATGCGAGCGCGAGCGCTACCACCGGGCCGAGCCAACCCACTCCAAAAGCGTTCAGAAAATCCCTGTAAGCGACGAGCAGGCTCTGAACAAGATTTATTTGAGTCTTGGGAATAATAAACCCTATGGCAAGGGTACCTAGCACGAATATCGCGACCGTGCCGATCGAAGCTATAAGCATGGCTATGGGATAATTTTTCGTGGGGTTTTCGACGTCTTTTACGTGCACCGCGTTCATCTCCATACCGGCATAAAAAAGAAAGATGGACGCCGCCAGCACTATATTATTGAAGTTGGTGAAGTCCGGTATCAGCTTATCCCATCCGAGCGATATCTGCAGCGGCCTTCCCTGAAAAAAATAGTACGCGCCCAACGCTATCAGAAGAGCGCCCGGAATGATAGTGCCTATCAGGCCTCCCCACTTCGCGATCTTGGAGGCCGACTTTATCCCCTTAAGCGTAAAAAATGTAGCGGCCCAATATACCGTGAGCACAATGCATATCGTATATATACTATTCGCCGATAGGGCCTGATCCCATTTCTGGTTTGGTCCTATGAAAGCGAGAGAGACGGCGGCAAATGTAAGAACCGTAGGGAACCATATGGTCGATTCGATCCACAATAAAAATATCGCTACAAACCCCCATCTGGGACCGAAGGCTTCGCCGACCCATCGGAATACTCCGCCCTTCTCCGGCCAGCCGGTGGCAAGTTCAGCCGCCACAAAGGATACCGGGATAAGAAAGAATATTGCCGCAAACACATAATAGAAGATGGAGCTCAGGCCGTATTCGGCCTCCGCTGGAAGCCCGCGCAGGCTTACGACAGCCGTGATATTCATGATGGCAAGCGTCAATACGCTCATCTTTACCGCTGAAGCTATACCCTTCTTTTTTGGATCGCCATTACTCACGAGGCACCTCCTTTTGCAAAGAGATTAAGATTAAGATTATTGGACAGATATTCAGCGGCGAGCTGGCCCCGCACGCTGTTCCCGAAAATATCGAGTGGCGGAGAAAACGCGGCGATCGCAAGAACGCCCGGCACTACCGCAAGTATACCGCCGCCGACTCCGCTCTTGCCGGGGAGACCGACTTTGTATTGCCAGTCACCGGTCGAATCGTAAAGACCGTTCATCGTGATCTCCGCGAGTATCTTCGGAACGTGAGTTTGGGTAATGACGCGTTTTTTAGTGATGGGATTGACGCCGCCGGAGGCCAGCGTCGCGCCCATAGTCGCGAGGTCCACGGCGGTGATATCCACGGAACAGCCTTTAGTATAAACGTCGCAGGCCTCGATAGGGTCCGAATACATGTATTTGTAGCTATCGAGCAGCCAGGCGATACCGCGGTTATGCTGGTTGGTAGTCGCTTCGGATTTATAGACTTCGTCATTCAAAGAAAGCTCTCTGCCGGCAAAAGCGGACATATTCTTAAAGATGCGGCCCCAGCGCTCGGGCGCAGTGGATGCCGCGACAAGGCTTACGGTCGCCATGGCTCCGGCGTTGACGCATGGATTGAGCGGTTTACCGCGGTGCAGTTCTATCGCCATCACCGAATTGAACGGTTCACCGGTGGGATTGGCGCCTATCTTATTGCGCAACGCCACAGGACCTATATCCTCCAATACGAGCGCCATATTAAATACCTTTGAGATCGACTCTATGGCGAAAGCGAAGCGCGTATCTCCGGCCTCTATCACATCACCGCCGGTAGTCACTATCGCGATACCGAAAAGCTTGGACGGGATCTTCGCCAGATATGGTATATAATCCGCGTTCTTGCCATCTTTAATATTCACAAAACGCTTATGGGCTTCGTCCAAGGCCTGTTTTAATACTAGCGGGGTAGGAACATTTTGCATAGTCTAGCCCTTCCACGGTTCTTAAAAGTTAGCGCTGACCTCCAAGCCTAAAACGAGCGCGTCAGAGATACTCTTTTGCCCGTTAGGATTTATAACGTACTGTATGTCGGGTGTAATATAGAACCACGGCCCGGCCTGGAACCTGTGGTTTAATTCCAGCACCGTCTCCATCCTCTGGCCCGTAAGTTTTCTGGAGAACTTGCCCATAACTATGGCGAACGCTGTCACGTCGCGGTCACGGTTCGGGGGGAGCCCCTGATACACGAGTCCCGTGGTAAGCTGAAAAGTCTGGGGATTTATGTGCACTTGCGGGGCGATATAAGCGCCGCCCCATAAAGAGAGCCCTTTTGGACGGTCATGGGATACGGCTGTCTGCCGATGGTACGGATTTTTAGACTTCTCGGCATAGGTTGCCTGCGAACTCATATGAGAAGGGCCTGTAAAATCCGGCCAATCGCCTTTGTATAACATCTGATCGAATACGAGATAAAGTCCATAATTGCCGCCGCGCCAGACCTTGTTAGGATTGACGATATCGGTGAACTTACTGCTTTCGTAATAACCTCCGAAACAGGCGCTTCCAGGGAGGCCATCCTCTTCACGGCTCTGATGGTGTTTATAGGTAAGCTGGGCTATGGCCAGATATCCGAATTTTGTCCTGAAGTTAAGATAGGCGCCGTAATTGTCCGTATAGTTGACGGCCGGATCGGCGTTATACATGGCAGCGACAAGATTCCAATTTTTATTTGGCTCGTAACTGATTCGCGCTCCCCATGATGTCACCTGGAAATGGGGAAAGAATATATTATCGGTAAGCGCTTCGAAATTATCATTAAGCCCGCCGGTCAAGTAATATTGCCAGAATTTAGAAGTGGCGAAAACATCCCCGGCAAAGAGGCGGCCAGCCTCAAGGGTCACAGTGTCGTCGAACAGCGACTGCGAAAGGTCTATCTCCCCCAGCCAATAACTACCGGGGCAGTAGATCTCCTGCACGCCAAATGGCTCACCGATGGCGGCGGATAGATTGCTTCCCGACGCTAGAAAGTTGCTGACAGTCAGCGCCAACCCTTTAACCGAAGCGATCTTTTCGAAATCTAACGCCAGGGCAAGGTCCAGAAGGCCGGCGTATTTGTAAGATTGCTTCAGGCCGCCGGAAGGGTTGCCCGAGATATCGGTGGTAAAATTCGAAGAGACGGTTACGCCTTTATCCTGAAGATCGGTGCGTAACCCGCTCCAATTGCCTGTAGCCGTCTGCTGGCTCATCCATGAGTGATACCATGAGGTCTCCCCGGCGGAATTTTTTTGCGTAGCACCGTAGACGGTAGTAGCGGTGAAGATGAAAAAGACGGCGGTCAAAACCGCCATGACCAGAAGCAGATGGAGATATTTATTCTTTTTCATATCGGATAGATAAATTATGCCGGCCCTTTCAAGCTATATGTAAACTTGAGTATATCATAGATGCCGGAAAAATCAATTCCACGCGGTAAAATTTTATGAGGGCCTGGCGTGAAAAAGCCCGGAAGCCTCAGTGAACTTGATTATGTCGTTCATCATGCTCACCGCCTCTACGGGATGTTCTCCGGAAGCGGTCTCAGCCGAGAGCATCACGTAATCTGTGCCGTCCAGTATGGCGTTTGCCACATCGGTCACCTCGGCTCTCGTGGGACGCAGATGCTCCGTCATGCTCTCGAGCATCTGGGTAGCGGTGATGACGAACTTTCTCCTGTTATTGCATTTCTTTATTATCATCTTCTGGACGACCGGCACCTCATAGATAGGGATCGAAACCCCCATATCGCCCCTCGCCACCATGATACCGTCAGATACGTCTATTATTCCGTCTATATTGCGTATCCCTTCCCTGTTCTCTATCTTGGCGATCGTTTTGCAGTTTGGGTTATGCTTCGATATGTGCTTGCGCACGGCGATCATGTCGGAGGCGCTGCGTATGAAAGACTGCGCCACGAAGTCTACGCCGTGTTTCATGCCGAAATGAAGATCGGCTATATCCTTTTCGGTAAGCCCTTTGAACCGCAGGCGGGCGCCCGGCATATTTATTCCTTTATGCGGTTTCAACCGGCCTCCCACCAGTACTTCGGCCTTGAGCCGCCGGACTTCACGCTTTATCACGACCAGGCTGATATTGCCGTCATCTATATAGACATGCTGGCCGAGGGGAATATCCGACAGGGGGCCGTCGTAGTCGAAAGGAATGAGATCGGCCCGGCCCTTCACGTGAGTGCCCTGCGCCAGCCACACTTTACCGCGCTTGACGAGCGTGACGCCTTCCGGGTCCGCGAAATCCCCGACCCGTATCCTGAATCCTTCCAGGTCCTGGAGGATACGTATGTGGCGGCGGTATTTTTTGTTAAGTCTTCTTATGATATCTATAGAAGCTGCATGGGTGGCGTGCGTACCGTGTGAAAAATTCAGCCTCGCCACGTCCATACCCGCGAGCATCATCTTGCGCAGCGCAGTAGGTGTGGCGCTGGCCGGTCCTATGGTACATATGATACGCGTCTTTGGCATCAGGTCATCCTATCATCCGGCCGAGAGCCGCTACAACTGCCGTCTCCACACGCAGTATACGGTCTCCCAGATTGACACACTTGCATCCGGCCCGCTTAAATGCCGCTATCTCATCCGGCAGAAATCCGCCCTCGGGGCCTATTACGAGCGTAAATGCACCCTTGACGCCGCACGGCAGTAAACGCGTGGCTCCATCCGGATGCGCCACAAAGGCACGTGTGCCTTTTATGATACCGGGAAGCTCGTCTTCCGCAAACGGCCTAAACCTCGTCCGGCACGATAGCTCGGGCATAATAGTCTCTTTTGCCTGCTCAAGTCCGAGCGCAAGCTGTGCCCTTATATTCTCCTCTTTCAAGACAGGGCTTTTCCAGTAACTCTTCTCCACCCTCTTTGAATGTATGATTATTATCTTCTTTATTCCGAGCGCCGTGATGTGCCCGAGAAGACGGTTGAATACTATGGGCCTCGGCATGGCAAGTATCAGGGTGCCCTCTAGCGGGGGCGGCGGGTCTTTATAAAATGAGACTTCCATCTCTACGGACCTATCGGTGGCCGTAACTATGCGCCCCTTTCCTATCTTACCGTTGACCAGACCTACACATAATTCGCTGCCCGCGACCGGCTTAAGGAACTCCAGAATATGTTTATGCCGCCTGCCCGTTATGACAGCGCGTTTGGGGGAGAGAGTGAAATCTTCCTTCGATAGTAGAATGAGGTTCAACAGGATTCCAATCTGATCGGACGGGGTGATCTCTTTGAATAATATTTACGGTTTCGCACTCTTGGCGCCACCTGACGCGTCAGCGCGCTTGATCACGCGTTTCCAAAGTGATCAAGCGCTGCGTCGGCGGAATGCTCTATAGCTTAAAAACCGTTTTATCAATCTTCTGTTTGGCAAACGCCGCTTTTACTTTGTCTACCGAGCCCTGGAGCGCTGTCAGTATCTTCGTGACCTCTTCGGGGGTATACTCATAACTCGGGGCCGCGAGATTCGTTATAAGCTCGATCTTTTGTATCGCGTTCACCACTCTCTTCGAAGCCAGCCTCTTAAACTTGTCGCTCTTGCTTTCACCCGCTACATCCTTCTCTTCATTATCCGCCATATTCCCCTCCTTAGCCGTCAGGTTGCTGTTGCGTGACAGGAACTATTTCCGCTGCCCTTTTTCACATTTCTTCCAGAGGTCCTTCATCTTCTCTTTCTGTTCCTTGGTCAGGATCTCCTTAAGGGCGGCGTAGGCGCCTACGAGCACCTTAGTCTTCTCTTTCTTCAGATCGTACTTTTTGTCGATAAGCGTATTCACAGCCTTCGTATCGATAGTATCGCCATAGAGTGCTGACTTGATATCGAGGGCCAATATTTCGATCTCGGCGTCGCGCTTTATCATATCCTTTTTTGTGTTCATCTTCAGGTCCTTGACCTGCGCGATCTGTGCGTCAGAAAGTCCAAGCTCCTCCTGATTTTTCATAAGGAAATGAGCCTTGTCGGAGATCTTCTCTTCAAGAGAGCCTTTCCCCTTGGCGCACTGATAGCCGCCCTTTCCACCATGGTTGGCAAAAGCCGCTGTGCCCATCAGGCCTACAGCCATAACCAGCGCCGCGATTACCAATATCCGCATCTTTCCCATAACAGCCTCCTCTGGTTATAAAACGTGATATTAAGTTTACACGATAATGCCCGATAAATCAATGGCTCAATCCAAATTATCCCGCACGCTCGTACTCCAGGTGAGGGTGGACCATTTTGGCAGTCTCTTCACAGTTGCTTAAAACCTATTATACGCCGCGGTTTTTCCGGCGGCGGAGCCATGAGTTTTTTAATCGCTTCAAAAATCGCCATTATGTGCTTATCATATTCCGCAAGCCTCATATCATGATTCTTGTACCTGAGTTCAAGAGCCGTAATTTTGGCGGCAAGATCCTTATGCGTCAGCAGGATCTCTCTCAGACGCACAAACGCCCGCATAATAGCTATATTAACCTCAATAGCGCGCTCGCTATTTAGTACACTTGAAAGCATTGCAACGCCCTGCTCCGTAAAGGCATACGGCAGGTATCTTTCACCACCCCAACTTGAGGTCGCAAATTGCGACCTCAAGTATTCAAGCTCTTGGATAGTCAATTCAAGCATAAAATCTGCTGGAAATCTATTTATGTTGCGTCTGACTTGTTCCTTTAGCCGCTTGGTTGGCACGCCATAAAGCTTTGCTAACTCCCTGTCCAGCATTACTTTATGCCCCCTTATGAGATAAATCTTATTCTTAATAACCTCCTGCAGTATTGAATCCTTCATGATTGCCCTCCTTCCATCCTTCGCTTCGCTCGGGATGGAACCCTGAACATACGTAAATGGTTTCTGCCTATAGATAGGCGCTACATCCCCCTATGCTATAAGACGGAAAAATCGACGAAATTATTGCACTTTATTTTGAAATATTTTTTATCCGACGGAAGAAATTTCTTGGTTAAAAACTAAAAAGGAGGATGATATCTAGGAATAATTAAACAGATCCTTCAGTAAGTAGCTATTCTTCGAAGCTTTGTTCAGCGCGTTCAGTATCTTGGATTGCACGGATGCCGTTAAGCGCCTGCCCTTCACGGCGCGGCTAACCATCTTATGCGTTATCTGCTCGGTTGAGCAAGCCACGAGATCATGGGCTTTTAATCCATGGAGGGCCATGATCTTCGCTATAGGCTGCTCACCAAGGTCTCTGTCGATACCGGCGCCCATATATTTTTCCCGTATCTACTTCTCTAATACCTGAAGTGCACGAATATCCTGCCGAAATTCTTATCGTCTTTCTCCAGGCGATGATAGAGATTTTTGATCTGGGGCTTCTGTAAAAATCTTATCACATGTTTTTTCAGCTGCCCGCTTCCTTTGCCCGGTATGATCTCCACCAGCGCGATCTTCTTTCGCACGGCTTCCTCAATGACCCTATTAAGCTCCGCCTCGATCTCATGAGACTTGTTGAAGATATCATGAAGATCTAATTTTATTTTTGCCATGTTTACAGGTTTTGTTTAAATCAAACTGGCGAACTTATCTTTGAATTCATAGATACGCTGATCGAATATGACATCGCTATGGGTAACCGGCCGCTTAAACCTTATGCCGTCCAGACGGGTACACCTGCTCAGCGCTACATAGAGCTGGCCGTGGGTAAAGGCACCACGGCCCAGGTCGATTATGACTTTATCGAAGGTCTGGCCCTGGCTCTTATGGATAGTGATCGCCCAAGCGAGCTTTATCGGGTATTGCGCGAAGGAGCCCACGATCTCGTCCTCTATCTTGTCTTCATCCTCATTATAGGTATACTCGATCTTATGCCACTTGACTACAGGGACATCGCATGTACGTCCATCGATATCCACGACTATCGAATCATCCGACAGCGCGATAACTTTCGCGAGCGTGCCATTCACCCACTGCTTGGCGGGATCGTTCTTTATCAGCATCACCTGCGCGCCTTTCTTAAGCTTCAAGGAGGCGCCGGTAGGATACGCCGACTCGTCGAATTTACCGCTTGCCATAGCCTTAAACGCTATCTCTCTGCCGGGAAGTCTCGCCAGGCGCTCCTGGTTTATCATGTTTGCCAGGTTGTTAGTCGTGGTCAGGATCACGGTGGTATCTCTCTTCGGGAGGGCGGCGTCTTTTTGAACTCTTTTATTCAATTTGTCCAGGTCGTCTTTTGTATACTCTTTGTTCCTGACCCGGTTCAAGAGCTCCATAAATGAGCTGTCTTTTTGCCGGTATATGGTCGACAGCTCGATCGACCTGATATTACAATCATCAAATACGTTGGCGCTGAAAAAATAAGGGCTTGAGTATAGCTCTTCCATGAGAGCCTTCGCCTCATCCTCGACCACGGGAGAGAGCTGGAAGAGATCTCCGAAAAATACCATTTGGACTCCGCCGAACGGCACCTTCAGCCTGCCGCGGTTGAGACGCAGCGCGTAGTCGATGCCGTCCATGACGTCCGAACGGACCATCGATACCTCGTCTATTATCACCATGTCAAGGTTCTCGGTCAGGCTCCTATCCCTGAGGCGCTTTATCGTATCTTTCCGGATTATCTTCGGGGGCAGCCTGAAGAAGGAGTGGATGGTCTGGCCGCCGACATTGATCGCGGCGACGCCCGTGGGAGCCAGGACGACTATATTCTTCCCCGTATTGGCCTTGAAATATTTCAGGAGGGTCGATTTGCCGGTGCCGGCCTTGCCCGTGATAAAGAGGCACTCTTTGGTATTCTCCATGAGGCCGAACGCCGACTTAAATTCGTCGTTGATGTCGAGATCTTCCGGCAGCTCGTCGGCCGCTAGTGTCTGATCGGTATAGAATTTCATAGTATATATTTTATTTCATGGTCTTGTAAAAAATGGGGACGCTCCCGATCAACGCGGAATAGAATCCTTCGGGACAGTCCCTATTTTCCTTCATTATACCTAAGTATTTGTTTTATGGACTTGATCAGCCGTTTTTCCTTTAGCTCTTTTCCGATGATCTTCGCCAACAACGAAGGCGCTGCCCCCGCAAATGACATTATCTCGCGGAAGGTAAAAAATCTCACTCTTATAATCTTTATGGCGATAGTCAGGACCCTCAACGGTGTATAGAAGGAGAATCTCAGTTTTCTGTGTATCTTTTTCAAATACGAGTGGCTGTACCTGTCGGAATAGACTTCACCTCTTGCGGTAAGGTGATAACCCGGTGTATTTTTTACTATCTCTTTAAGCGGTGAATATTTGTCCACCCTCAACTTGCTGAAAGCTATGGAATCCAGACCTATCTCTTTGGCAAATTTTGCTATATAAAGCATCTCTTCTTCGGTCTCGCTTA
>CAYSSS010000032.1:0-17289 GCA_964433975.1 uncultured Planctomycetia bacterium
CCACTCTTATGCTATAATGTTTCTATGGTGCAAAAATACAAAATATTCGTAAGCGCTAATCAGAAGGAACTTCGCGAGGAGCGGTTTGCGATCAAGAATGTTGTGAACAGCAGTGAAACGATCCGTGGTTTCTTCGATCTATTTCTATTTGAGGACCTCCCGGCAAAAGGAAAGTCGCCCGTTACAACATACTTAAAATATGTTGATGAGAGCGATATTTATATCTGTATTATCGGCATGGAGTATGGAATAAAGGGAAAGGACGGGCTCTCCGCTACCGAGCGGGAATACAGACGATTTCTAAAGAGAAAACCCGAAGGCGAGATCATAGCGTTTGTGAAGGGCTCAAACAAGGAGGACGCTAAACGCGATAAGGAGACCCGCGATTTTTTAAATGAAATTAAAACATCTTTTATTTACAAACGTTTTAATATGGTAGAAAAATTAGAAACCCAGGTTTTAAATAGCCTGATCTCTTTTCTTGATGATAAAGGTGAATTAAGTCATGGGCCCTTTGACGAAGCCATTTGCAGGGACGCCGACTATAGCGCGATAGACGAAAAAGTGGTAAAGGACTACCTCCAAAACCGCGGCGTTAAACTCAAGGTATCGATCCCCAGAATTTCCGTCAAGGATTTTCTCATTAAAACATTAAAGGTAGCTAAGGAAGAAAATGGCAGGATTCGTCCTACCAATGCCGCCATCCTTTTCTTTGGAAAGGACCCTTATGAATACATGCCGCATCACGAAATAAGGATCGCTAGGTTTAAGGGTACGGCGAGGAGTGAATTTATTGATTCACAAGAAATACGAGGCCCTATTTATAAGATGCTAGATGAAGTAGAGACATTTTTCAAGAGAAATACTAGACTGGCCAACAAAATCGTGGAATTTAAGCGAGTTGATATCCCCGAGTATCCCTACGAAGCCATACGAGAAGCTATCATCAACGCCATTGCCCATAGAGACTATAAACGCCGCGGGGCGCCTATCATGGTCGCAATATTCGATGACAGGGTCGAAGTGCGTAACCCGGGCGGATTATTGCCGGGCCTTAACATTAAGAAACTCGAAGGCAATCATCAAACCAGAAATGGGGTAATATGTAAGATCTTTCATGAAACGTTAGATATGGAGAAATTCGGCACAGGCATCGGTAAGATGAAACGTCTCATGAAGGAGCACGGCCTATCCGCGCCTCAATTTTCAGAAGAGGGCGATGTATTCGTGGTTAAATTTTATGGGCCTGGTGATAAAATTCTGGATTTAGTCCCTAGTATTCCGGCCGATCGAATAACTGATCTATCTCATTTGAACAAGCGGCAATTGGAAGCATTGAAATTAGTTTATAATAAGGGGGATGCTATTAGCAGGAAGGGCTATGCCCAACGATTTAATACGTCTATTCGTTCTGCGCAGCGTGACCTTCACCAACTTTTATCAGAGCACCTTATAATTCAAGAAGGAGCAGGAAGAGCCATTAAGTATAAAAAACCATAATGGCTCGATTTTTCCAAAAATGGCTCGATTTGTGGCTCGATTAAATTTTGGCCCGAATATTAAAAAAATGGCTCGATTTGTGGCTCGTTTTGGTATACAATTTGGCTATTAAATAAAGGTCATTTATATAACAATTGCGTAATTGCTGCACGATCAGGCAGTATTAACGGAATACGGTGCGGGGAGATAGTTAGAGTAAAGTTCGGTGCAAACCCTCACCACCAGCATTAATATTTCAGTTCGAGGATCTATTTTATTGCTCGAAAATTGCGCAACCCGTATCTATACCGAAGATAAGAGCCTGATATGCGCATATATAACAAGCTGATTATAGCCTTCCTGATATTGAGCGTAGTCCCCACTCTCTTCATCGGCGTCATCGGTTTCTATAACGCCAAGGATAGCCTTGAAAAAACGATCATCTCTAATCTGAGCAGCGTAGCAGATAATGGAGTAGATGAGATCGTAGCATTCATCGACGCGCGAAGATCCGACATGAAGGTCCTGCAAAGCCAAAACGTGTACAAAACTACCTTTTCCGTCCTGGATCAATTCAGCAGGGATCAATTGAACCGTTACTACCTTGAGGCCAAGAAGGCGATCGATGCCCAGCTGGCCGTGTTCCAGATCGCATTTAAATACGAGGATATCAGGCTTGTGGATATGCGGGGCAAAGTTATCTATGTCTCTAAACCCGGACTCGACCCCGAACTTAACAGATACATGGAGGACAAGGACGACCTCTTCCAGAGGGCGAAAAGCGGCATCTTTATTTATGACGCCAGTGAGAGCCGCGGCAAAGATAATACTTTTACATATTGCATGACCGGTCTGGCCTATGGCAAGGCAGATGAGGTTATCGGGTTGATTCAAATGAAGTTTGACATGAAGGGGCTCTTCGACCGCTTAAATAGCGATGTGCGCTTAGGAGATAGCGGCGAGATAATATGCGGCAGGGAAACGTCGAATAGTGAAGTCCTGTTTTTAAGTCCGCGAAGGTATGAAGCGGCCGCCGTTTTTGAAAACGTAGTGCCTTCAAGTAAGATGAATTTTTTGCCGATACAAAGGGCGATATCGGGTGAGAGCGGTTCTGGCAGGTCCATCGATTACCGCGAACAGGCAGTTCTATCTGTGTGGCGGCCTATTAAGTCACTGGGGTGGGGGCTTGTGGCAAAGATCAGTGAGGGAGAAGCCTTCCTGCCTGTCGATAGGCTTCGCAGCATACTCTTAGGTACTTTAATTATGACAGTTCTTTCGATCATAGTGACCGCTTTAATTATCGCGAAGTCCATAGCCGGTCCGATCGATAAATTACGCAAAGGAGCGAAGATAATAGGCTCCGGAAATTTAGATTATAAGATCGGCCTTGCTTCAAATGACGAGGTTGGGCAGCTATCGCAGGCATTTGATACGATGGCGCAAAATTTAAAGAAGACCACCACGTCGATATATGACCTTAATAAGGAGATCGCCGAACGTAAGCGGGTGGAGACAGAGCGCGAGAGGACGCTGATATGGCAGCAGGAGGTCAGCGCTCTGCAGCAATCGCTTCTTGCGCCGGTTATGCTTGAGAAGAAGCTCAAGATGATAACCGACGGGATCACGACCATATTTGGCGCGGATTTCTGTCGAATATGGCTTATACAGCCGGGGGATCGATGCGGACAGGGCTGTATGCATGCCGAAGTCAAGGAGGGTGAGCACTTGTGCCGCTACAGGGATAAGTGCCTGCATCTGGTGGCGAGCTCAGGCCGCTATACCCATACCGACGGTAGAGAGCACTCCAGGGTCCCCTTTGGTTGTTACGAGATCGGGCGTATCGCCGCGGGCGAAGAACATAAGTATATGACGAACGATGTGCCAAGCGATCCCATGGTGCATGACCACAAATGGGCGCGGGAGCCCGGACTTGTATCATTCGCTGGCTATCAGCTCCGCGCTCAGACCCAGGATCTTATCGGTGTTCTGGCTCTCTTTTCCAAACACCCTATATCACCGGCCGAAGACGCGATACTGGATAGTTTCAGCACCACTACAGCCTTTGTCATACAACAGGCCGTTGCGAATAATAATCTCCTTAAGAAGGCGGTGGAGTTGGCTCGAAGCATCGAGGAGCTGAAGCTTTCGCAAAATATGCTTATACAGTCTGAAAAGATGGCTTCGCTGGGCAAACTGATCTCTGAGATATCTCACGAGATCAACAACCCGCTCATGATCATTTCCGGCAACGCACAGCTTTCTCTCATATCGGAAAAGCTAAGCGCCGAGACAAAGAAGACTATGGAGCTGATCATGAAAGAGTGTCAGAAGGCGAAGGATATTATCAGGCGAGTATTGAGGTTCGCCAAGCCGAGCAAGGGCGAAGTAAAAGAAACAAATATATGCAATAGTTTAGAGACGGTGATGAACATAATTGAGAATCAATTCAAAACGGCCGGTGTGGAGATAAAACGAAAATATATGAAGAACCCTCCTCTCGTATCGATAGATGAGCAGCAATTTCAGGAGGTCGTCATGAATCTATTAAACAACGCTAAAGACGCTATGCCGGAAGGGGGCATGATCACCATAACCGCCTCTCTGGAGAGCGATCAGATGAAAATAGATTTCAAGGATAACGGTACGGGAATGTCCGAAGATGTTAAGCGCAATATTCTCGAACCTTTCTTTACAACCAAACCGGAAGGTACGGGCCTGGGGTTATCGATATGTTACGGTATCCTAAAGGCTCATAACGGAGAACTAAAATTCGAAAGCCAATTAAACAAAGGCACCACAGCCACTGTGTTGCTGCCGCTTGGGAAGGAGTTGCTATTATGAAGATACTTATCTGCGAAGACGAAATAGGTGTAGTAAATATACTGAAGAGATATTTGAAATACAAGGGCTTTGACGCGGACCATGCACTGGACGGCAAAGCCGCGCTGGAATTAATAAAATCTCAGGACTATGGCATCATCTTCCTGGACATAAATATGCCGGAGATGACTGGTATAGAGATCCTGAAGTATATGAGGGAGACCCATAACAAAGCGAAGGTCATAATCCTGACTGGTTATCCGGGCGTGACCAGGGACTTTTGCACTTCGCTGGGAGCGGACAAGTACCTGGAGAAGCCGATAGACTTGAAAGTAATAGGTGAGATAGTGGATAAATACACGAGATGATGACGGAGGAATGATGGAAGGGAAGAAGTCCATACTTGTAATTGACAATGACAGAGAGTTTACTTCGTTGATCAATAAGTTTTTGAAAGATATCTGCGGATATGAAGTCAGGATAGTGCCCGATGGGTATAACGGCATTATTTCGGCGCAAAAAATGATGCCGGAACTTATCTTGTTGGACATACGCATGCCGGCCATGAACGGCCTGAACATACTGGAGAAGCTGAAATCTGACGAAAAAACAGCCCCTATCCCGGTCATCATTCTTACCGGCTTTGATGACGACGATGTAAAGAATAGAGCGCTCTCCTTAAAAGCTGCGGACTATCTTGCCAAGCCCATAGATTTAGAGATTTTGCGGCTAAGGATAGCTGCGGCGCTGGCAGAAAAGAACCCCTAAGGTCTTTTTTTACCTCCCGGGCAAGAGAACCGTCCAAAAATTCATTGACCCTGTATCCATATAATGATATTATCATGGTCAATATGGTCAGGGCGGGTGTAGCTTCCCGCCATGGCAATTAAACGAACGGGGCGGGACCCCGCCTCATAGCTAAAGGCTTGACGTGGCGGGGCAATGGTAGAGTATATTGAATACAAGCGGGTGTAGCTCAATGGTAGAGCGCTAGCCTTCCAAGCTAGTTACGACGGTTCGATTCCGTTCACCCGCTCCATGAACCACTCACAAAAATTTCTTAAGAATTTTTTGTTCGGGTTCATGGCGCGGCCATGTTACGATTTTTGTAAGTGGTGAAGTAAAGGTATTTAATAGGATATTTATGGCTGATAAAAAGAAACCGATCTGCAAAATATTGACAGTCGATGACCAGATGGGCATCGACTCTTTTTTTTACGAGTTCTTTACCGCGCGCAATTTTGAGGTCTTAAATGCGCTTAACGGTAAAGAGGCGATCGAGATCGTTAAGAGGGAGCGGCCGCGCATCATTCTCCTGGATGTAAAGATGCGCGGCATGGACGGTATAGAGACGCTAGAAAAGATACGCCAGATCGATAAGGAGGCCGTCATCATCATGGTTACAGGCGTCAAAGACGACGACGTGATGAAAAAAGCTAAAGAGCTGGGGGCGGATGATTATATCACGAAACCCCTGAGTCTTGAGTATCTGGATAAGGTCGTGCTTCTTAAAGTGATGAATTTACAGTTGAGGGACTTAAGTAAAGATGTGGGCAGCATTTAACATTAAAGCTTAAGGCTTACAGCTTAAAGCTGAAACCAGGAGGAGCTATGCCGGAAATGACTGTAGAGGTTATAAACGAGAAGGTCAAGAAAGAGAGCGTCTTCGTTCCCAAGTTGATGAACGAAATGGAGAAGGTTATCGTAGGACAGAAATATCTTTTGGAGAGGCTCCTGGTGGGCCTGCTCGCCAACGGACATATCCTCATAGAGGGAGTGCCGGGACTCGCTAAGACGATGTCCGTAAAAGTCCTGGCTCAGGCGATAAAGACCAAATTCCAGAGGATACAGTTTACTCCGGATCTCTTACCGGCCGACCTGATAGGGACGCTCATCTACAGTCCCAAGGATGGAGCGTTTACAACAAAGAAGGGCCCTATATTCTCCAACATAATACTGGCCGACGAAATAAACAGGGCTCCCGCGAAGGTGCAGAGCGCTCTATTGGAGGCGATGCAGGAGAGACAGGTTACCATAGGCGAGAGCACATACAAGCTTGACGAACCGTTCCTTGTGCTTGCCACGCAGAACCCTATAGAACACGAAGGCACCTATCCTCTGCCGGAGGCGCAGGTAGACCGTTTTATGCTGAAGCTGAAGATAGAATATCCGAACAAAGAAGAAGAGTTGAAGATCATGAAACGCATGGCCATGACCGATAAAAAGATAGCGGTCTCGCCAGTTGTAAGCCCGGAAGATATACTGAAGGCAAGGAAAGTTGTCGATGAGATATACATCGACGAGAGGATAGAGAAGTATATCATAGATATAGTATTCGCTACGAGAGACCCAGGTGCCTATAAGATCAAGGACCTGGTAGGCTTGATACAGTACGGCGCGTCTCCGAGAGCAAGCATATATCTGTCTGTGGCGGCAAAATCCTATGCATTCCTGCAAGGGCGCGGCTATGTTGTTCCGCAGGATATAAAGACTATAGGCCTCGATGTCTTGAGGCACCGCCTGATCGTCAGCTACGAAGCGGAAGCCGAGGACAAGACGTCCGAAGATGTCATAAAGCGCATATTTGAGGAAGTAAGAGTCCCGTAATATGCTTCCAAAGGAAGTTCTACGCAAGATACGCCGTATTGAGATAACGACCTCGAAGCTCGTTACGGACTTTTTGTCCGGCCAGTATGAGAGTGTCTTCAAAGGGCGCGGGATCGAGTTCGACGAGGTCAGGGAGTACCAGCCGGGTGACGAGATACGAACCATAGACTGGAATGTCACCGCCAGGATGGGCCATCCGTTCATTAAGAAGTTTGTCGAAGAGCGCCAGCTCACCGTGATGATACTGCTGGACGCGTCCAGCTCATCAAGTTTCGGCACCGCGAAGCGTTATAAGAAAGAGCTCGCCGCCGAGGTCTCGGCAGTGCTTGCCTTTGCCGCTATCCAGAATAACGACCGCGTCGGCCTGATTATATTTACCGACAGGATTGAAAAGTTCGTACCTCCCAGGAAAGGCCTGCATCACGTCCTGAGGGTCGTGAGAGAAGCTCTCTATTTTACCCCGAAAGGCAAGGGCACGGACATAGCCAGCGCTCTTAGGTATCTCGATAGCGTGGTTGCCAGGCGGGCCGTTACATTCGTGATATCAGACTTCCTGGCAAAGGATTTTAAAAAACCGCTTTCAATAGCCAATAAGAAGCACGACGTGGTAGCCATCACGATCACGGACCCGAGAGAGGTAGAGCTTCCCAACGCCGGAATATTGGAGCTGGTTGATGCTGAGACCGGCAGGTCTTTTACGATCGATACTTCCAGCGAAAAAGTGAGGTCGGGATACGTCAAAAAGGCCCGCTCGGTCCATGACGAGCGTGCTGAAATTTTCGGCTCGGTCGGGGTGGACCACATAGATATAAGCACGGACGGATCATATATAGAGGCTTTTATAAAATTTTTCAAAATGAGAAAGAAGCGGATATGAGATATGCCGCCAGGCTATTTTTTTTAATCGTCTTTCTTGGGATCTCGGCCTTAGCCATGGCCGAAGAAGCGCCCGAGCCGTCAATTAAAGCGAGCATAAACAGGAAGAGGATCTTTGTAGGGGACAGGATACGCTATAGAGCCGAGATCGTATCCGCTGGCGACCTCGAGATAGAGTTCCCCCAGCTTAATGATTTCACAAGAATAGGGGACTGCGAGATCAAGGACCACGGCAGGTCGATCAAGAAGTCTATATTCGGAAAGCGCTCTTATGTAAACTGGCTCGACATAACATCTTACTATGTCGGCAAGAGAATGGTCCCGTCGATAGAAATCAAGTATAGAGAGAAAGGTGAAGGTTCTTGGAAAAATCTAAAGACAGGCGAACTTGCGTTTACGGTGGAGACCGTTCTGCCTAGAGGCCAAAAGTTGACTGACATAAGGGATATAAAAGGCGTTTTATATCCATTCAGTTGGCCAAGGCTTCTAATCTTGATCGTGGCGGCATCGGTCGCGCTCTGGATCATTATCAAGCTCGTATTGAAGTTGATATTCAAGAAGGCTCCTCCGAAATTTCCTCATGAGATAGCCCTTGAAGAGATGGAGGCCGCCAGCAAAAAGTTTGCTTCCGGTGGCGAAGTAAAAGATTATTACGTGAGAATATCGGATGCCGTTAGACGGTATATAGAGAGCGTATTCTCTTTGAAGGCGTCCGAGATGACTACGCAGGAGTTTTTGATCTCTTTGAGCGGCTCGTCAAAATTACAGACCGCCCATAAGGATCTGTTGGCCGTCTTTATGGAGGCATGCGACCTTGTTAAATTCGCGAAACACAAGCCTGCGAGGAAAGATATAGAGAGCGTATTCATTACCGCAAAAAAATTTATCGCGGAGTCGAAGGATATCTATATGAAGAAAGAGACTAAAGGCTAAGCTATGTTCCTCTTCAAAGATCCTGTTATATTCTGGCTATTATTGCTGCTGCCAATAGTGCTTGTGGTCGAGAGAAGGAGGCGTAAGGGGTCGAGCTTCATCTTTTCGTCGGAAGACCTATTAAAAGATCTTAAGCCGACCGCGAGAGTGCGCTTAGGCAAGTCTCTGATCATCTTAAGGATAACAGCCATAGCTCTTATGATAATAGCGCTTGGTCGCCCGCAAGCCATCCTCGACAGTTCAAAGACCGTGTCGGAGGGGGTGGATATAGTATTGGTTGTCGACACATCGACGAGCATGCTCGCCGAGGACTTCATGCTGGGGTTTAAAAGGATAAACAGGTTTGATCTTGTTCGCGAAGTCGTAAAAGATTTTATAAGAAAGAGAAAGGACGACAGGATCGGCATGGTCGCATTTGCCGCCCGGGCCTACACCGTATGCCCGCTTACCACGGATTATGCCTGGCTCAATGAGAATCTCGACAGGGTTAGGGTAGGCATGATAGAGGACGCCACTGCGGTAGGCTCCTCCATAGCGAGTTCTATAAACAGACTCAAGAACAGCAAGACAAAGAGCAAGATCATAATCCTGCTTACCGATGGCGTGAATAACGCCGGTAATATCTCGCCCTTGGTGGCCGCTGAAGCGGCCAAGGCCCTGAAGATAAAGATATACGCTATAGCCGTAGGCACGAAGGGGCTATCGCCGTATCCTATGAAGGATTATTACGGCAGGACCGTCTACAGGAATATACCTATAGAGATAGATGAGGAGTCGTTGAGGAATATAGCCGATAAGACGGGCGGAAAATATTATCTTGCGACCGATACGGAAAAACTCAGGAACATATATGACGAGATCAACAGGCTCGAAAAATCGAATATTGAACATTTTGGATACAGGGAGTACAGCGAACTCTTCCCATATTTCCTTATACCGGGCACCATACTGCTCGCTATAGGGATATTGTTATCGAATACGGTATTCTTAAAGGTTCCATAATATGAACTACGCGGATCCGCGATATATCTCAGTCCTTATATTTTCCGGTCTTTTCCTGGCGCTCTTCTATGTATGGGTCGTGAAAAGACGTCGTACTCTTATGGAACGTTTTGCGGAAAAGCAGATGATAGAAGGCATCGCCCCTCATTTTAGCGCAGCGCGCAAAATCTTGAAGATGGCACTGGCGGGCCTGGCGTTACTACTCTGCGTATTCGCCCTTGCGCAGCCACAGTGGGGTTTTGAGTGGCAGGAGGTCAAGAGGACAGGATTGGATATCTTGATAGGCATAGACGTTTCCAGGAGCATGCTTGCCAGGGATATGAGGCCGACGAGGCTGGAGCGCACAAAGTACGCGGTCAAAGACCTGATGAGAAAATTAAGCGGCGACAGGATCGGTTTAATAGCATTCTCCGGGACCTCGTTTCTGCAATGCCCGCTTACGATAGATTATAACGGCTTCCTGCTGACGTTGGATGATCTTAATACCGAAACGATACCCAGGCCAGGCACCTCGATCGCAAGCGCCATAAAGGATGCTATAGATATACTGAAGGGCGCCGACAAAAAGTTTAAAGTATTCATTCTAATTACCGACGGCGAGGAGCTTGAAGGCGATGCCATAAAAGCGGCAAGCGAAGCCGCGCAGGCTGGCATCCGTATATATTGCGTAGGAGTGGGCACCGCTGAGGGCGATCTTATTCCCTCGATAGATGAACGCGGTGAAAGAGGGTATCTTGCTGACAAAGCCGGCCAGGTGATCAAGACGCGACTAAACGAAGACCTTTTGAAAAAGATAGCCGTGGCCACAGGAGGCAGCTATGTAAGGGCCACGCCAAGTGACTTCGGATTGACCCTTCTTTACGACAAGAGCATATCGAAGCTGGAGAAGAGGGATATCGAGGCGAAGATGAAGAAGCATTACCAGGAGCGTTACCAGATATTTCTCGGGATAGCGGTCGCCCTCCTTTTATTGGAGCCGCTTATTTCGGACAGGAAGCGATGATTCCCAGGAAAGTTTTGATCATAACGGCCATGATGCTCGTGATTGGATCGGAAAAGCTATTTGCGTCCACCGCCCGGGATGTAAAAGAGGGCAATATGTTGTATAATGCTAAGAAGTACAATGAAGCGATAAAAGTATATGATAGCGCCCTTGACAGAAAGCCAGATAATAGTATGCTCAGGTTCAATAAGGGCGATGCCCTGTATAGGAAGGGCTCTTATAACGCGGCTATAGATTCGTACAATAAAGCTATTGCCCAGGGAGACGCCCGGATATTGGCGGATGCGGATTACAATATAGGGAATTCCAATTATAAAATAGGTGCGGAACGGGCCGCATCCGATACAAATAAGGCAAAGGAGTCCTATGAAGCTGCTTTACAGTTCTATAAGCGCGCTATAGACCTTGATCCCAATGACAGAGATTCTAAGTTCAACTATGAGTTTGTCGATCAGAAGCTGATGAGCCTCAAAGAAAAAGAAGAGAAGGATAAGAAGAAGGATCAGAAGCAGGATAAAGAGGATAAAAATCAAAAGGATAAAGATAATAAGAAAGACCCGAATAAGAAAGACCAGGGCGGGCAGGGTAACCAAAATAATAAGGATCAGAAGGACAAAGAGCAACAAGATCAAAAAAAGCAACAAGATCAAAAAGAGCAAAATCAAGATAAGAAGCGGCAGGACCAGAAGAAAGGCGAGGAAAAGCAGCAGGCAGATCAAAATAAAGAGGAAGAGAAAAAATCTCAACAGGACGAGCAACAGTCTAAGAGCCAGGAAGAGAAGGATCGGGAAGAGCAAAAACAGCAGGAAGAAGAGAAGCGGCAGGAAGAAGAGAAAAAGCAGGAAGAAGAGAAGCGGCAGGAAGAGAAGAAAGAGCAGGAGGAGAAGAAGCGGCAGGAAGAGCAGGAAGGTGCCGGGCCAAAGCCGCAAGGGCAGGATCAGGATAAGGAGGGCCAGGCGCTGCAATTTTACGAAGAGGGCGAGCCCGAGCAGAGAGAGATGACGGAAGAAGAGGCTAAGATGCTTCTCGAGGGCTACAGAGGAGAAGAGGCCACCGCCCAGTCTATCAGGATGCGCAGGAAACAGGTGCCGATGCCGGAACCGGACAAAGATTGGTGATGAGGCTCTATATGCGATTTTATGAGATAGAGATATGAAAAGAACGATACTTTTACTACTATTATTCTCGGTCTTTGTGTCACCTGCAGTTGCCGAAGATATTAAATTCGAGGCGGGCATAGACAAGAAGACCGTTGCCATAGGAGAGAGTGCCCAGCTTGGGCTTACTTTCTACGGCTCGCAGAATGTCCCGGCGCCGGATATAGGAAATATTGACGGGTGTGAAGTCCGGTATCTTGGCCCGTCGACCATGATGACCGTCATAAACGGTACCGTGTCGAACTCGATAACCCACATGTATAAGGTACAGCCGTTGAGACTGGGCAAGTTCCAGTTCGGCCCTTTCGCTTTTAAGTATGACGGCAATACCTATACGTCAAGCATAGCATTCCTTACGGTGACGGAGGAGAGGGTCAGGCCTGAACCCGTTAAGAGGGCAGCTGAAGAGGATATCATTGATTCACTGGATATAAAGGACAGGTTGTTTTTAACTCTCAAGGCCGATAAGGCTAAAGCATATATAAACGAGATCGTGCCGGTCACGATTAAAGTTTATGTCAACAGGATGAATGTGAGCGACATACAGCTCCCAACTTTCAACCAGGAAGGTTTCTCAAAGGCACAATTCGAGGAGCCGAAACAGTACCGCGAGCGCATGGGCGGGTTACTGTATGACGTGCTGGAGTTCAGGACCACCATCTTCGGCACCAGGGCGGGAGATTATAAGCTTGGCCCGGCGACGCTCAAATGCAATCTTGCCGTAAAGAAGAGGGTGCGCAACATGTCGGCGCTGGACGACGACTTCCTCAACGACAGGGGTATGAGAGATCCGTATTTCGAAGATTTCTTTACAAGGTATGAACGTTATCCGGTAGAGCTAAAATCCGATGAGATCGATCTTACGCTTTTAGCGCTTCCGCAGGAGGGTCGGCCCGAAGATTTCTCCGGGGCCGTAGGCGACTACCAGTTTATATATTCAGCCGGCCCCAAAAAGGTTAAGGTCGGAGACCCGGTGACGCTGAGGATGGAGATCAACGGAACGGGTAATTTTAATACCGTGATAATCCCTAAATTAGAGAATACGGAAGGCTTCAGGGTGTATGAACCGCAGATAAAGACGGAGCCCCGCAGGAAAACGTTCAGGCAGGTCCTGATCCCTGAGTCCGATAAAGTTTACCAGACCCCCAAATCTGTATTCACCTACTTCGATCCCCAGAAGAAGATATATAAGACCATAACTCAGGAACCCACACCTCTGCAGGTGGAGAAGGTAGCCGAGTCACCGGCACAAGTAATAGGACAATCGCCTCATCTGCCTCCGGCGACGTCCGTAAACTTTGACTCCCGTTCGGAAGAGAAGAGGGAGGATTCTCAGCCCCAGGGCGACATCTTATATATAAAGGAGTCGATGGGCAGCGTTCAAACAAAAGACTCCGAGGTCTATAACAGGCTATTCTTCTTGTTGAGCTTTCTATTACCCATGTTGATTCTGGCGGCGGCGTACCTGATATATGCCAAGCAGGACCGCCTGAGGCGGGATACCAAATATGCGCACAGGACGGAAGCCTTTAAGAATATGCGCAGGGAATCTTTAGAACTGAAGCACCGCCTGAAATCTAACGACTCAAAAGGCTTCTACGAGACGCTCTTCAAGACGATGCAGGATTATCTTGGAGGCAGGTTCTATATACCGGTGGCCGGGTTGACCTTCGATACCGTGGAGCCTGTACTTAGGTCGAGAGGGGTAGACGAGGCTGTCCTGAATAAGATAAAGAATATATTCGGCGTATGTGACCGGGCAAAATTCGCATCCATAAATGCCGACATGCTATTGATGAGGGACGACATGAAGGAGCTCGAAGAGATAATACGGGAACTGGAGAGATCTAAGATATGAAGAAGATAGCTATAATTTGGATACTGCTGGTTCTACCAGCCAGCTTTGTCTTTTCAGCCGAAGATTCACAGGACCCGCAGAGCCTCTTCTACAAGGCCAACTCGCTCTACGAGCAGAGGGAGTATGAGAAGGCTTCGGAGGAGTACGCAAAGATACTGGCTATTGGCGCCGAAAGCGGTCCGCTCTATTTCAACATCGGTGATACATTCTTCAAGGTGGGCAAGATAGGTTATGCAATACTCGCATACAAAAAAGCCCAAAGGCTCATGCCGGGAGATGGAGACCTTAAGTCAAATCTCGCATATGCCGAATCGCTGACCGAGGATTCAGCTCTTCGGGCCATGCCCCGGAACAAGATAGCGTGGCTCTTCAAATTCCCTTTCAGGGAGTATAGCCTGAATATCGTCTCCGTCTTATTAGTGATCTTGTACCTAATGCTCATAGCAATGCTCTTGACGGGCACCATAAGTCCGGTCTTCAAGCGCAGGATGACCATTCTATTTTACCCCGTGCTCATAGGGTTCACCTTGACCCTAGGAGCGTTTAGCATCAGATATTATGACGAAGAGATGCTTAACCATGGCGTAGTGGTTGTCAAAGAAGCCGAGTGTAAGTACGAACCTATCGATAAATCTAATAACTATTTTGTGCTGAAAGAGGGGCAGGAGGTGCTTGTGCTCAATACCAGGAACGGATGGAGGCGCGTCAGGAGGCTCGATGGCAAGCTGGCCTGGGTGAAGAGCGATGCGGTCGAAGAGATTGACTAAGACGCGACGCGTATGATATATTAATGAGCTTATCATGCTGAAGATGAGGAATATATCGATTATAGGTGATGGGGGATGGGGTACGACCCTTGCTATATTGCTCTCCGGCAAGGGACACGATGTCACCCTCTGGGGCGCCTTTCCCGAATACGTGGAAATGGTTAAAGCTAAAAGGGTTAGCGAAAAATTTCTGCCCGGGGTAAAGATACCCCACGAAGTTAATATAACAGCGTCTCTGGATGAAGCGATAGATGACAGGGAGATAATCGTACTGGCTGTCCCCTCGCAGTACATGAGAGGTGTCCTGGCGAGATTTACACCCTATAAATTGTCCGGCAAAGTATTCGTGAGCGTCACCAAAGGTATAGAGAACAAGACTCTTAAGCGAATGTCGGAGATAGTGCGTGAAATTCTGGGCGATATAGATGTATGCGTTCTTTCCGGGCCTTCGATCGCGCAAGAAGTGGCGCAGGGAAGCCCTACGACACTGGTGGCTTCTTCGGGTAATGTGGTACTTGCAAAAATGGTCCAGGATGTATTCATAACGGACCGCTTCAGGGTATACACGAATAGCGATGTTACAGGAGTGGAGCTCGGGGGATCGCTGAAGAATATCATAGCTATTGCGGCGGGCATTTCGGATTCACTCGGCTTCGGCACGAACGCCAAAGCAGCTCTTCTTACGCGCGGCCTGATCGAGATGGCCCGCCTTGGAGTTGCCATGGGCGCAAAGAAAGATACTTTTTACGGATTGAGCGGCCTTGGTGACCTGACCACGACATGCATAAGCAAATATAGCAGGAACCATCATTTCGGAGAGGAGATAGGCAAGGGAAAGTCTTTAAAAGATGCCCTGAAAGAAACTGAGATGGTGGTAGAAGGCGTAGCGACCACGGAATCGGCATATGAGCTGGCGAAAAGGCATAATGCTGAGATGCCGATAATAACCGAGATATATAAGGTCTTATACGAGAATAAGGATCCCAAGAGAGGAGTCCATGACCTGATGACTCGCTCGCCCAGAGAAGAGGGTTTTTATTAAAAGGTAGCGGCAAAAGAATCTGCGCTTTCGGGACGTGGCTCAGCCCGGCTAGAGCACTTGCTTGGGGTGCAAGGGGTCGGCGGTTCAAATCCGCCCGTCCCGACCATCCGCCTTCGCATTCAGGGCGTAAAAGACAGAATGCTTCGGCGGATGGACCCGCCGAAGCACCTAACCTATTACGTGCTGATTGCGAAGGCGGGCCACGAATTTTTTGCCTGTACCGTAAATGAAGGTTCAAAAATGAAAAAGATAAATGTTGGCCTGATAGGATTCGGAAAGATCGGTAGCGGCGTAGTGAAAGCGCTCAGGTCAAAGAGAGCATTTCTAAAAGAGAAGAGCGGAGTGGATGTAACTATTGTGCGGATATGCGATAAGGATATCAAGTCGAAACGCCCTGTCGATGTCAGCAAATCCATTCTGACCAGGTCTCTCAGCAAGGTTCTATATGACCCTAAAATACATATTGTGGTCGAGCTTATGGGAGGTATACGGCCCGCCAAGGATGTAATACTCGAGTCCTTGAGGAGCGGAAAACATGTCGTTACCGCGAATAAAGCTCTTCTTGCAGTAGCGGGTAGAGAAATATTCAGCCTGGCCAACTCGCTGGCGCTTAATGTCGCTTTTGAGGCGAGTGTCGGGGGTGGCATACCTATCATAAAATCTCTTAAAGACGGGTTCGTGGCCAACAAGTTCGATCTGGTCTACGGGATCGTGAACGGTACGAGCAACTTCATATTGAGCAGGATGGCCGAAGGTGCGGTGAGTTTCAAGGATGCGTTAAAGATATCCCAGGATAAGGGATATGCCGAGCAGGATCCGCATCTTGACATAAGCGGGCTGGATTCGAGCCATAAGTTGAGTATACTTGCCCTTCTGGCATTCGGAGTACAGGCCAGGCCTTCCGATATTTACACTGAGGGTATCACAGATATTGAGCCCGGAGACATACAGTATGCCAAGGAACTGGGTTATGCCGTTAAACTTCTCGCGATAGCGAAGAGGTCCGGGGATTCGGTAGAGCTCAGGGTCCATCCTACGATGATCCCGGAGAGCCACCTGCTGGCAAAGGTCGGCGGCGCGTACAACGCTATATTTGTCAAGGGCGATCTTATTGGAGAGAATCTGTTTTACGGCCAGGGGGCCGGCGCGCTCGCGACTTCAAGCGCCGTGGTTAGCGACATCATAGATATCGCCAAGCAGATCTCCTGCTGCGGCAAGGTTACCGGGAGTATGGCATTCAGAAAAGACGTTAAAAAGATAAAGGATATATCGGATATAAAGACGAGATTCTATATCAGATTCTCTGCGATAGACAGGCCGGGTGTTCTGGCGAAGATATCCGGGATCCTGGGCAAGTATAATATAAGCATAGCGAGCGTTACACAAAAAGAGAAGACCAACTCCAATGTAGTGCCGATAGTCATGATGACTCACGAAGCGCTCGAACTGAATATGGCGAAGGCGCTTAAACAGATAGACGCTCTCGACGCCATAAAGAAGAAGACCGTCAAGATCAGGATGGAAAGCTGATATGTGGAAAGGTTTAATAAGCGAATACTCTAGTTATCTTCCGGTTTCGGCGAAAACCCCGGTGATAAGCCTGAATGAAGGCAATACTCCTTTAATATACGCCTGTCACATAAGCGCCATGGTGGGCCGTGGCGTGGATGTATATCTTAAATATGAGGGGTTGAATCCTACCGGGTCTTTCAAGGATCGAGGCATGACCGTGGCCATATCCAAGG
>CAYSSS010000033.1:0-16589 GCA_964433975.1 uncultured Planctomycetia bacterium
TCTGCTTATGCGCGTCATATAATGTGTTGAACGTGTGAAAGAACTCTTCCTGCGTCGCCTCTTTGCCGGCTATGAATTGTATATCATCTATGAGCAGTATGTCAACGTGCCGGTATTTCTCCCTGAACTTTGTCATCGATCTGTTCTGTATGGCGCCGATGAGCTGGTTGGTGAACTCTTCGCTGGAGATATAGAGTATCTTCGCCTTCGGAAGCCGCTGTATGATCTTGTGCCCGATCGAATGCATCAGGTGGGTCTTGCCGAGGCCGACGCCGCCGTAGATGAAGAGCGGGTTATAGGCTTTGGCCGGCGAATCGCAAACGGCGGAAGCCGCGGCGTGGGCGAACCTGTTGCTCGGGCCTATTACGAAAGTATCGAAAGTGTATCTCGCGCTCAGGCCGATCTCTTTGCCGGCGTCCTGCTTGTCGCGGCCGAACGGCCAGAACGTCTTTGCCTGGGCCTTATCTTTGGCGACAGCGTCGGAAGTTTGTTTGGCGCTGGGCGTGTCGGAGGATTCCTGCATGGCGAACTCGATCCTCATCTCTTTCCCGCAGGCCTTGGAGACGTTCGAATTCAGTACGGCTGTATAACGGTCAAGAAGGATGTCCTGAAATAATTTATTGGGGATCTCAAGCGTCAGGGTCTCTTCCGATATGGAGTGGAAATTGACCGGCCCGAACCAGATATTGAAGGCCTGGTCGTTATCGAGCTCTTTCTTTATCAATTCCCGGGCCCTCAGCCATACGGAAGGGTCATTTTGGGCCATTTTTTACTTTTCCAGGAGAATACATAGGTTATTCACAGGTTGTGCACAGCATATATTAACAGCAGGCAACATTATAATCAAAACTATTTGCAATTGCAAGCATTAATTAAAATGTTGACTAACAAACTCTCTGTGGTATAATCACACTTCGACAGGCGCAGTGTAGATCCTGAGCTTGCCGAAGGATCAGCGGACAACATTACAGGAGAACAAGATGAAGTATACTTTAAAGAGCGGCTCTAATATCAAGAGGAAGAGAAAGCACGGTTTCAGGGCCAGAATGCAGACCCGTCACGGACGCGCCATTTTGAAGAGAAGAAGACAGAAGGGCCGTCATAAGCTCACCGTATGATCCCCGGCGAAACCTCGCACACACCCGACTCTGCACGCGGAGATTCTCCTATTGCCGTCGGTGGGCGGCCGGCGTCGGAAAAATTCGGTAAAGAAGAACGTCTTATCAAGACGGGGGACTTCAGGAAGGTTTACAAGCTCGGGCGCTCTTACAAATCAGGTTTCGTCGTACTAAGATTGCTGCCCAACGGCGCGTTAACGAATCGGGTCGGTTTTTCAATAAGCGCCAGGAGCATAAAGAGAGCCGTCAGGCGCAATCGCATAAAGAGACTCTTCCGCGAAGCCTACAGAAGGAACAAAAAGATCCTGAAGAGGGGCTTCGATATAGTTTTTGTGGTAAGAAGAGACGCGAAAGAGAACTTTTCTTATATTGACGCACAGCGAGCATTCCTCGATCTAAGTAAACAGTCGGGCATAATCCTATGAAAACTTTAACCATCTCACTACTTAAGTTTTATCGTAAGTACCTGTCAACATTGAACATAAGATGCTGCAGGTTTTATCCTTCCTGCTCCGAATACGCTATAGGTGCCGTTGAAAAGCACGGCGTTCTATTCGGCGGGATCAAAAGCGTTTGGAGGCTGATCAGGTGTAACCCCTTTTCGCGAGGCGGCTACGACCCGATACAATAGACTATGGAAAAGAGATTAATAACGGCGGTTACCTTATCGATAATAGTGATAGTGATGTTCCAGTTCCTCTTCCCCGCGCCGAAAAAGACTCAAAATTTACCGCCTCAGGAAAGGGCGATAGTAAAAGAGGTCGATGTTAAGTCGTTCGTCCCTACGCCGTCAATCCCGACGGAGAATGAGCGGGAGTCGGCCGTGGCTACGGACAGGGGCATATTCACTTTCAGCAACATAGGCGGCGCGGTAAAGAAGATAGAGCTCAAAGGCCACAAAAAGCGCAATTCGTCCGAACCCCTGGTGCTGGTGGAAGAGGGCGACCCTAGCCGTTACATATTTTCTATAAAAGATTCTTTTGGAGTGCTGCCGCTGGAATCCTCAAATTATATCATCAGCAGAAGATCAAATCAAGTAATTTATACGCTAAATCTAAAAGACCTGCAGATAGTAAAGGAATACACGCTCAATAACTTCAATGATACCATAGAGTTGCAACTGTTTTTCAAAAATACATCGAGCCAGCCAAAAGAGTTGACCTATCAAATCATCAGCGGAGCGGGTATTGTTGAACCTAACATGTCAGACAAGAGGCTCATTGAAGTCACCTCAAAAGTTGACGGTAAGACGGTGGGGTTCAAGCGTCCTAAGAATAGCATAGTTACTAATCCCGGCATAATAAGTTGGGTTGCGTTGAAGACCAGATATTTCTCTATTATAATGAAGCCGTTTGGTCAGACAAAGCAGCAGTTTCATACCATTGCTGCGGGCGACGATCTTGTGGCCGGCATAGAGATGGAGCGCGTCACAATACCCGGCAATTCCTCCGTAGAACAGAAATACTTGCTCTACGCGGGACCAAGCGCCTTGTCAGAGCTCAAGCAGATAGGCATGGAATTCGAAGAGACGATAAATTACGGATTCTTCGGATGGATAGCTAAAACACTGCTATTTGTGCTGGGTATCCTGCACAGCGTCGTGAAGAGCTGGGGACTATCGGTCATCATTTTGTCGGTGCTTTTGAACATCCTGCTCTTCCCTCTTACGCTCAAGAGTTTTCAGTCTATGCAGAAGATGCACGAGCTACACCCGCAGATGGAGAAACTGAAAGCCCAGTTTAAGGATAATCCGCAAAAGCTCAATAAAGAAGTGATGGGGCTCTATAAAACGTATAATATTAACCCTCTGGGCGGATGTTTGCCGCTTTTACTGCAGATGCCGATATTTATCGCTCTGTATCAGGCTCTTACTAAATCGATAAATTTAAGAGGCGCCAGCTTCTTATGGATAAAAGACCTCTCGATGCCAGACGCCGTACCATTACCGGTCACTTTACCATTGATCGGCAATCACATAAATATATTGCCTCTCGCAATGGTCGTTCTGATGGTATTTCAACAGAAAGTGTCGACCAAGGTTATGGGCAGCGCCGTTACCGCAGAGCAACAACAGCAGCAGAAGATGATGCTTATCATGATGCCGGTAATGTTTGGGTTCATCTTCTATAATATGCCGTCCGGCATGGTGTTGTATTGGGTGGTCAATACGCTCTTGACTATTGTCGAACAATCAGCGATATTAAAAAAGACGTAATCGGAAACTTGACAAGTACCGTTTTATCGTGTATATTTTAAACGAATGATTTCATGTGGAAATGTTCCAGATGACACACTTTCAAGGTTGTCATGGCGCCATTAGATCCTTGGTATGTGACTGGTTTCTGTGATGGTGAAGCTGCTTTCACATATAGTAGGGCCGGCGGCACTTTTGGAGTAAGCTTTTCCATCAAGCAGAGAAGCGATAATAAGCAAATAATAGAGGAGATCTGGGAGTTTTTTCGCTACGTAGGAAATGTCTATAATTGCAAAAGCATCGCACCGACAAAAAATAGCGGCTACACAAGATCCAGTGTCATATATAAAGTGAGTCGCGTTAGCGAGCTGCTTATTATAGCGGACCATTTTGACAGGTATCCCATACAAAGTGAAAAAAAGCACGAAGCATATAACGCCTGGCGGGAGATGGTTATGCATAAATCTGATAACTACCGCAAGATCGATTATGATAAATTAAGGGTATTAGCGGAGAAGTTGTCGTCGCTAAATTCTCAAAGTCGAGCGTTCGTTATACACAGCAAATAATATGGCAAAAGTAATAGCGCTCTGCAATCAAAAAGGCGGTGTCGGCAAAACGACCACCGCTATCAATCTCGCCGCGTATCTTGCGTTATCAGGCAAAAAGATCCTTCTGGTCGATATCGACCCTCAGGGTAACGCTACCAGCGGCCTTGGCATCGATAAGCATTCAATCAAACAAAGCACATATGACATACTGATCGAGGATGCCGATCCAAGATCTGTCCTTATCGGCACACAGGTAGAGAATCTTTCGCTATTCCCATCCAATCTGAATCTTACAGGCGCCGAGGTTGAGCTCGTCGGGGTGATGGGCAGAGAGCATAAGCTGAAAAAAGCCGTAGCCGGTCTTTTAAACGACTTTGATTACATTCTTATAGATTGCCCTCCATCATTGGGGCTCTTGACAATAAACGCCCTTTCCGCCGCAAATTCGGTAATAATTCCGATACAATGCGAGTACTATGCGCTGGAAGGATTGAGCCAATTAGTCAATACAATAAATCTTGTTAAGGAGAATATAAACCCAGCTCTTGAAGTTGAAGGCGTGCTTCTAACGATGGCGGACTACAGAACTAATTTAACGAATGAAGTAATCAACGAGGTGAAGAAGTTTTTTGGTACGAAAGTTTACAATACCGTGATCCCTCGAAACATTCGTCTTGCTGAGGCGCCCGGCTTTGGAAAACCAATAGCGTTGTATGACAGGAATTCTATCGCGGCAAAAAAATACGAAGATTTTTGCAATGAATTGTTAGGTGTGAAAAGTGCTAGTATACAAGATTCGTCGTTGCGAGCGACCGAAGGGAGCGAAGCAATCTCAAATGCTGAAAATGAGATTGCTTCGTCGGCCTAAAGGCCTCCTCGCAATGACTTAATGAAGGGGAAATTAAATAATGGAAAAGCGAGCTTTGGGCAAGGGTTTAGGGGCATTGATACCGCCAAGAGATGTTGTTTTTGTTGATACGAGTAAGAACGAACAGATTATTAGCTTGTCTCTGAACCAGGTTAAGACAAATAAATATCAGCCCAGGGTCGACTTCAAAGAGGAGAAGCTAAACGAACTTATTAAATCGATAAAAGAAAAAGGGATAATACAACCGGTGCTTGTTCGGAGGACCATGGACGGCTATGAATTGATAGCTGGCGAGCGTCGTCTTCGTGCAGCCGCGATGCTTAACCTTGAGAAGATACCGGCCATTGTCAGGGACGTCAATGATGTAGATATGCTGGAAATAGCGCTCATAGAGAACATACAACGCGAAGAGTTGAACCCCATAGAAGAAGCGAAGGCTTTCGCGCGTCTTACCGCAGAGTTTGATTTTACACAGGATAAGATCGCACAGGCGCTGGGCAAGGATAAGTCAACAATTTCAAACGCGATAAGGCTCTTGGCTCTGCCGCAAAAAATCCAAGAACACGTTTTGAAAGGAGCGATTACTGCGGGACACGCGAGGGCGCTTTTAGGGCTTCCGACGGAAAATGAACAATACAGGGTTTGCAATGTTGTCATAGGCAAGAGCCTGTCAGTTCGCGAGACCGAAAAGCTCGTTGAGCGCAGGCGCTCCGAGTCAGGAGCGCAAAAGAAACCGGTCAGGCAAGACCATAACCTAGACAGCATAACAACGGAGCTCCAGCAAGTCCTGGGCACTCGCGTGAAGATATTCCATGGCAAGAAGCGCGGCACTATCCACATAGAGTACTACTCCACAGAGGACCTGAACAGGATACTGGATATAATTGTGCCAAAAAAGGCATAAACCCCCGGACCCCTTCCATTTAGCCTTGACAAACTCCACGGTTTGTAGTTAAATATAATGCTCAGCGTAAGAAAGTCTGTCCCATAATATGGTAATACATAGGAGATGATATGGCGCAAGCCACATTGGTCTTAATAAAGCCGGATGGGTTGAAGAAGTCGCTTACCGGGAACATCTTAACGCGCCTTTCCGAAACAAAGCTCGATATCGTCGGCGCGAGGATCGTAAAGGTCTCCAGGGAGCTTGCCCAGGAGCACTATGCAATGCTGAAGGATAAACCGTTTTTTGAAGACCTGCTGAAGTATATCATGGGCGAGTACCACAAGAAGAAGGTGATGGCCTTAGTCTACCACGGTGAGGACGCGATACAGAAGGTGAGAGATATATGCGGCTCCACAAACCCTGAGGAGGCCGACCCCGTTTCCATAAGAGGGGCTTACGGCAGGATCACGACAAAAGGCGTTTACGAGAACGCCATACACGCCTCGGCCAACCCGACAGAATCCGAACGCGAAATAAAATTATGGTTCACCCCCGAAGAAATAATATTGGACCTTTACCCTACCAAAGCTGCGAAGAAGAGTATAGAAGCGCGTGTCTGGGCATAATTAATTTTAATGGGAGATCCTTCTCCCGCCGCGCCTCGTTATGGCCTTTAGGCGGGATCAGGATCAAATTTTCGAAGAAAATTTGAGGAGATCGATATGATCAAAAGCATGACAGGTTTCGGGAAGGGCGAGGTAAAATTCCCGGGCGGGCAGATCATAGCGGAGTTAAAGACGGTTAACCATAAGTTCTTTGACGCCAGCCTCAAGCTGTCCGAGACGATAGCTCCCTTCGAAGACAGGATCAAGACGGTACTGCAGAAGAAGATAAACAGGGGCAAGGTCAACGTCAATATTATTTATGAGAACAGAGGCGCCAAAGACGAAGTCATAGCGATAAACAGGAAGCTCGCGAAGAGCTACTATGCCGGGATAGTGGGATTAAAAAGAGCCCTTAAGCTGAAAGAGCCGGTCGGCCTGAGAGAGCTCATAAGCCTGCCCGGCGTCATAAACTACGCGGCAACACAGGAGAGCCTGACGGTATTGTGGCCTAAGATAGAGAGAGCGCTGTCAGTGGCGCTGGCGGCCTTAGTCTCCGATCGGGAAAAAGAGGGGAAAGCCCTCCATAAAGATTTTTTTAAGAGAGCCTCGTCCATAGATAAGATGCTCACCGAGATAAAATCGAGCTCGCACCTGAGCGTAAAAGAGTACAGGGAGAGATTCGAGAAGAGGGTCAAGGATCTCGCCAGCGGCCACGAGATAGACAAGGGCAGGCTCGAGATGGAAGTGGCCATATTCGCTAAGAACATCGACATATCGGAAGAGATCACCAGGCTCAAGAACCACCTCGCTAATTTCAAAAGGACCCTCGGCGTGAACGGAGAGGCCGGAAAGAAGATAGACTTTATCGCCCAGGAACTGCACAGGGAGATAAATACGATCGGATCGAAGGCGAGCGATTTCAAGATATCGAGGAACGTCATAGAGATAAAGAGCGAGATCGAAAAAATCCGGGAACAGGCGAAGAACATAGAATGACCCTTCGACGCGGCCGACAACCAAACAACAGCCTTGCTCAGGATCATGGTGAGCGGAGTCGAACCATGACGCCTAAGAAAGAACCCAAGAACAAGATATTCATAGTCTCCGCGCCGTCCGGCTGCGGGAAGACGACCCTCTGCAAGAGACTGCTCAAAGACAAACTAAAACTGAAACAGTCCGTATCTATAACGACGAGGCCTCCCCGGCGCGGTGAGCGTAACGGAGCCGACTACCTCTTCGTATCCGCCGAAGAGTTCATCCGCATGATAGACGCCAAAGAGCTCCTCGAGTACGAAGAGAATTTCGGCTTCCTCTACGGGACGCCGAAAAAAGCCGTCGAGGAGGAGCTGCGGAAAGGCAGGAGCGTTCTTTTGAGCATAGACGTCAAGGGCGCCATGAGTGTGCGCAAATATTATCCGCAAAATTCCGTTCTTATATTTGTGATGCCGCCGTCGATGGAAGATCTCAAAAAGAGGCTTGAGTCGAGGGAGGCGGATACGCCCAAGGCCATATTGCACAGGCTTAAAGTGGCGAAGCAGGAAGTGTCGTACAGGGATAAGTACGACTACGTGGTGGTCAATGACAGGCTGAGCGCGGCCTACAAGAAGCTGAAAGATATAATAATCCTGGAAGGAGAAAAAGATGCAATCCCCCGCAATAGATAAGCTCCTGGACAAGACGCACAGTATCTACAAGCTCGTTATACTCGCCTCCCGCAGGACGATAGAGCTGGCCGACGGCGCGCAGAAGCTGGTCGACGCCCCCATAGACTTCAAGCCGGCGAATATCGCCATGAAAGAGATCATGGAAGACAAGATAACTTATAAGGTGAGAGAAGAAAAATGACCCTTCGGCGCAGCCAACTATCAAACAATGGCTTTGCTCAGGATCATGGTGAGCGGAGTCGAACCATGAGCGCCGCACAAAAGACTGTGATCGTAGGGGTCACGGCGAGCATCGCGGCCTACAAGGCCTGCGAGATCGTGAATCTTTTACGTAAAGATTCCTTCGACGTGCAGGTCATAATGACGAAGGACGCGGTGGAGTTCGTGACGCCTCTTACGCTTCAGACGCTCTCCGGCAACAAGGTCCTGACCGGGATGTTCGAGCCCGCCGATAAGTGGAGCCCGGTGCATACGTCTTTGGCTGAGAGAGCATCGCTCGTCCTGATAGCCCCGGCCACGGCAAACGTGATAGGAAAACTGGCCTCTGGCATATGCGACGACCTCTTGACATGCGTTACCTACGCTTCCAAAGCGCCGGTCCTGATAGCCCCGGCGATGAATGAGAATATGTATAACCATAAGGTAGTGATGGCCAACATAGCGAAACTGGAGAAGATAGGGTATCGCTTTGTCGGACCGGTAAAAGGGCGCCTGGCTTGCGGCCATGACGCGATAGGGCACATCGCGCCCGTTCCCGAAATAATCAAAGAAGTCAAAAAGATGATCTCCGCCTCCGCCAATGAAGGCCAGCCAACTGAGGGGCTTCGGCGGATCCGCCGAAGCATTCGGTCTAATGAGCGTTAAATGCGAAGGCGGAAAGTGATAAAACATATCCTCGTCACAGCGGGCCCCACCCGTGAAAAGATAGATCCGGTAAGGTACATATCAAACTACTCCACAGGGACATTCGGATATGAGATAGCGGCTGCCGCGAAGAGGCGCGGGCTATCCGTCACATTGGTCAGCGGCCCCACGCTATTGCCGGCGCCTAAAGGGGTGAAGCTCGTCCCCGTCGAGAGCGCCAGCGAAATGAGAGCGGCTGTTCTGAAGTTTATAAAAAAGTGCGACTGCGTTATCATGACGGCGGCTGTGGCGGACTGGCGGCCAAAATATTCCGCCAGGCGCAAGATCAAGAAGAGCGGCGCCAGGAATATCGAGCTGGTCGAGAATCCGGATATACTGGCCGAAGTCGGCAGGATGAGGAAGAAGGCTCTGGCTGTGGGCTTCGCGCTCGAGACCGAAAACCTGGAGAAGAACGCGTTAAAAAAACTGAAAGACAAGAATTTAGATATCATAGTGGCGAACAGGTTCACCTCCAAGAGGAACGTTTTTGGGGATAAGGCCATCGACGTGGTGACGATAGACAGGTTCGGGAACAGGACGAGGATCTTCAATAAATCCAAGCCAAAACTGGCCAAGATTATTCTTGACAAGGCCTTGAAGTTTCGAATACACTAGACTTTATCCGCCTTCGTATCCAATACAAAATAGACTGGGTACTTCGGCGGATGTCACAGCAGATGTGTTGGCGGATAACCCGCCGAAGCACCTAGTTTATTGAGAGCTGATTGCGGAGGCGGGTAAAGAAAAGGGCCACGGGCATAAGCCGGTGGAATTCCATGCCAGCGACGAGAAAAGGATTTACTTTAGTTGAGCTTTTGATCGTGATCACGGTATTCGTGATCACGATCACGCTGCTCACGCCTTTCATAAACAAGATACGCGAGAAGGCCGATGTGATAAAGTGCTCGGCGAACGTGCGCCTGTTGAGCCTGGCTCTGCACATGTACGCGGCGGACCATAATGACGCGTTCCCGCCGGATCTCGGGAGTCTCTATCCGGGCTATGTCAAAGAGGAGAAGGTGTTTGATTGCCCGGCGAGTAAATTTATAGGCACCGCGGCCAGGAGCGATTACGAATATATCCCGGGGCTGTCGGAGTCGTCCGGGCTTTCCGAGGTCATAATATACGATCGGGACGGCAACCACAACAATATCGGGCGCAACGTCGTCAGGGTGAACGGTTCGGTGGAGTGGGTGCGCAGCACCGAAGATAAGCCAAAATGATCCATCGTTAAATCGAGGATCATTCCTGCGACGTTGAGAGACGGTTGTTGTAGAAATAAACGGCGCGGTAGCCAAGCGGCAAGGCGGGAGTCTGCAAAACTCCTATACAGCGGTTCGATTCCGCTCCGCGCCTCCATGAACCATTCGCTGTGCCATGTAGTGGTTCAGCCAGTTTTTATATAAGTTAGTGGGCAGCTAGCTCAGTTGGTTAGAGTACTACCTTGACATGGTAGGGGTCACAGGTTCGAGCCCTGTGCTGCCCACCACTGATGATGGAAATTTTGGGCGGGTGGCGGAACTGGCATTCGCGACGGACTTAAAATCCGTTGGCCGCAAGGTCGTGAGGGTTCAAATCCCTCCCCGCCCACCATTCTGCTTCGCCCTTCGGCAGGTAATGGCCGGTAGGGCTTCGCAGGAATTGTAGCGAAGCAGAATGTCCCTAAGAAGCCATATCTGAATTTTAATGGTTGAATGGCGAAGTAGGACAAGATAGTAGGAATAAATTATGGACCTGGATGCGTTAAGACATAGCACATCGCACGTGATGGCGCAGGCCGTGAAGGAACTCTGGCCCGACGCGAAGCTCGGCATAGGCCCGTCGATCGAGGACGGTTTCTACTACGACTTCGACCGCGAAGAGCCCTTCACCCCGGAGGAGCTCGAGGCGATAGAAGCGAAGATGCGCGAGATCATAAAGAAGAACCACGCCTTCGAGAAACGCGAGCTGACCAAGCCGGAGGCCCTTAAATTATTCAAGAAGATGGGCGAGAAGTACAAGATCGAGCTTATAGAGAAGATCCCGGGAGAGACCGTATCGATATACAAGAACGGTGACTTCACCGACCTGTGTCGCGGACCGCACGTAGCGTCGACGGGAGAGATAAAGGCGTTCAAGCTCCTGTCGATAGCCGGCGCTTACTGGCACGGCATAGAGACGAACCCCATGCTGCAGAGGATCTACGGCACAGCATTCCCGACGCAAAAAGATCTCGAGCAGCACATAAAGACTATCGAAGAAGCGAAGAAGCGCGATCACCGGGTGCTCGGCAAGCAGCTCGAATACTTCAGCTTTAGCGACGAGATGGGGCCCGGTCTCGTACTCTATCATCCCAAGGGCGCACGTTTAAGAACGCTCATCGAAGAGTATATACGCAACGAACATTTGAAACGCGGCTACCAGCTCGTCATAGGGCCGCACATACTGAAGAGCGACGTATGGGTCAAGTCCGGCCACTACGATTATTACAAAGAGAATATGTATATGTTCAAGATCGAGAACCAGGAATACGCGATCAAGCCGATGAACTGTCCCAACCACATCATGGTCTATAAGTCCAAGACCAGGAGCTACAGGGACCTGCCGGTAAAATTATTCGAACTGGGCACGGTTTACAGGAACGAAAAGTCCGGGGTCCTTCACGGCCTTCTGCGCGTACGCGGGTTCACTCAGGACGACGCCCACATATTCTGTCTCCAGGATCAGGTCGAGGACGAAATCATCAAGGTCATAGACTTCGTCATAGATACGCTGAACGCGTTCGGATTCGACGAGTTTTCCATAGAGCTGTCGACGAGGCCCGCTAAATCGATAGGTAGCCCCGCCGACTGGGCGCTAGCCGAGGCGGCTCTTATCAATTCGTTGAACAGGAAGGCCTTAACCTACGAGATAAACGAGGGCGAGGGCGCCTTCTACGGCCCGAAGATAGACATAAAATTGAGGGACGCGCTGAAGCGCGAATGGCAGTGCGCGACTATTCAATGCGACTTCGCCCTGCCGGAAAGATTCGACCTGAAGTATATCGGCCAGGACGGAAAAGAGTACCGCCCCATAATGCTGCACAGGGTAATTTTGGGCTCGCTCGAACGTTTTATGGGCGCCTTAATAGAACATTTTGCCGGAGCGTTTCCTCTCTGGTTGGCGCCCGTGCAGTGCATGGTGATCCCGGTGTCGGAGAAGGCAAGCGTCTACGCCGAAAACGTCTGGCGCGCGCTCTTCACCAACGACGTGAGGGTGGAGATAGACTCGAGGAACGAGAGGCTGCAGAAGAAGATACGCGACGCCGAAGTCCAGAAGATACCGTATATGGTGGTGATCGGCGAAAAGGAAGAGTCCATCGGCATGGTCTCGGTAAGGAGCAAGGCGCAGGGCGATATAGGCAGGATGAAGTTGGGCGAATTTATTGACAGGATAAAGGAAGAGACAGAGAAGAAAGTCAGATGAGGCCGGAGGCCGCATCTCAATTGAAGGGAGGCCATTATTTTTAAGAAAGAGATAAGAATAAACCACAGGATCAGGGCCAGGGAGATAAGGGTGATCGGAGAGCATGGTGATCAGCTTGGTGTAATGAGCGTCCAGGACGGGATAAAGCAGGCAGAGGAGGCCGGGCTTGACCTGGTGGAGATAGCTCCTACGGCAAATCCTCCGGTCTGCAGGATAATGGACCATTCACGGTTTAAGTATGAGCAGGAGAAGAAGGAGAAAGAGGCCCGCAAGAAGCAGAAGATAGTCCATATAAAAGAGATACGGCTTGGGCCCAAGATAGGCGAGCACGATTACCAGTTCAAGGTCAACCATCTCATCGAGTTCCTGAAGAAGGGGGATAAAGTTAAGGTCACCATGATCTTCAGGGGTAGGGAGATGGCGCACGTGGATCTCGGGCGCAAGATCCTCGAGAAGCTCTCGAGCGATATCTCCGGAGTTGGTGAGATCGAGGAGAGCCCCCGGATGGAAGGCCGTTTTATAAATATGATAATAAGGGCTAAATAGCGCCCGCGAATAAAAGGGTCTGGTCCACCGCGTATATCGCGGTGTGGATGGACCTGACCAATATAGTGTAGTCATAACCAGGAGAAGAGATGCCTAAGCTGAAGACGAGTAAAAGCGTCAAGAAGAGGATACGTATAAGTAAGCATGGCAAGATAAAGCATTTCAAAGCCGGGAAGCGCCATCTTTTGGGCGGCAAAAGTTCGAAGCGCAAACGGCAGCTCGGCAAGCCCGGGTATGTTTCGCACGCCGACGCTCCGGCAATAAGGCTGCTCTTGCCGTACGGCGCATAGTTAGTTCAGGGTTGATAGCTCATAGTTAAAAGAGTGAGGAGGTCTTTAGATGTCAAAAGTAAAACATGCAGTTGCCACTAAGAAACGCAGGAAGCGGGTGATGAACGCTGCCGAAGGCCAATGGGGCGGCAGGCACCGTTTTTACCGCCAGGCCATGGAGAGTGTCAATAAAGGCAGGATGTACGGATTCAGGGACAGGAAGGCGAAAAAGAGGGACTTCCGTTCTTTATGGATAGTACGCATCAACGCAGCCTGCAGGGAGCACGGGATATCGTATTCGAGATTCATGAACGGGCTCAGGAAACTGAAGATCCTTATAGACAGAAAGATGCTCGCGGAGCTTGCGGTATCCGATAATAAGGTCTTCGGGAAACTCGTCGAGATGGTAAAAGCATAGGATGAGAGACAAGATAATAGAGATCCAGAAGGGCGCGGTCGAAGAGATCGCTCTGGCTTCCGACGCCAGTGCGCTGGAGAAGGCCAGGGTAAAGTATCTCGGCAGAAAAGGCCTGGTCACCGAACTCTTTAAGAAGATGTCCGGGGTCTCCGCCTCAGACAGGGCGGAAGTCGGAGCGCTCATAAACTCATTGAAAGAGACCGTCACGCGGACCTTCGACGAGAAGGCAAGCGGACTTTCTGGAGGGCCCGACACCAAGGGCCAAAGAATAGATATCACGCTTCCCGGCATCAAACGGGAAGTCGGCCATCTCCACCCCATCTCCAGGACGATAGAAGAGATCTCGGGCGTATTCATATCGCTCGGATTCAAAGTCGTCGAGGGGCCGGAGATAGAGAACGAACACTATAATTTCGAAGCCCTCAATATACCTTTAGAGCACCCGTCCCGAGACGCATTCGACACATTCTATCTCTCCGATAAGTGGTTATTGCGCAGCCACACCTCTCCGGTGCAGGCGCGTTTCATGGAGAAGAACAAGCCGCCATTCGCGATAGTGATACCCGGCAAGGTCTACAGGCCCGACGCTACCGACGCGTCCCACTCATTCATGTTCCATCAGGTGGAGGGGCTGGTCGTGGGCGACAATATTAGATTCTCTGACTTAAAAGGTGCGCTCACTCTTTTCGCCAGGCAGATCTTCGGAGAGAAGACGAAGATGCGTTTCCGCCCCAGCTTCTTCCCTTTCACCGAGCCGAGCGCGGAGGTCGACATCTCCTGCATTCTCTGCGGTGGACAAGATAGCGGTAGTAGGGCAGGTTTTAACCCGCCCTCCGGTTCTAATGAGCCAAAGCGATGCTCTCTGTGCGGCGGCAAGGGGTGGATAGAGATACTCGGCGCCGGGATGGTCAATCCCAAGGTATTCAAAAACGTCGGGTACAACCCCGAGAAAGTCACCGGGTTCGCTTTCGGGATGGGCGTCGAGAGGATAGCGATCTTAAAATACGGCATTACGGATATAAGAATGTTTTTTGAGAATGATATCAGATTCCTGAGGCAATTTTAACATGCGACTATCTTATAACTGGCTGAAAGATTACGTCGACGTAAAGCTATCGCCTGAGAAGCTCGCCGAGCTTCTTACCATGGCGGGCCTCTGCGTTGACTCCATACATAAGAGGGGAGACGACTCCATCCTGGAGATAGAGATCACCTCAAATAGACCCGACTGGCTATCTTATATCGGCGTCGCCCGCGAAGTCGCGGCCCTTACGGGGCGTAAATTGAAAATCCCACCGGCTCGTCATTGCGAGGGCGCGAAGCGCCCGAAGCAATCTCAAAAAACAATTTCAGTGAAAGTCATAGAGAAGAAGCTCTGCCCGAAATACACCGCGCGGATCATGCGCAATGTCAAGGTCGGGGAGTCTCCCGTATGGCTCAAGGAGAAACTCGAAGCCGTGGGCCTAAGATCCGTCAATAATATAGTTGATATAACGAACTTCTGTCTATTCGAAACCGGCGAGCCCATGCACGCGTTCGATCTGGATAAACTAGGCCATCGGTCGATCGTAGTGAGAAGAGCGTCGAAAGGCGAAAAGATCAAGACGATAGATGGTCTCGAGCGCTCGCTCGATAGCGACATGCTGGTAATCGCCGACGATCAATATCCTGTGGCTATAGCGGGAGTGATGGGCGGATCGTACACGGAAGTCTCGCCCGAGACTAAGAATATCTTGTTGGAGGCGGCCTATTTTGATCCCATATCCGTCAGGAGAGCCTCGAGGAAGCTGGCGCTTTCGACGGATTCGAGCTACAGATTCGAACGAAGAGTCGACATAGATAATATATCACGCGCCTCTGACCGCGCCACGCAGCTTATACTCCAGCTCGCTAAAGGCGAGGCCGGAGAATTCATTGACACAGGCAAAGCGGCAAAGACTAATAAGAAGATAGGCTTAAGGCCGGATAGATTGGATAAGATACTGGGTGTGGTGATCTCCCCGTCGAGAGTGAAGTCTATTCTGATATCCCTCGGGATAAAGGTGAAGAGCTCCTCAAAGAATCTTTTAAAATTAGAGCCGCCCGGGTTCAGGTACGATCTTCAGAGCGAGATAGATATTATAGAGGAGGTGGCCAGGATCTATGGCTACGGAAATATCCCGGAAACGATCCCCCCTGTTTTAGAGACCGGAAAGAGATTGCCCCTCAAGACCGCTATAGACAGAGAGATACGCGGCGCCTTAGTCAACCTGGGGCTATCCGAGATCATCACTTACGGTCTTTTGAGCAGAAAGACCCTGGAGCTGGCAAGGTTCCCGGCGGATAAAGTGATCGCGATAAGGAACCCTCTTTCCGCCGAGCAGGGAGTGATGAGGCCGACGCTGATCGCCGGGACGCTCAACTCTATACGATGGAATATAAACAGAAAAGAGAAGGACCTGGAGCTTTTTGAATTGGGGCGGGTATATTTTAAAGAGACGGAGAATTCGTTCACCGAGAATACGCATCTGGCGATCGCGGTTACCGGCCGGCTATACGACGGCTGGATCGGCCATCCGAGAGCGGAAACCCTCTTCGACCTCAAGGGCATCGTCGGGACGCTCTTCGCCCGGATGGGCATAGTGTCGTTCTCGGTAAAGGCTGCGATAGATCCTGCGTTCTTCGCCGTTTCATGCGCGTCTATTGAGGTGGATGGCGATTCGGTAGGGATCATGGGACAGGTAGACCCAAAGGTCCTGCACGACTTTGATATAAAAGAGGCCGTCTATTTTGCCGAGATCGATTGCGCAAAGCTTATAAAACATATCTCCGGGCTCAAGCAATTCAAAGAGAGCCCGAAGTTCCCGTCGGTCATCCGTGACATATCGATAACCGCCGATAAAAATATCTCGCACTCCGATATCGTCACTCTTATCGAAGGAACGGCCGGCGCCATCTTAAAGCACGCCGGTCTCGTCGACAGATACTCTGGCGGCCAGATACCTGAAGGCAGGATCGGCCTCACTTACAGGCTCGAATACCGTGACCCGGAAAAAACTCTGCAGGATACCGACGTACAGGCCGTGCATTCACGTATAATAAGCGCGCTCGAATCCGATCTAGGGGCGGTATTAAGATAAGACC
>CAYSSS010000034.1:0-16533 GCA_964433975.1 uncultured Planctomycetia bacterium
CGGTATAGGCGAGAAGATACACGAAGAGCCCGAGATACCGAATTTCGGAAGACCGAACAAAGGGCCCCGGTTGGAGAGCGGAATGATATTGGCGATCGAACCGATGGTGAACGAGGGCGGTCACGAGGTCGAGATATTGGATGATGGCTGGACGGCAGTTACCAAGGACAGGTCGCTGTCGGCGCATTTTGAACATACGATAGCTGTGACCAGCGGCGCGGCCGAAATATTGACTGCGCTGTAAAAGAAGGCGGCACTTGATGAGTAACAAAGAGGAACCGATAACGGTAGAAGGGAAAATTCTGGAGACGCTCCCGAACGCGATGTTCAGGGTGGAGCTGGCTAACGGGCACAGGGTCCTGGGGCATGTATCGGGTAAGATGAGAATGAACTTTATAAGAATACTTCCCGGGGATACGGTGACGCTGGAGCTTTCGCCGTACGACCTCTCCAGGGGAAGAATAGTACGAAGAGAGAAATAATAAGAACTTGTCCCGCGCCTTCTTAAAGGGCGTAGGCTGAAAAATTGAAGAAGGTACCGGATGAAAGTAAGAGCGAGCGTAAAGAAGATCTGTCCCAAGTGCAAAGTGGTGCGCAGACATGGCATAATCAGGATAATCTGTGATAACCCGAAGCACAAACAGAGGCAGGGATAATTTAGTTCATAGTTTGTAGTTCATCGTTAATATTGCATAGCCAGGAGGAGGAGTAAGTGCCGAGAATCATAGGTGTTGATATTCCCAAGGAGAAGAGAATAGATATCGCGTTGACCTACATATATGGCGTAGGCAGGACTTTGGCCGCTACTGTGCTCAAGGCCGCCAATATAGATCTAGCCAAGAGGGCCAAGGACCTTACGGAAGAAGAGGTGTCGCGGCTGGCTACCATAATACAGAAAGACTACAGAGTTGAGGGAGATTTAAGAAGAGATGTGGCGGCCAATATAAAGCGCCTCATAGATATAGGAAGTTACAGGGGATTGCGCCACAGGAGGGGTTTGCCTGTGCGTGGCCAGAGGACTAAGACTAATGCGAGGACGAGAAAAGGCCCGAGAAAGACTGTCGGCGTGGTGAGGCAGAAGGCCACAAGGGCGGCGGCACCGTCCGGCGCAGAAGGGGCGAAGGGTAAATGAAGCCCGCAAATAATTTAAGTTCGGAGTTTCTTATGGTATATGTTGGTGGAATCCTCCGAAGCACTGGGGCTATTGAGAGTTGATTGCGAAGGAGGATAAAGATGGCAGAACAGCAAAAGCAGGCCGAGGAGCAAAAGAAGAAGGGTAAGTTCAAGAAGAGCAAGAAAGCCGTTAAGGCGCCGCCAAGCGGCATAGCGCATATATTGGCTACTTTTAACAATACGATAGTTACGATAGCGGACAAGCAGGGAAACACGATATCGTGGGCATCTACCGGAAGCGCCGGTTTTAAGGGATCGAAGAAGTCCACACCCTTTGCGGCAGGTATGGCCGCCGAGAGCGCCTCAAAGAAGGCTCTTGAACGCGGCGTCAAAGAGGTGGAGGTATACGTAAAAGGTCCGGGCGCGGGGAGAGAGTCCGCTATACGTTCGATACAAGCCGCCGGCATCACTGTGAGGGCTATAAGGGACGTCACCCCGATACCACATAATGGTTGCCGTCCGCCGAAGAGAAGGAGAGTGTAATGGCAAGGTATACTGGGCCCTCATGCAGGCTTTGCAGGAGAGAAGGGGTCAAACTATTTTTAAAGGGCGCGCGCTGTCCAACCGAGAAATGCGCTTTGTCGCGCAGGTCCTTCCCACCCGGGCAGCACGGCCAGCACCAGATGCGCAAAAAGACATCAAACTACGGCACTCAGCTCAGAGAGAAACAGAAGGTCAAAAGGATATACGGAGTTCTGGAGAAGCAGTTCAGGCACTATTTCAGGATAGCGGAGCGCGCTAAGGGCGTTACGGGCGTGACGCTGTTACAGCTGTTGGAACGCAGGCTCGATAACGTTATATTCAGGGTAAATTTTGCATCATCCAGGTCCGAAGCCAGGGAGATCGTCCAGCATGGACTTGTATACGTCAATAACAAGAGGGTCGATATACCGTCGTATACCGTGAGGGCGGGCGAAGAGGTGGCTATCAAAGCGAAGAAAGAAACTTACGCAAAGGCCATAAAGGAAAGAAGAGAATCCCTGACAGACAGGGTCATACCCAAGTGGTTAGAAGTTGATAAGACCGATCTGAAGGTAAAGATAGTGGATCTGCCTAAGAGGGAAGACGTCGGGTTCCAGATACAGGAACAGCTTATAGTCGAGTTGTATTCCAAATAAGTTTTTCAAAAGCATACCATAAAGAGAATATTAAAGAGGAGAAAAAGATGGGTATAAGCATGAAGAATTTCGAAATGCCTAAGAAGCTTATTCTTGACGAGTCTACCGCAACACCTGAATACGGCAAATTCATAGCGGAACCGTTCGAACGCGGATACGGCATGACGATAGGAAATTCTTTGAGGAGGGTCCTCATATCGTCGATCGAAGGGGCCGCGGTTACGAGCATCAAGATAGACGGCGTTCACCACGAGTTCTCCACGATCAAAGGCGTCGTAGAGGACATCCCGCAGATCATACTGAACATAAAGAAGCTCGTCCTGCGCTCGCACTTCAAGACTCCCAGGCCGATATATATAGACGTGAGCAAGAAGGGCGAGGTTACCGCGAAGAATATCAAGGTCAACGAGACGGTTGAGGTAATAAATCCGGACCTGCACATCTGCACCCTGACGAAAGAAGCCAATCTTAAAATAGAGATGCAGGTCGCGCGCGGCAGAGGTTATGTACCCGCCGAAAGGAATAAGAAAGAGGGCCAGCCGATCGGGGTGATAGCGATAGACTCCATATTCACTCCCGTCAGAAGGGTCAATTTTGACGTAGAGAATACAAGAGTCGGACAGATAACCGATTACGACAAATTGATCCTCGAAGTCTGGACGAACGGCGCGATAGTTCCGAAAGAGGCGCTGCTTTACGCGTCGAATATACTGCAGAGGCACCTTGATGTATTCGTCAACTTCGGAAAATTACCGGAAGAAGAAGAGAGCCCCGAGGAGACCGAGGAGCAAAAATTACTGAAAGAGAAGATGAAGGTTCCGATATCGGAACTGGAGCTCTCCGTGAGAAGTTCGAATTGCCTGAAAGAGGCGAGGATAAAGACGATAGGCGACCTGGTGAGACGTTCAGAGCTCGATATGCTTCAATACAGGAACTTCGGCAAGAAGTCCCTGGCCGAGATCAAGAAAGTCATAGTGGATATGGGGTTGTCGCTTGGCATGAAGGTCGACGGCGCCAAGAAAGAGAAGGAAGAGTCCAAATAAAATGAGACACCATAAAGGAAACGCAAAACTTGGGATGATGACGAGCCATAGGAAAGCTTTTATGCGCAACATGGCCCGAAATCTGCTGACGCACGAAAGAATAGAGACTACGAAGGCCCGCGCGAAAGAGTCTCGGAAACTGGTCGAGCGCCTGATAACCCTGACCAAGACGGACTCGGTATTTTCCAGAAGGTGCGCTTATGACATTCTCCAGGACAGGGACCTCGTTATGAGGCTCTTTAAGGAGATAGCGCCGCTTTTTAAATCAAGGACCAGCGGTTTTACGCGCATAATACCAATCGGTTTCAGGCGCGGTGACGGCGCGGATATGGTAATATTGGAGCTTACAGAGAGAAAGATCACAGAGAAGCTCCCGAAGAAGAAGAGGGAGAAGAAGGTCAAATCCGAAGAGCCGAAGGTCGAGGCCGATGAAGCAAAGGGTGACAAGGCCGTCGAAACGAAGCACAAAGAAGATATCAAGAAAGAAGAGTTCAGGGCAAAGCCGATCTCCAAGTCCAAGCCCACTCTCGCCGAGGAGAAGAGAGCGGAAAAGGCGAAGAGCGAGGACAGGAAGATAGCGAACAATCCCGGCTTCATGAAGAACTTAAGAGGCCTCTTCCGCAAACGCGGCGACAGATAATCATTCGTCGTCATTGCGAGGAGCCCGCCTAAGGCGGGCGACGAAGCAATCTCAAAACAATTTAAGCGCGTGGTGAATCTCACCACGCGCTTTTTATTATATTCGTTTCTACAGACAGGCATCGACCTCGCGGGGCGTGCCTTCCGCGGACGTCCCGCCATATTAGGCATATGGCGGGACTCGACAAAATTTTTACAAAAATTCAACTTCTTTCAGGAATTTGAATTTTTCGCTATACCGCCATAATGTGTAAAAATTTCGTAACGCCGCTTCAGGCACAACCCCGCGAGGTCTGCCTGTCCTGAGAGTCAGGCCTACCCCTAAAAAGCGCCTGACCCCTCGAATTTTCCCCTTGAGTTTTCGACGGGATGTATTATAATATACCTGCCTGCCGCACGCCGGCTATACTTAACGGCAGGCAGGTGCTCTAATGTTGATAAGTGAGGGGGGAGCATGAAGCTTACAGGCAGGGTGTCGGGCATAGGGGAATCGGTGACCTTGGGGATCACTTCGAAGGCCAAATCGATGGTCAAGGAAGGTATCGATGTGGTCAGTTTTGCCGCGGGGGAGCCGGACTTTGATACGCCGGACTTCATAAAAGAGGCCGCCGTAAAGGCCATCAACGAGGGATTCACGAAATATACGCCATCAAGCGGCATGCTGGAACTGCGCGAGGCGATAGCGAGGAAGTTTAAGAAGGATAACAATCTGGACTATTCACCGGCCCAGATCGTTGTGTCGAATGGCGCGAAGCATTCGCTCTACAACATATTCCAGGCGATATGCGAGAAGGGCGATGAAGTGATGATCCCGGCGCCTTACTGGCTGAGCTACCCAGCGATGGTCAAGATCGCCGAGGCTAAGAACGTTTTCATCGATACCGGACCCGAAAACAATTTTAAAGTTACCGAGAAAGACCTTGCGGCCAAGATAACAGAGAAGACGAGGTGTCTGGTATTGAACAGCCCTTCGAACCCGACAGGATCTGTATACTCTATCGATGAACTTAAAGTGATAGCGCGCCTTGCCGTAAAACATAAGTTCTTCGTTATAAGCGATGAGATATATGAGAAACTGGTCTATGACAATAAGCCGTATGTTTCCATAGGGTCTCTCGGCAAAGATATACACGACCTGACCATAACAGTTAACGGAGTCTCAAAGAGCTACTCCATGACAGGATGGCGTATAGGTTATGCCGCAGGCCCCATCGAGGTCATGGAGGCCATAGCTAATGTGCAGAGCCACGCGACCTCCAATCCCTGCTCTATAAGTCAAAAGGCAGCGCTAGCCGGACTGAAAGGCGATCAGAAATTTATAATGGATATGAGGGAGGAATTCCAGAAGCGGCGCGATCTGATGGTTTCGCGTTTGAACAAGATGAAGAATATCTCCTGCATAAAGCCTGAAGGCGCTTTTTATGTCTTTTGCGATATATCGAAATTTAAAGAGGGGTCGGTAAGGATAGCCAACAGGCTGCTTGAAGAAGCCAGGGTTGCGGTCATACCGGGAGAGCCTTTCGGAGCCGATTCTTTCATAAGATTCAGTTTCGCGACGAGCGTTGAAAGGATAAATAAGGGCCTCGACAGGATTGAGGATTGGTCTGGTAAGTTCATAGTTCGTGGTTAATAGTTGATAGTCTGTAGGAAGAACATATGGCACAAACAATAGCTGAGAAGATACTTTCAAGTCACTCTGGCAGGGACGTAAGAGCGCTCGATATAGCGGTCTGCGATGTCGACTTCTGCTTCGGGCAGGACGGGACAAGTTCCATCGTTATAGACAGCTTCAAGAAGCTTGGGGTCGGTAAGGTATTCGACAAGAACAAATTTTGCATGGTGATAGATCACAGTGCCCCGAGCCCCAATATAGGCGTCTCCGCGATTCACAAGAAGATGAGGTCCTTTGCTAAGGAGTTCGACCTGGGACTCTATGATATTGGATGCGGGGTCTGTCATCAGATAGTCCCTCAACACGGGCACGTGACATGCGGCGACCTTGTCCTTGGCGCCGATTCCCATACATGCACCTACGGAGCTATAAACGTATTTTCTACAGGCGTGGGATCAACGGATATAGCCATTACTCTGGCAAGCGGCAAGAACTGGTTTAAGGTTCCGGAAACGATGAAGGTCATCGTAAAAGGCAAGCTGCCGGCGGGAGTTTACTCGAAAGATATAATCCTCCATATCGCTAATGACATAGGTTCTAACGGAGCCACATATAAATCGGTGGAGTTTTACGGTGAAGCCATATCTTCCTTGAGCGTGGACGCCCGCCTGACGATATCGAATATGGCGGTTGAGATAGGGGCCAAGGTAGGCATAATGGAGGCCGACAACAAGGTTTTGAAGTGGGTCGCCGGGAGGTCGAAGAGGCCGCCGAACCCCGTGCATGCGGATATCGGCGCGCGATACGTAGCTGTGAAGGAGTACGATATATCCGGGCTGTCACCGCAAATAGCCAAACCGCATGCGGTCGATAACGTTTCGAATGTAGAGGAGCTTATCGAACAGAGAATAGACCAGGCGTTCCTCGGCACCTGCACCAACGGCCGTTTTGAGGACCTGGAGATCGCGGCAAAGATACTGAAGAGAAATAAAGTTAACCCGGAGGTCAAGTTCATCGTAGCCCCCGCTTCAAGAGAGATATTTCTCGAAGCTTCAAAGAAGGGCCTGATCGATATATTCATAGAGGCGGGATGCGTTGTGGTAGGTCCGGGTTGCGGCCCGTGCGTGGGTACGCATAACGGAGTGCTCGCGGACGGAGAGGTCGCCATATCTACCGCGAACAGGAATTTCAAAGGCAGGATGGGCAATCCCAATTCATTCATCTATCTCGCGTCGCCCGCGACAGTAGCCGCATCCGCCATAAAGGGTAGTATAACCGATCCAAGAGAGTACAAGAAGAGGCTGGCATGAAGAAGACCGCAAGATCAAAGAGGGCGAGGCCAAAGGTCTCAAGGTCAAATGGCCCGAGGGCCGCAGCTAAAAAAAAGAAGCCGTTGCTTTCCACGGAAGTAAAAAAACCTGTACTTAACCGACACCTTGCCAGGAGGCTGAAGGTGCAGGATAACATCAATACCGATTACGTTATCTCAGGGCGATATAAGTTCAGGATCCAGGACCCCAAGGAGCTCTGCAAGCATATATTCGAAGATATAGACCCGGAATTTGCCGCGCGCGTTATGAAGGGCGATATACTTGTGGCCGGAGAAAACTTCGGGTGTGGTTCATCGAGGGAGCAGGCACCGCAGTCATTAAAGACCGCAGGATTCTATGCTGTTGCCGCGAAGAGTTTTGCCAGGATATTCTATAGAAACGCTTTTAATATCGGCCTTATGCTCGTTGAATGCAATACCGGATTTATCGATGACGGAGATACTATAGAGCTCGATATAGAAAAAGGAAAATTAAATGATGTCAGCAAGGGGTTGGCGTTCGACATAAAGCCGATACCGTCCGTGATGAAGAAGCTCCTGGATGACGGCGGAGTTGTGGAGCATTTTAAGAAATACGGGGGATTTTCCTTCAATGAGCAGACATAGTATAACATTAATACCCGGGGATGGCATAGGACCGGAACTTGCCGATGCGGCAAAGAGATGCGTAGATGCGCTCTCTCTCGATATCAAATGGGATGTTATGGAGGCGGGTCTGGACGCAATAGGAAAGTACAAGACGCCTTTACCGGCCCCAACCCTCGACTCCATAAGGAAGAACAAGGTAGCAATAAAGGGCCCCATCACGACACCGGTAGGCACGGGCTTCAGGAGCGTGAATGTGGAGCTGAGAAAGACGCTCGACCTCTATGCCTGCTTAAGGCCATGCAAGACGTACAAGGGGGTGCGTTCAAAATACGACAATATAGATCTCGTTATAGTCAGGGAGAATACCGAAGACCTTTATGCCGGCATAGAATTCGAGAAGGGGCTTAAGGGTACCGTGGAGCTTATATCGACACTCGAGAAGATGAGCGCCAAGAAGATAAAGCCGAACTCCGCCATAAGCATAAAACCGATCTCTGTCGAGGGCACAAAGAGAATAGTGGAATTCGCATTCGAGTACGCGCTAAAAAACAACAGGAAGAAGGTCACGGCCGTTCACAAAGCGAATATCATGAAATTTACGGACGGATTATTCCTTGAGGTGGCCAGAGATGTAGCCAAGGGTTATGAAGGCAGGATAGTATTTGACGACAGGATAGTGGACAATATGTGTATGCAGCTCGTTCAGAAGCCCGAGGATTATGACGTCCTGGTCCTGCCGAATCTCTACGGTGACATAATATCGGATCTCGCCGCGGGGCTTGTAGGCGGGCTGGGTGTAGCGCCCGGAGCCAATATCGGCGATGGCATCGCTGTATTCGAACCCACTCACGGCAGTGCCCCCAAGTATAAGGGGATGAATAAGACGAATCCAACCGCCATAATACTGTCGGCCGTACTTATGCTCAAACATATCGGCGAGGAGAGGGCGGCCAAACGGCTCGAATCCGCGGTCGCGTCAGTCATAGAGGAGGGTAAGTTCGTAACATACGACATGAAGAAGGATAGGCTCGATCCCACCGCGGTCGGTACGAAAGAGATGGCCGACGCGATAATAAAGAAAATCAGATGACGAAAAAAGTATCCATAATAGGGGCGGGGGCTGTAGGCGCTACTCTGGCGCATAGGGTGCTCGAGAGCGGCATGGCGGATGTGGTCCTGCTCGATATATTCAAGAATGTGGCATCAGGTAAGGCGATGGATCTTTCGGATGCCTCTCCGGTTGTGGGCCATGAGCGAAGCATTATCGGGACCGATGACTACAAACATATAGAATCATCCGATATAGTCGTTATCACAGCCGGGTTTCCGAGAAAGCCGGGGATGACCAGGGACGAACTGATCTCGAAGAATGCAGGCATAATAAAGGACGTGGCGCTGAAGATCAAGGCTCACGCGCCCGGATCCATCGTCATAGTGGTGACGAACCCGTTGGATGTCATGACATACCTCACGTATAAAACTACCGGGTTCCCCAAGAATAGAGTGGTCGGCATGGCAGGTGTTCTCGACGGATCCAGGTTCATATACTTGATAGCGAGTGAGTTGGGAGTGCCGCGCTCTTCGGTAAAGACATTTGTCCTGGGAAGCCACGGCGATACCATGGTCCCGTTGATATCAAATACCAAAGTGGGCGAAAAGCCGGTGACCGACGTAATGGATAGTAAAAAACTCGCGGCGATAGTCAAGAGGACCTGTGACCGCGGCGCTGAAATAGTATCGCTCTTTGGGTCCGGAAGCGCGTACTACTCACCAAGTGCCGCTGTATTCAGGATGATAGAGTCGATCCTGAAAGATAAAAAAGAGACCCTTGCCGCATCGGCGTATCTTGAGGGAGAGTACGGTCTTAAAGATCTTTACATAGGCGTTCCATGCAAGATAGGCTCCGGCGGCATAGAAGAGATAGTCAAGCTCGAGATCTCAGCGGATGAGAAGGCGGCATTGGCGAGATCGGCCGAAGCTATCAAGACTTTAAATAAACTCGTATAATGAGAACCTACGACCTCGTCATCATAGGTTCAGGGCCCGGCGGTTACGTGGCGGCTCTCTACGCCTCACGCTTCAAGAGAAAGGTCTGCGTCATAGAGAAGGCCGATCTCGGCGGAACCTGCCTTAATAGAGGCTGCATACCCACAAAAGCGATGCTCCATTCCGCATCGATACTTTCCACCATAAAAGAAGCCTCTCTATACGGCATAGAAGTTTCAGGTATAGAGGTAAATTTCCCCGCCATAGCCGCGCGCAAAGACCTGGTGGTAACGCGCTTGAGAGCCGGCATAGAGACCCTCTTTAAAGCAAACAAGATAGACCTCGTCAAGGGCAGCGCAAAACTTACCGGCACCGATACCGTAACCGTCAACGGCGAAAATTACAGCGCCAAGAACATAATCATAGCTACAGGCTCCAGGCCCGCGGCGCTTGACGGCGAGCCGTTTGACGAAAAGAGAGTATATTCAAGCGACGGGATACTTAATCTGAAAGATATTCCCAAATCCATTATTATAGTGGGCGGAGGAGTCATAGGATGCGAATTCGCAAGCCTCTTTAATGTTTTGAGCTCCAAGGTCACTATTGTAGAGCTTCTTGATAGGCTCTTGCCGGCACAGTCCAAGGAAGTTTCCAGGAAGCTGGAGACGATATTCAAAAAAAGGGGTATCGCCGTCCATACGTCGACCGGACCCGGATCGATCGACAGGTCGATAGAGGCGGATAAGAAGCTGATATGCGTGGGAAGGGTATCTAACATAGAGGAGATCGGCCTTGAGGATCTGGGCATCGATACCAAAGACGGCCGTATTTCGGTAGACGATAACCTGCGGACATCGGTAAAAAATATCTATGCTATAGGAGATTGCGTCGCGGGGCCCTTATTGGCGCACAAAGCCTCTTATGACGGCATGGTGGCGTGCGACAACATAATGGGAAATGCCAGGAGAGTCGATTATTCCGGCGTGCCCAGCTGCATATGGACCGATCCCGAGATAGCGAGCGTCGGGCTTAACGAAGAAGAGGCGCGCGCGAAATATCCCGATCTAAAGATAGCAAAGTTCCCGTATCTTGCTTCGGGCAAGGCCTGCATGATGGGCAAGAGCGAGGGTTTCATAAAGATGATGGGCGACTCCAAAGGAAAAGTATTGGGCGTCGAGATATTCGGCATGGAGGCATGTGATCTAATCGGTGAGGCCGGTCTTGCCATCTATTCGGGGGTGAACATAAAGGACTGGGCGCATGTCATACACGGCCATCCCACATTATCTGAAATATTCCAGGAGGCGGCGCACATATTTACAGGTACCGCGATACATAGTTTATAGAGGATCACGCAAATGACAGATATTAAACTCCCTTCTTTGGCCGAAGGGGTCGACTCGGCAAGTATATCCTACTGGTTCAAACAGCCCGGAGAGATGGTCAAGGAGGGCGAAGAGCTGGTAGAGCTGGTTACTGATAAGGCGACTTTTAGCATGCCGAGCCCCGCGGCGGGAAAAATAAAAGAGCTCCTTGCGGGTGAAGGCGAGAGCGTCAAGGTGGGGCAGGCGATAGCTACCATAGAATAGAGATGCCTAAGAAGAACATACTCCTTTTATACATATCCGAAGATTCGGGCCACCACTGCGCAAGCCTCTCCATAGAGCGCGCTCTCCATGTATTGGATCCGGATGTAAAAACGCTCAACATAAATTCTTTCAACTATACCAACCCTATCCTGGAGAGGATAATAAACACCACCTACATGAGTGTCGTCAAGAGAACTCCGGAGATATGGGACTATCTCTACGACAACCCGAAGGTTATGAAGAGCGTTCACAGGCTCAGGGATATAATTCACCGCTCCAATACCGGAAAGCTGAAGACCCTTCTGGATGAATTCAAGCCTGACGGCGTTATCTGTACGCAGGCCTTCCCGTGCGGCCTTATTGCCGATTACAAGAAGACATTCAACGTGAACATACCGCTAATCGGTGTTCTTACCGATTACGCTCCGCACTCATACTGGATATTCGATAAGGTGGACAGGTACATAGTGCCGTCAATGGAGACCGGCAGGAAGCTTATCGATAACGGCGTAGATCCCGACAGGGTCATGCCGTACGGGATCCCAATAGACGCGAAGTTTCAGAACGGCCCCGACAGACAAGAGATATTCAAGAAGCTGTCTTTGAACCCTGGTATCTCCACGGCTTTGATCATGGGTGGCACACAAGGCTTAGGTCCGATAAAAGAACTCGTTACGCTTCTCGAGAGGTCCGTGCTCCCGCTACAGATGGTAATAGCCTGCGGCACCAATAAAAGATTGTTCAGATGGCTCGAGGCCCGCAAGGGCAGCTTTAAAAAGAAGACGCTGATCCTGCCGTTCGCGGACAATATAGATGAGTTGATGCATATATCTACCGTCATAGTCACCAAGCCCGGAGGCATTACTACGGCCGAGGCTCTCGCCAGGGGGCTGCCGATGCTCATCGTGAATCCTCTCCCCGGACAGGAAGCGATGAATACCAAATTTTTATTGAACGAAGGCGTGGCCGTAAGGGGACAGAATCCCGCCGATGTTGTTATAGTCCTGGAAGAGCTTCTGTATAACAAGAACAAGCTGAAGATAATGAGCGACAAGGCCAGAAGCCTCTCGAAGCCCGACAGTGCCGTAGCCATAGCCCGTCTGATGCTGGAGATAGCGAAATGATCTTTTATATCCTATACAGGATCGGCCAGGCTCTCGCCCTCAGTTTTCCGCTAAAGTTTTCTTACAAGATGGCCGCGGCGCTGGCCAATATTCATTACATCCTGGGCTTCAGGGAGAGAAGGGCGGTAATTGAGAATCTCAAGACGGTGCTGGGCGAGCCTTTGCAGGATGAAGAGCTAGATCGGACGGCGAAAGATGTATTCAAGAACTTTGCCAAGTACCTTGTAGATTTCTTCAGGTTCTCCAGGATGACCCCGGGATACATAAAGGAATTTATAAAGCTGGAAGGACTCACAAACGTAGAAGACGCGTTGAAAAACGGTAAGGGCGTCATCATGCTTTCGGCGCACCTCGGTAATTGGGAGCTGGGAGGGTTCGTGATGGGAACGCTCGGCTATCCGATTCACGCCGTGGTATTAACACACCAGAATGTTAAGATAAATAATTTTTTCAAGGATCAGCGCTCCATGGGAAAGATGAGGTCGATAGAGTTTGGAGCGTCTTTGAGGGGCTGTTACAAAGCGCTTAAGAATAATGAGCTTCTCGCGCTTCTCGGCGACAGGGACTTTTCAAATAACGGATTGCCGGTGATATTTTGCGGCAAATCCGCCGTACTGCCTAAAGGGCCAGCCGCGTTAAGCTATAGAACCGGCGCGGCCATAGTGCCTTGCTTCATAACGAGAAACAGCGACGATACATTCACCTTTGTCTTCGAAAAACCTATATTGCCTCCTGCCGTTACAAGCCAAAGGCCCGGAGAGCAGGAGCCGGCTGCCGATGAAGATAGCGCTATCAAGGGCATCATGGGAAGATATCTGCCCATTATGGAGTCTTATGTGAAGAAGTACCCGGGGCAATGGTACATATTCAGGAATTTTTGGAATCCAAGCCATGAAGAACTGCATACTAATACCATCGTATAACGAAGCCAGAACTATCGGAGCGATAGCGGAGGAGCTGAAGAGCCGCGCACTGACGGTCTATGTAGTGGATGACGGCTCCACGGATAAGACCGCCGATATCGCTGCCAGCCACGGCGCCGTGGTGATCGCGCATGATAAGAATAAGGGCAAGGGCGCGTCCTTAATAGAGGGCTTCGACCGCATACTTAAGGAGGACTTTGACGCGGTCCTGATCATGGATGGGGACGGCCAGCATGCGATGAGCGATGTTGAAAACTTCTTCAATAAGATGGCCCAAACGGGCGCCGATATAATCATCGGTAACAGGATGCTCGATACCTCTTCCATGCCGGTCACAAGGAAGATCACCAACGGGATCATGTCGCGCATCATATCAAAGATGTGCGGCCAGACTATCCCGGATACCCAGTGTGGATTCAAGCTTATAAAGAGGAATGTCCTGGAGAGCATAAAATTTGAGTTCTCGAACTTTGAGATAGAGTCGGAGATACTTATCAAGGCGGCGAGGCTGGGGTTCAAGATAGAGTCTCTTCCGGTCAGGACCGTATACCAGGACGAGACGAGCAAGATAAAGCCTTTATTTGATACGATAAGATTTCTTTTTTTCCTAATCAAAATGGCCGGCAAATGAGCTATTCGACATCTATCGATTTTGATAAGCTGAGGACCGCGATGGTCCTCGAGCAGCTTATTCCTCGTAATATATCCGATAAGTCGGTCCTCAAAACCTTCCGGAAAGTTCCCAGGCATGAGTTCGTCCCGGAGGATCTCAGGCAGAACTCTTATAATGACTACCCTCTGCCTATCGGCGAAAATCAGACCATATCTCAGCCTTATATGGTGGCTCTTATGACCGAGTGCCTTAAGTTAAAAGGCGGTGAGAGGGTATTGGAGGTTGGAACCGGCAGCGGTTATCAGGCGGCGATACTGGCAGAGATAGCCGGTGAGGTCTATTCCGTGGAGAGGTTTAAGGTTTTGGCGCAGACGGCAGCCGGATTGTTAAATTCTCTCGGTTATAAGAATATCCGGATCAGGACGGGCGACGGCACGCTCGGTTGGAGCGAGGCCGCGCCATACGACGGGATCGTAGTTACCGCCGGAGCCCCCGCTATTCCGGGCAGCCTTGTAAAGCAATTGAAGGACGGCGGAAGGCTCGTAATACCTGTTGACCGCGGTGGGTTCGGCCAGGTATTGACGCTGGTAGAGAGAGTAGGCCGCGCCACGAGGACGAGCGATATCTGCGCCTGCACCTTCGTGCCGCTAGTCGGCAGAGAGGGTTGGGCAGAATAATTTTTTCTTCCAGCGACATGCGGAACCTTTGGTGTCCGCCTTCCGCTGACGCAAATTGGCATTAGGCATGCCAATTTGCTATGTAAAAATTCTGACAAAAAATTTAACTTCTGTCAGGAATTTAAATTTTTTCCTGTATCGCCATAGGGTGTCAGAATTTTTCGCTCCAGGCTGGGCCACCAAAGGTTCCGCTACGGTTAGTGAGCGAAAAATTATTCAAATAATAGTGGAATAATATTAATCGGTTCTACGCCCCACAAGTTCAGGTACTTTTTAGCTATGCGCCTGACGCTTATTGGCAGGCGGACCTTGCGGGGTACCGCCTGAAGCGGCGTTAAAAATTTTGATACATTATGGCAATTTGGAAAGGCCGGACAAACTGCTCAAGCTATTACCTGGTTGGCAGGTTGGACGGACATCAAAATTTTTCCGAATAAATTGGTATGCCTAATCCAATTTATGTCCGCGGAAGGCGGGCCCCGCAAGATCCACGCCTGTTCGTAGGCCAGTAAATTTAATAAAGATGCTCTGTTTTGTATTGATTTTGAGCGGAGCTTATGTTAGGATAGCCGATACTTATGCAGCCACAGCAGGATTTGATGGAGAAGATAGTCTCGCTCTGTAAAAGGCGGGGCTTTATATTTCAGTCCAGCGAGATCTACGGCGGACTGGCAAGTACCTGGGACTATGGACCGCTTGGAGCCGAGCTGAAGAGGAACCTTAAAGAGGCATGGTGGCGTTCCAATGTGATTGAGCGCGATGATGTCGAGGGTCTCGATGCTTCTATTCTGATGCACCCCTCCGTATGGATGGCCTCCGGCCACATTTCGAGCTTCGAGGATACTTTAGTCGACTGCAAGTCCTGCAAGAAGCGCTTCAAGGTAGAGCATATCCCGTCAAACAAGAAATGCCCGGAATGCGGCGGCCAGATCACCGAAGCGCGTCAGTTCAACCTTATGCTGAAGACCCACCTTGGGCCCGTTGAGGAATCCGGAAGCCTGACATACTTAAGGCCCGAGACCGCTCAAGGCATCTTCGTCAACTTTCCGAATGTCGTGAATTCCATGCGCAAACGTGTCCCGTTCGGCATCGCGCAGATAGGAAAATCCTTCCGCAACGAAGTCACCACCGGCAACTTTACTTTCCGCTCCAGGGAGTTCGAACAGATGGAGATAGAATTTTTCGTTAAGCCCGGGACGGATGAGGAGTGGTATCATAAGTGGGTGGATGAGAGATTCGGCTGGTACCTGAAGCTGGGGATAAAGAAGGAAAATCTCAATAAGCGCGAGCACGCCAAGACAGAACTCGCCCATTACGCCAAGGCATGTACGGATATAGAGTACCGGTTCCCGTTCGGCTGGTCGGAGCTCGAGGGCATAGCCAACAGGACGGACTTCGACCTCAAACAGCATATGAAACTGAGCGGACAGAATTTAGAATATTTTGACGACGAAACGAAGGAGCGTTACTTGCCCTATGTTATAGAGCCGTCCGGAGGCATCGACAGGTCGATACTTGCGTTCCTGGTGGACTCATACAGGGAAGAGAAGGTTAAGGATGACAAGCGCGTTGTTCTCGGCCTGGATAGATCTTTGGCGCCTCTTAAAGCCGCGGTGCTCCCGCTCTTGAGGAACAGGCCTGAGATAGTGAAGCTGGCGAAAGATATAACGAACGACTTGAAGAAGAGCTTTAAAGCGATGTACGATGACACAGCTTCGATAGGAAGGCTCTATCGAAGGCAGGATGAAATAGGGACGCCTTATTGTATTACCGTGGATGTAGATAGCTTGAGCGACAGCAAGGTTACCGTACGTGACCGTGACACGATGGTCCAGGAGAGGATCGACGTCGCTAAGATCAAAGAATACATGGTGGACAGGTTAAGGTAGGTAGAGATCCTTCGGCTGCTTCGATTTGTCGCAGCCTCAGGATCAAAATTTATACACAAATTTTGAAAGGAGCTGCAGTAAAGATGGGTAGTAAAGCAAAGAAGTACGTTTACTCCTTCGGCGGCGGTAAGGCCGATGGCGATGAATCGATGAAGAATCTTCTCGGTGGTAAGGGCGCTAACTTGGCAGAGATGGCGGGCCATCCAAGTTTAAGATTGCCGGTTCCTCC
>CAYSSS010000035.1:0-14969 GCA_964433975.1 uncultured Planctomycetia bacterium
TCGCTCGCAACCTTCGGGATTGCTTCGGCCACTTCGTGGCCTCGCAATGACATTCTTGAACAGCTCAACTACATTACGCATCAATATTGCCGTTGTCAAAGGCCCTACCCCGCCCGGAACGGGCGTAATGTATGAGGCCTTCTTAGATGCAGCGTCGAATTCCACATCGCCAACTATCTTTTCGCCGACCTTATTTATGCCGACATCTATGACTATCGCGTTCTCTTTTATCCAGTCGCCTTTTAATATCCCGGGCTTACCTACAGCTGATATCAGGATCTCGGCCCGTTTTACGTGGTCGGGCAGAACGCCGCGCTCACCTGTCGCGATATGACATACGGTGGTGGTCACAAATTTATTTAAAAGCATCAGGCTAAGCGGCTTACCGACTATCTCCGAATGGCCTACCACGACCGCTTCTTTTCCGTACAAATTTATTTTGGTAGATTCCAATAGCTCCATCACTGCCATAGCGGTACAGGGCCCTATCATATATTGGCCCGATATTATCCTGCCAAGATTCTCTGGATGCATGCCCTCGGCATCTTTCGAGGGAGATATCACGCTTATCAGCCTCCTGGCGTCTATCCCTTTCGGTACAGGAAGCTGTAATATAATCGCCGTAATACCGTCATCCACATTCATATTTTTTATAAGGTTCTCGGCCGCGGCCTGCGAAATGGTATCGGACACGACCTTTAACTCATACTCAATGCCGAGTGAATCGGCAACCTTCTTCTGAGCCTTCGCATAAACTGCCGATGATGAATTCTCGCCTATCTGGAGCGCCACCAGTTTCGGAGCGCGTCCTCTCTTAGCTTTTAAGCCTTCGACTTCGGCCTTGATCTTAGCCTTCAGGATATCCGCTATAACCTTTCCTTCCAATAGCTTAGCGCTCATCTGATCACCTCTTCGCACTTTTCCAGTATATCCTCTTTAATCTTAGGCAGCTCTTCCTCTAAAGGCTGAAGCACCTTATGCATTTCGCCTATAAAATCCGTATCCTTGATGTACTTAAGATTTATATAGACATTGTACTTTGCCGCAAAGAAAGCGCCTTCAAGGCATATCGTGGCGATCGCCACATCCGTAATAAGGTTCTTGTTGCCGCGGTCGGCGAGCTCTTCACACAGCTTGAGGCATTCTGTGCATAGATTACAAACCTCATAAGGCGGCTTTGCCGCTTCCTTGTAAGCAGCTTCCAGCTCCGCGTCATCTTTGCATTCTTTGATGGCCTTTGACAACTTGCCGTACGCCTCGATGTCGGCATCTACCAAGGCCTGTAATCTCTTTCTGGTTTCTTCGGTCTTCTTAAGGACCGCTTCCGCGCCCTTGGTATAATTGGCCACCATCGACATTAGTCCCGCGCCAATCGCGGCGTTAAGGGCGGCGGCGCTTCCTCCGCCCGGAGCGGGCTTACGTGCCGCCAGATCGTTCAGATATCTTTCGATGCTCTCTTTAATGTACATAATTTCGTTCTCCCCTTAGCGTCCACATCGATAGATTCACCCACCGGATGCGACGGCAGGCTTGGCATTGTCAGTATCTTCCCGCATAATGCATATAAGAAACCGGCACCGACCGATGGCCTGATCTCGCGTACCGGCAGTATAAAGTCTTTCGGGGCGCCTTTCAGCGCCGGATCGTGCGATAACGATAGATGGGTCTTCGCCACGCATATAGGCAGTCCTCCCAGTCCGAGCTTCTCGTATATATCCACATTCAATTCGGCGAGCGGCTCATAGCTGACCCCTTTAGCGCCGTATATCGACTTAGCTATTCTTTCCATCTTCTCTTTTATCGGAGTTGCCGCTGGATACAAAAACTTGAAAGAGCTCTTTACCTTTACCGCCCCTATGACGGCCTTACCGAGATCGGCCCCGCCCGCGGAGCCCTTCGTAAATACCTTGCTCTCGACGCAAGAATGAGCGCCCGATTTTAACGCTATCTTCTTCACAAGAGCTATCTCCTTATCGGTATCCGTCTTGAATCTGTTTATCGCAACTACGCAAGGTATACCGTAGATAGTGGAATTCTCTATCTGCTTCCTGAGATTCGATGAGCCAAGATCCACGGCCTTTAAATTTTCACGCTCGATCTCCTTGTCGAGCGGTCTGCCGACAGTCATCTTGAATATGCCTGAATGTATCTTAAGAGCTCTTATGGATACGACCAGGACTACCGCATCCGGCTTAAGAGCGCTCTGCCTGCATTTGATATTCACGAATTTTTCCAGTCCGCAATCCGCCCCAAAACCGGATTCGGTGACGACGAAGTCCGCGAGCTTTAGGCCCACCCTGTCGGCGATGACAGAACTATTTCCGTGGGTGATATTCGCGAATGGACCCGTGTGAATTATACATGGCGTGCCCTCGTTCGTCTGGACAAGATTCGGCTTAACGGCGTCGCGCAATAGGAGCGCCATCGAGCCCGCGACCTTCAGGTCTTCGCAGGTGACCGGTTTGCCGTCCTTCGTGAGGGCGACTATTATCTTCGAGATCCGCTTTCTTAAGTCAGGAATCGATTCGGAAAGGGCCAGGATCGCCATAAGTTCACTGGCAGCGGTAATGTCGAAACCGGTCTCTCTCTCCACTCCGTTATCGCCGCCGCCGGAGCTTATCACGACTCGCCTCAAAGCGCGGTCATTAACATCTACTACCCTGCGCCAATAGATGCGCTCAATATCGATATTTAGAGCGTTTCCCCGGTAGAGGTGGTTGTCTATGAACGACGCGCAAAGGTTATGCGCCTGGCTTACTGCGTGAATATCTCCCGTTAAATGCAAATTTATATCTTCTTCCGGGAGAACCAGGGACTTTCCTCCGCCGACCCCGCCGCCTTTTACCCCGAAGAACGGTCCAATAGACGGCTGCCTGATGCATGCGACCGCCTTTTTACCCAGCTTATTTAAGGCCATTGAGAGGCCTATAGTCGTAACAGTCTTACCCTCACCCAGATGCGTAGGCGTAACACCGGTAACTACAACATATTTCCCTTTGCGGGAACCCGGTTTTTTGAGAATATCGAGCGATATTTTGGCTTTAAAATCACCAAAAAGCTCGAGATTCTTCCTCGGTATCCCTAACCTCGCTGCTATTGCTGTGATTGGCCTCATCATTGCCATAATTATCCTTCATTAAGAGACGATTATTGTATTATAAAGCCTGGGCGGGGTCAATACAATTTGGTCGTAAGATCCCTGACCGGACGAAAACTATTGCGGTGTATGGGTGACGCGCCGTGGTTATTTAACGCTTCAATGTGGGACTTTGTTCCGTAGCCCTTATGCCTTGCAAAACCGTACTGCGGGTATATCTTGTCGTACTCTACCATTATCCTGTCTCTAGTTACCTTGGCTACTATCGATGCCGCCGCTATCGAAAGACTCTTTGAATCACCCCCGACAATGCACTTTAAGGGGCATTTTGTCGCTATCTTCATATTCCCATCGACTATTACGTAGTCGGGAGGGATCTTTAATTTTGAAATGGCCAGGCGCATCGCCTTCTTTGTCGCCTGGTAGATGTTGACCTTGTCGATCGTCTTCTCACCTACTATCCCCACTCCAACGATAGACTTTTCTAATATTTCCCGGTAGGCCTCTTCTCTTCTTTTTGCGGATAATTTCTTGGAGTCGTCTATGCGTCTCTTGAACCTGACATCCCTTATGATGACGGCGCCAGCGACAACGGGCCCCGCCAGAGGGCCCCTGCCCGCTTCATCGACACCGGCGATTGAACTGTACCCCGCGCTATTTAGACTCTTCTCGTGGAGCAGCAGCCTCGTTACTTTGAGCGTGTTCGATCTTTTCGTCAACCTTGGTCTCTTTCCCTACCTTCTTCTTAAGATAATAGAGTTTAGCCCTCTTCACATCGCCCTTCTTAATCACCACAATTCTCTCTATGGAAGGCGTGTGCAGCGGGAAGACCCTCTCCACCCCTTCGCCATAAGAGATCTTACGGACCGTAAATGTCTCTCCAAGGCCGGAACCTTTTTTGGCAATGACTATGCCCTCAAAAGTCTGCGCCCTCGTCTTGCCTTCTTCTACGATCTTGACAAGAACGTCTATGGTATCGCCAACGTTGAATTGCGGAATATCCTTCTTAAGATGTGCCGCCTCAACCAACTTTGTATATTTATCCATCTTCTTTTCCTTCCTTTCATTCTTCGCTTCGCTTAAGAATAAACCAACATTTAAGCAAGCGGTTTCTTGATTAAATCGGGACGGCGCTTAATCGTTCTATTTAAAGCCTCTGCGCTGCGCCATCTTTCTATTTTTTTATGGTTACCGCTTAAAAGAACATCGGGAACCTTCATGCCATTAAATTCTGCGGGCCTCGTATACTGCGGGTATTCGAGTAAATTGTTCTCAAACGACTCCTGGCTAGCCGAGTCGCAGTGGCCCAGCACTCCCGGAACCAGCCTTACAATCGCGTCGATCACGACAAGCGCCGGAAGCTCGCCGCAGGTCAGAATATAATCGCCTATAGAGATTTCTTCGTCTGCCAATTCGCGGATCCTCTCGTCAACGCCTTCATAATGACCGCATACGAGCACAAGTCTCTTCTCCTTTGAAAGCCTCTTGGCTGCTCTTTGATCAAATTTTTTCCCCTGAGGCGTCAATAATATAACCTTAGCGCTTCGCGAGGCCTTCAGCTCTTTGAGTGCCCGGTGAACAGGCTCGATCTTCATCACCATACCGGGCCCGCCTCCGAACGGCTTGTCGTCGGCGGTCCTGTGAGCGTCATCCGTCCAGTCCCTTAAGGAACGGACATTTATCTTGACGAGACCCTTCGCCTGAGCGATCTTGAGCATAGATTCGCCCAGAATATTTTCAAACATCTTGGGAAAGAGCGTCAAAATATCTATTCGCATATGATCCACAATAAGGGGTCAGGGCTAACCTGCACCTCTTGGATTAACCCTTCTTTATGCCCTGTTTCTTTAAGAGCAGTCCTACCGCGTGCGACGGAATAGCGCCAACACCCAACCAGTATTCAGCACGCTCTTTGTTGACTTTGACATTGGCCGGATTTGTCTTGGGATCGTAATATCCGAGTATCTCTATCGGCTCGCTGTCTCTTGCCCTGCGCTTGTCGATCACGACTATGCGGTGGGATGGCTTTTTACGCGTCCCGAACCTTTTAAGTCTTATCACTGCTGACATTCATACCTCCTAATTTACGAAGTAAATTAGATCCTGCGGCTGCGACAGCAGCCAAGGGACCTCTCAACTTCTTTCCTTTTCTCTCCACACTTTTGCGCCCAGTTTAAGCAGCTTCTTCTCCAGATTCTCATAGCCTCTATCCAGATGGTATATCCTATGCACATCGGTCTTGCCCTTAGCTACAAGCCCGGCGAGCACAAGCGCCGCTGACGCTCTCAGGTCAGACGCCATAACAGGCGCGCCGCTTAAACTTTTGACCCCCTTTATTATAGCGCATGGACCTTCCAGGAGAATGTTGGCGCCCATTCGGTTAAGTTCGCTTATGTGAATGAACCTCTCCGGATATATCTTTTCGGTTATAACGCTTATTCCATCGGTCACGGCCATCAGGCTCATGAACTGGGCCTGCATATCGGTCGCAAATCCCGGGTATGGTAGAGTCGTCATATCCGTAGGTTTTAATTTTTTGACGTATTTTACCCTGATCCCGTTCGGGACATTCTTTATGACCAGGCCCGACTCTCTCAATTTGTCCACCATGGCGATCATATGTTCGAGCTTGGCATTCTTTAATGTCACATCGCCTTTGGTTATAGCGGCGGCAAGCATGTAAGTGCCGGCCTCTATCCTGTCGGCTATTACAGTATGCTCAGCGCCATGCAGCTTCTTTACGCCCTCCACGATTATCCTGGGAGTTCCGTGCCCTTTGATCTTGGCGCCCATCTTAACGAGGAAGACGGCCAGGTCCGCGACTTCAGGTTCGCATGCCGCGTTCTCTATTATCGTAACTCCTTTAGCGAGCGTAGCCGCCATCATAACGTTGTCGGTAGCGAGGACGCTCGAACCAAAATGGCCGCCAAGATATATATGGGTTCCTTTAAGATTCTTTGCGTCCGCTATCAGGTACCCCTTCTCGACCTTTATTTTCGCGCCGAGAGCGGTCAGCCCCTTTAAATGGATATCTATTGGCCTGGGCCCTATCACGCAGCCGCCCGGGAAAGAGACTTCGGCGTGTCCTTTCTTAGCCAGCAGGGGCCCGAGGACGCATATTGAAGCGCGCATTGTGCTCACCAGCTCATAAGGTGCTACATATTTCGAATATCCTTTCGGTTCAACCTTTACAGTGTCGCCATCCTGCTGGACCCTGACTCCTAAATTCTTCAGGATCCTGAGCATAGTGGACATATCCTTCAAGGCCGGGATATTCCTTATCACCGATCTATCGTCGGAGAGCAAGGTCGCCGCCAAAATCGGCAGGCAGGCGTTCTTAGCTCCACTTATCGTTACCGTGCCGCACAGTCTTCTTCCGCCCTCTATTACTAATTTATCCATTGCGCCACTACCACCCTGTCTATTCCGTATTGATCGGTCCTTGTCTCTGTAAATTTGAACTCGTTCGTATTCTCTATAATTTTTTTTATAGCGGGCAGCTGCCCGAATCCGATCTCCGCTATGCAATATCCGCCAGGCGTCAAGTGCTTGAGCGCACCGGCGAATATTCTTCTGTAAAAGTCCAGTCCGTCTATCCCGCCGTCCAGAGCCAGTACGGGCTCTTTCAATACTTCTTTCTGCAGCGTCTCAAATTCGCGCCGCGCTATATATGGCGGGTTCGACACAATAAGATCGAATTTGCCTTCTATGCCGCAAAATAGATCACTCTTTATAAAAATTATATATTCGAAAACACCGTTCAGGCGGGCATTTTCTTTTGCTGTCTCTATCGCGTTTCCGGATATATCCGAGGCGACTATTCTACAATTGAGCGCGTTTTTAGTCAATGATATAGCAATATTGCCTGAACCGGTGCCTAAATCCAGTATCGAGCACTCTCTGTCGGTTGTTGCTTTTACCAATTCGAGTGCGGTCTCAACGAGCACTTCTGTTTCAGGCCTGGGAATGAGAACGTGCTCGTTAACGATAAAACTTAGATCGAAGAACTTCTCCTTGCCCATTATGTACTGTAGCGGCGTATATGGTTCGATCGTCTTTATCATTTTGACGCCAGCCTCAGTTTCTTGTCTTCCGCCTTCAAGGCGTCTATAATCTCGTCCAGATCGCCCTCAAGCACACCCTCGAGATTATGTACCGATAAACCTATCCTGTGATCCGTGATGCGCCTGTCCGGAAAATTATATGTCCTTATCTTTTCGGAGCGGTCGCCTGAGCCGACCTGGGCCTTACGCGACTGCGATATTTTTCTGTCATGTTCGGTCTTTCTCATATCAAATAGCCTGGCCCTTAATACCCTGAGCGCTTTGGCTTTATTCTTCAATTGTGAACGCTCATCCTGGCACGTAACTACCATGCCCGTCGGAAGATGCGTCATGCGCACCGCGGAGTCCGTCCTGTTGACGCTCTGTCCGCCAGCGCCGCCAGCCCTGAAGACGTCTATCTTGATATCCTCCGGCTTCACTTCTATGTCCACGTCTTCGGCTTCCGGGAGCACGGCGACGGTCACCGCGGAAGTATGTATCCTGCCGCTAGCTTCGGTATCCGGAACACGCTGGACCCTGTGCGTGCCGCTCTCGAACTTCAGCCTGCCATAAACGCCTTTTCCGGATATTGAAAAGACGACCTCTTTATATCCGCCCTTCTCCGTGGTGCTGGAATCTATAGGCTCCGCCTTCCACCCCTTCTTCACGGCGTATCGTGAGTACATTCTTAAAAGGTCCGCGGCAAAGAGGCTCGCCTCTACCCCGCCTGTGCCGGCGCGTATCTCCATGATGATATCTTTGTCACCGCCCGACTCTTTCTCAAGAATGATCTCCTCGAGTTTCGACTCGGAGGCTTTAGACGTCACCTTCAGGTCGCGAAGCTCCTCTTCCGCCATAGCGATGAACTCCCTGTCGTGGCCTTTCTCCTTAAGAACCTTCTCCGTTTCATCGATGTCCTTCAATATCTTGCGATATGAATTATATTCGTTGATCAAAGGCGTCAAGGCGGACATCTCTTTGGCGTACGCCTGATATTGGGCCTGATTCGCCGCAACCTTCTCATCTGCCAGCAGGTCGTGCAGCTCGTCATAGCGCTTCTTTCTCTCTTCCAGGATCCTTGATATCATTTAAGCCTTGTTCTCGTCCGAAGCCTTTGGAGTTTCCGGTGCCGTAGGCGCCGGCTTTGCCTTGCCCTGCTTCTTTAGCGCGGAACGCTTCGCGAACTTCTCAACCCTGCCCGCAGCGTCTATCAGTTTCTGCTTGCCCGTGAAGAAAGGATGGCACTTTGAGCAGATGTCGACGTGTATCACCGGCTTCGTAGATCTGGTATGGATCGTCTCACCGCAGACACAGCTGATCATCGCCTCTTTATATTGCGGATGTATCTTATCTTTCATTGCTTCCTCCTTATTTTAGCTTTAAGCTTAAATCTTATAGCTTATTTTTGGTTCAACGACATTAAGAATTCGGCGTTCGACTTTGTCTTGGATAGCTTCTCTATCAATAACTGCATAGCCTCATCCGAATTCAAATCATTAAGCACTTTTCTCATGAGCCATATCTTCTTCAGCTCATCATCCCTGATAAGCAGCTCTTCTCTTCTCGTGTTCGACCTCTTTATGTCGATAGCGGGATATATCCTCTTCTGGAAGAGATTCCTGTCGAGCTGTATCTCCATGTTGCCCGTACCTTTAAACTCTTCGAAGATGACTTCGTCCATCCTGGAACCTGTGTCGACAAGCGCCGTGGCGACTATCGTCAGGCTTCCACCCTCCTCGATCTTTCTCGCGGCGCCGAAGAACCTCTTCGGCTTCTGCAGGGCGTTCGAGTCGACTCCGCCGGAGAGTATCTTCCCCGAATGAGGAACGCATGTATTATACGCCCTGGCAAGGCGCGTGATCGAATCCAGCAGTATCACGACGTCTTTGCCGCATTCTACCAGGCGCTTCGCCTTCTCAAGCACTATCTCCGCTACCTGAATATGCCTCTCTGCCGGTTCATCAAAAGTAGAGCTGATCACCTCGCCCTTAACTAACCTCTGCATGTCGGTAACTTCTTCCGGACGCTCGTCTATAAGCAGCACTATCAGTACCACTTCCGGATAGTTTGTCGTCAGCGCATTGGCGAACTTCTGTAAGAGCACAGTCTTGCCGCTGTATGGAGGAGCCACTATCATGCCGCGCTGCCCCTTACCGACCGGCGTCAGCATATCCATTATCCTCATCGACGCTTCCTGCGGTTTAGTCTCCAGGAGGAATCTCTCGTTGGGATATATCGGCGTAAGATTATCAAAGAGGGTCTTGTCCTTTGTGTCGTCAGGGTTCCCGAGATTCACCGCCTCAACCTTCAAGAGCGCAAAGTACCTCTCCCCCTCCTTCGGGGGTCTTATCTGGCCGCTCACCGTATCTCCGGTCCTTAAACTGAACTTCCTTATCTGGGACGGTGATATGTAAATATCATCCGGGCCGGGAAGATAATTATAATCCGGGCTTCTCAAGAACCCGAAGCCATCCGGCAATATCTCCAGTACTCCTTCGCCGAATATGAGCCCCTCCTTTTCGGTCTTAGCCTGAAGGATCTTGAATATCAGGTCCTGTTTTTTCAGGCCGCTTATCCCGTTAACGCTAAGATCTTTAGCTAACTTGGTCAGCTCTAAAATACTCTTTCCTTTTAACTCGCCTATCTCCATGCCTATGCCCCCTTCTTTAACTTGTGCCATATCTCCCTTACCTGTTTTTTTGTATCTTCCTTTGTACCATTATTATCCACTGTATAATCCGCATAACGGATCTTTCTACTTAAAGCCATCTGCATCCCGATCCTTTTGCAGACATCATTTCGGCGCATACCGAATTTCTTAGAGCAGCGCTCTATCTGACTCTTCTTTGAGGCTTTCACAACTATCAGAACGTCCATGAGGTCCGTGATATTCGCTTCACAGATCAATGGCGCGTCCACTACCAGGATACTGTTCTTTGCGAATTTTTGTATCCTCTTCGCTATCTCCCCGATGATCCACGGATGGACCATTTTATTTAATTTTGCCAGCGCTTTTCTGTCAGAGAATACTATGGCGGCCAACGCCTTCCTGTTGATCGAAAGATCCCGGTTCAGGATCTTATTGCCGAACGCCGCTACTATCCTTCTGTAGGCGGCCGAGCCTTTATTAAGAGCTCTATGGCCGAGCTTATCCGCATCGATGACCCTGGCGCCCCACTTCTCGAATAGAGAAGCGACGAAGCTCTTACCCGACCCGAATCCGCCCGTTATACCTACTACGCGCATTGTTTTTTTATGATCCCGTTGAATAGCTTTATATACTCTTTGGCAGAGGCTTTCCAGGAATAATCAAGGGCCATCACGCTCTTCACAAGGCTCGTCCAAAGAGGCTTATCCTTGTAGACCGAGAGAGCCTTCTTGACGGCGACTAAGAGGTCTTCGCTCCTGGGCTCGACAAACGTAAAGCCTGTCCCCTTGCCCGTCTTGGGATCGAATTCCCGTACCGTATCTTTCAATCCTCCGGTCTGCCTGACCACGGGTATCGTTCCGTACTTAAAGCTTATTATCTGGCTGAGACCGCACGGCTCATATCTCGACGGAATAAAGAAGATGTCGGACGCCGCATAGATCTTCTGCGCCAAAACGGCATCGAACTTAAGGCTTATGGAAGCGCTCTGAGGGTACTTCTTCGCTATCTTCTCGAATATGACATGATATTTGTTGTCGCCGGTGCCTAACAATACGAACTGCGTCTTCATATTAAGCATCTTATCGATTATATCGGCTACAAAATCGGCGCCCTTCTGGTCCGCCAGGCGCGATATCATACCGAACATCGGTATATTTCTGTCCACCTTCAGGCCCATCTCCTTCTGGAACATCTCTTTATTCGTATACTTATCCTGCAGGGTGTCAACTGAATATTTTTTGAATATCTTGTCGTCTTTTTCCGGGCTCCACAGCTTGTAATCTATGCCGTTGAGTATCCCGGACAGGACGTTCTCGCGAGTTTTCAATACGCCCTCGAGGCCGCATCCGAACTCACGGGTCAATATCTCCTTGGCGTAAGTGGGGCTGACCGTACTAATGGCGTCGGAATATACGAGGCCCGCCTTCATGAGGTTAACCTTATCGTAAAACTCAAAGTAATTTATATTGAAGAGGCTCCAGTCGAGACCTATCCTCGGGTACTCCTCTTTTGAGAATACCCCCTGGTAAGCCATATTGTGTATCGTATAGAGGACCTTTGTGTCGGCGAAGAAGGAGTCGTACCTGTAAACCGTATTTAGATAGACCGGGACCAGGGCCGTCTGCCAGTCGTTGCAGTGTATTACGTCGGGCGCGAACTTCTCTCTCTTGCATCTCTCAAGTATCTCGCGCGAGAAGAAGACGAACCTGTCGAGGTTGTCTTTGTAGTCCCCGAACTTATCGCCATAAAGCTCTTTTCTGTTGAAATAGTCGTCGTTCTCCACAAAATATACCGGAACGTTCTTCCCTATCTTAGTAGAATTGCCTGCAACTTTTACGGATGCATACTTAGGCATGATGACCCTTATATCTACGCCGAGCTCCTCAAGAGCCAACGGCAGGCTGCCCGCCACATCTGCCAACCCTCCGGTCTTTGCGAACGGAACTACTTCACTCGACGCCAAAAGCACTTTCAACTTTGCCATCATCCCTCCAATTTTGTGAAACAAAATTGATCCTGATCCGCCGACGAAGGCGGAGAAGGACCTCTCCTTTAAATTTCTTCCTGTTCCAGCCAGTTCTCGCCCGCCTCCACGTGAGCCTCAACCGGAACTTTAAGTTTTATTATATTCTCCATCCCGTCTTTCACTATCCTGCATACTTCCTTCAATTCGTCTTTCGGTACGTCGAATACGAGCTCGTCATGCACCTGCATTATCATCTTGGCGGTTAATCTCTTCTTTGACAATCTTTCGTCTATCGATATCATGGCGACCTTTATGATATCCGCCGCGGAACCCTGGATCGGCGTATTTATGGCCGTCCTCTCGGCAAACTGCCGCACGCGCATGTCGGTGCTGTTGATCTCGGGTATATATCTACGCCTTCCGAGCAGCGTCGTGACATATCCGTTTTGACGCGCTTCTCCAATCAGCCCCTCGAGATAGAATTTAACCTCGGGATATCTCTCGAAGTAAGCGTCTATGAACTCTTTCGCCTTATCCACATCTATCTTCAGGCTCTGGGAGAGTCCGTACGGACTCATTCCGTAAAGGATACCGAAGTTTACGGTCTTTGCCATGCTCCTCATATCGGATGTGACCTCGGGCTCTTTTACCGCGAATACCAGGCTCGCCGTATAAGCATGGATATCGGAGCCCTCTTTAAACGCCTCTATCAGATTCTTGTCTCCCGACAGGTGGGCCAGTATCCTGAGCTCTATCTGCGAATAGTCCGCAGATAAAAGTGTATGCTTCTTATCCGACGCGATAAAAGCTTTGCGTATCTTCTTACCCTCTTCGGTCCTTATCGGTATATTCTGCAGGTTGGGCCCGCTCGATGAAAGCCTGCCGGTAGCCGTAACCGTCTGATTAAACGACGTATGCACTCTATTGGTCGCCGGATTTACGAGATCCGGCAATGAATCCACGTATGTTGATTTTAGCTTCGACAGCTCTCTGTACTCCAGCAGCTTTTCAGGCAGAGGATGGCCCAGTGCCAGTTTAGTCAGGACCTCTTCATCGGTAGATATCCCCGTCTTGGTCCTCCTGATCACTGGAAGTTTCATCTTTTCGAAGAGGATAACCGAAAGCTGTTTCGGTGAATTTATATTGAACTCTTCGCCCGCCAATTCATATATCTTCTTCGTCAACTTGCCGAGCTTACCATCCATCTCTTTAGACAGGGTTGCGAGATATTTTTTATCGATAGACACGCCGTTGATCTCCATCCGGGCTAATACCTCAGTCAGCGGCATCTCGACTTTATAAAGAAGCTCGTCTAGATTCTTCTGCGATATCTCTTTTTCGAGTATCTTCTTCAACCTGAACGTGACATCGCTGTCTTCACACGAATAGTCGGATACCTTCCCGACATCGACCTTGTCCATCGTGGTAGCCGACTTGCCTTTTCCTATAAGATCCTCGATAGGCGTCGTCATCTTGTGGTTCAGGTATTCGAATGATATGTAGTCGAGGCCGTGGTTGGGCTTCGACGGGTTTAAGAGATACGACGCCACCATAGTATCAAAGACTATCCCCTTAACACTGACCCCGTAGTTTGCCAGGACTATATAGTCGTACTTAACGTTCTGGCCCGTCTTCTTTATCTCCTCATCCTCAAATATATCTTTTAATCTTCCGATAACGAGCCCCACGTCAAGCTTCTTCTCTTCGCGCGCGCCCTCACTGACCCCCACGTAATACGCCGCCCCCTCTTTCCAGGAAAACGAGATCCCGGCCAATTTAGCGAGAACCGGATCCTCGCTGGTAGTCTCGGTATCGAAGACGAACTCTTTGGACCTCTTCAGGCCGGCAACCAGAAGGTCGAAGGCCTTCTCATCATCCACAAGGATATACTCGGATTTTAGCTTCTCAGTTGGCGTCAGGTCCTTCAGAAGGGACTTGAATTCAAGCTCCTTATACAGCTCCAGGAGCCTCGCCTGGTCAGGCTCTTTCAGTTCCAGCTCCTTAAAATCTATATCTATCGGAACATCGATGTCCACGGTAGCAAGCTCTTTACTCAAATACGCGCTCTCTCTCCCCTCGGCAAGTATCTTCTTCTTGGCGTCGCTCTTTACCTTCTCTATATTTTTGTAAAGCCCGTCGAGGCTGCCGAACTCACCTATAAGTTCTATCGCTGACTTTTCGCCTATCCCCTTGACGCCCGGGATATTATCGGTGGCGTCTCCCATCAATGCCATTATATCGGTCACCTTTTCGGGCCCCACTCCGTAAATCTCTTTAACTTTATGCGCGTCGTATACTAGGCCCTCTTTATGCGTGCTGTAGACCTTTATGTGGGAATCGACGAGCTGAAGCGCGTCCTTATCTCCCGTAACTATGAAAGTCTCTATATCTCTCTCTTCCGCCTTCTTCGCGAGCGTGGCAAGCACGTCATCAGCCTCGTAACCCTGCATTTCGTATATAGGGATATTATGAGCCTGCACCAGCTGCTTGATATAGGAGATCTGGCTTACCAGATCGTCCGGCATCGGTTTCCTGTGGATCTTGTATTCATCGAACTTCTTGTGCCTGAATGTAGGCCCTTTAAGATCGAATGCCACGGCCAGCATATCCGGTTTTTCAGCCTTTACTAGCTTGCCAAGCATTGAATTGAAACCATATATGGCGTTAGTAGGCTGCCCCTTTGAATTGGAAAGGCTCCTTATGCCGTAGAACGCCCTATAACAGAATGAATTACCATCTATCAAGAAGAGTCTTTTTTTAGGCATGATACGGGATTAAGGTTTGAAACATGAGGTTAGTTAGAAGTCATCCTATTATTCGTCTTTATATTGGGAATTAGTCGTTAAAGAAATGTGTCCCGAGGGAAAACTCACCCTGATTTTCGAATATGATTATACCTAAACAGGCTATACCATGTCAAGTAAAAAGTTACCCACATGAGTAGGGCACCCTTAAGGGTGCCCTACTTCTTCCTAAGATTATCTGAGAAGCAGTTGCCTGTCAGGTCATCTATGGCTTGCGTCAGCTCCTGCAGCCTCAGCTCCTTCTCGAACTTGGTATTCATGTCCTTTGGAGGATTTGACATGAGCTCAAACTGCAGCCTCTTGCGTTCGTAGTACGTACGCCGCAGGTCATCGAGGATGTCGTTCCTGAGCTGGACCCCCAGACTGGACACTTGTAGCCACTTGATACTGTTCAACTTGCAACTCTTCG
>CAYSSS010000036.1:0-13951 GCA_964433975.1 uncultured Planctomycetia bacterium
AGGTGCTCGGGCTTCTTGAACCTTATCATCGTCCTCGATGCCGCCTCCAGGAACGACTGGTAGTCCTGCTTCTGCAGGACTCCGCCATCCGGTAAGGGTGTATTGAAGAGGTTCGGGTTGGGGCTTAAAGGCGAGATGCCGCCCTGATGGTCCATCAGCTTCTCGACAAACCAGCCCTGAAGCTTCCTCCAGCTCGGAGCTTTTTTATGTGAAGACATCAATTACCCTTTCAAATTTTTTAATACCGTCTGTTCGAGATAATCCAAAATCAACGGTTTAGTTATATAATCACATGCGCCTAGCTTATACGCTTCATGCATCTTATCCTGGTCCGCGAGAGCCGTGACCATTATGATCTTGATACTTCTATCGAGCTCCTTGATATGTTTCAATGCCGCGAGCCCGTCCATGCCCTTCATCTTTATATCGAGCAGCACCAGGTCAGGCCTCTCCTTCTTGGCTATCGATATCGCCTCCTCGCCGTTTGAGGCGGTGAATACATGAAACCCCCTATCCTTGAAGAATGTCTTAACAAAATCACATATGTCATTTTCATCATCTACCACCAGCAACTTATGCATACATTCTCCTTAAGTTCGAGCCGCTTTATTTACCGCTTCTTCAAGTTCACGCAATGACGCAACGGGTTTGTCAAAATACGCGTACGCGCCCATCTTTAATAGCCTTGCCTTTGTCTTGCCGCCATCGTCATAGGCCGTCACGAATATCACTTGCGGTGACGGATCCATAGATTTCAGGAGCGATAGCACTTCATCTCCGTCTATGCCCGGCATCTTCAGGTCCATCAAAACTACATCGGGCTTCTTCTCTTTAACAAGCTCGATACCTTTTGTTCCGCGGACAGCTACCGTAATGTCATATCCGCGCGGCTCAAAGTAGCTCTTTATCATATCTATGAATTCAGCCTCATCATCTATTGCAACTATCTTCGCCTTTGGCATATTACACCCTGTTTTTCTGGCCTGCTGTTACCGGAAATTCCACCGTAAACGTAGTCCCCTCACCCATTTTTGTCTCTTTAAGATGGATCCTACCGCCGTTCTTTTCCACAACCTGCCTCACTATGAATAACCCTAAACCAGTCCCCTTGCCCGGCTCTTTTGTGGTAAAGAACGGGTTAAACAGTTCTTTTAGCTTGTTCTCTGGAATGCCGGAACCCGTGTCCTTGATATCTATGGCCACCCTTCCTGCATCTTGTTTTGCCGTGACAGTAATTTTGCCTTTTTCATCTATGGCCTGACCGGCGTTTCGGATGAGGTTAAAGAGCACCTCCTGAAGTTGCTTCTTATCAACAAATATATCAGGCAGACCTTTCTCGATCTGTTTCTCAAATTCTATCTTTTCCAATTTCAGCTCATAGCCAACGAGCCCAAGAACATCGTCAATTTCCTTATCAATGTTAACAAGTTCCGCCTCTCCCTTCGCCGGCTTGGCAAAACTCGACAATTTCTTAGTTATGGCCGTGGCCCTGTCAGTCTCTTTCATGACCTTTGTCATTATCTCTTTTGCCTTAATCAATAACTCCTTCGGGCTCTTATTATTATAAAGCCCATCTTTCATGTTCAATAGAAACGCCTCGCATTGCCCTCGGGCAATACCGAGAGGATTGCATATCTCATGATTTATTCCGGCCGAAAGCGTACCTATAACAGCCATCTTCTCATTCTGGGCTGCCTCTGCCTGAGTCTTGCCAAGTTCATCGAATAGTTTTGCGTTAGATATGGCTATAGCAAGCGTCCTCGCCAAGGGTAAAAGTATATCAAGATCATCCTGCGTATAATCCTCATCGGACTTCTTCTTACCTAATGATAGTATGCCCTTGACTTCGGCATGCAAAACCATCGGTATGATCAATTCCGCGTTTAATTTATCAATGATCTCTTGAATTGATGGCGGTATATATACTTTTCTGTCGGCAAGCTCTTTCTTCAGTAAGTAGCCATGTGTTTGCTCCAGGAAAGTCACTATGCCATCGGGCCGTAATAGTGACACTTCGGGATCTTTTACATTGCGGAATGCCACTACATCAAACTGCTGCTTTTCCTCATTGAGCAACAACACGGCGCTGGAATCTATCTTCACTATGTACATTAGCTTATCGACGGTCAAATTTACAAGCTTGTCCAGATTAACAACCGTTAAAACTTCGGACGTAAAAGTTCTGAGCAATTCCCTGTAGTCGTATTTTTTCTGGAAAAGATATTTGTCTGTGATATTTATAAGGAAATTCTCTATCCGTCTCAATGATAGTATGATTATTACACCACTTAGTGTTAATCCCAATAACCTTCCTCCTGCGCTTGCGGCCCTGAATATATACTCTTGCAGCAATAAAGTCGGTAACACAAGTATTGTAAACACCGACGCCAAAAGCCCCGCAAATACGACTGTGCGGCGGATAACAACTTCTATCTCCATTAACTGATGGCGAACAATGGCATATGCGGTTATGCTGATATACATAAAGATAAAAATATATCCAAGCGGCAGGCATTTAATCCCAAACCACGGCAGCCAATCTGTGAGAGTAAACGCCGTTACAAAAAATGCCAAGAACAAATACTTAACCTGCAACAGGCGCCTCTGTGATATTTGCAGTTTTCTGGTTTTATAGTAAAAGAAGAGGTAAGAAATACAGAAATTGAATACGGTAAGAAAATATATTAAAAAGACCGGGAAAAATTTCCCGGCTTTTGGATAGAAGCCCCAGTGATAGGTATATAAACCCGACGCTATATAGTTCGATCCGTAGAGGAATACTGTGGTGAGAGCGCTGATGCCGTAGAATAGGTACAGCAAAACTCTGCTTACGCTGGATTTGATCTCGAGAAAAGCTAAAACAAAATGATAAAAGAATACGGGAATAAAAATAACGCCGGGAAAGCCTATTTTCATAAAGCTTAAAGCTCTGTCATAATCGGCCGTTGTGTACATAATACTGTACGAGTAGAGCCAGAGGAATGTTGCGAAATCAACCAAGAATATAGTTCTATTAACTGAGGATCTCTTATTACTGAAGAGTATGAAGAGTCCTATCAACAGAGCGCATATAGAAATAAAATTGACAGATATCGGAAATAGTAAGCTCATTTTATTCCCCTATTATTTCTTAAAATCATCCTGGCAGCTCTGCGGCCAGATAACGAAGCCATGGCTATCCCTCCTTGCCCTGATTCTAACGTGCTCCATTGACCGGCCGTATAAAAATTCGCAAAAATTTTTCCTTGTGGAATTTTATTTGAGTTATTATACTGCGGTATTGATACCCAACCTTTCACGGCTCCGCCGGAATTCAGGCTATAGCTATATAAGTCATACGGCGTGATAATATGGCTAACCTTTGTATGCATGGAAATATTTTTTATTATCTTCTCGGTCTTACATATTATCTCATGAGATATTCTGCTCATATTGCGTTGCCAAAATTTTTTATTTAAAAAAGGAACTAGTGTATAAAGAGTTACTTGATCAATCTGAGATCGCCCGCCGGACGAAGAGAGATACCCTGTTAAATAGGTCAGGTTTCTGTTGAATTTGTTCTTCTCTATATTGCGAAACACTTCTTTTGTATCATATTTCGGGCAAAACCAAAGCGTCCTGGACTTATACATCTCTATTTCTTTCGTTAGCGGTTTCGCAAGACCCAGGTACACTATGAACGCGGAAGAAGATACCAGCATTTTTTTAATGAGATGAATGAATTTATTGTGTATCTTCTTACGATCAATCATATTCAGCAGCACATTTCTTATATCGCAGCATGCCACAAGATAATTTGTCTTTATACTCGTTCCGTTATCCAATTCGACTCCGTCCACGCTGCCGTCTTTTGATACCTTGATCCTATCAACACAAGTTGACAGCAAAATATCTCCATTGTTAATTCTGATCTTATCCAACATGCTCTCTGGTAATTTCTCTGCCCCGCCGGAAATATGATATCCTGCGTTTAATATTGTTTCTCTATAGTATAAGAGAGCCGAGAAAGCCGAAATCTTATACGGGGAGAACCCGAAATTACCACATGGTATTGCAAAAAAATCTTTAATTTTATTACATGAAAAAAAGGCATCCAGCAGTTTACCGAATGTCACATTTTTATATTTTAGATAGAGGTCAATATTTTTTGCCGACAGGGTTAAATTTAAAAATAACCTCAACCCTCTTGATTCGCCCGGAAATATTTTCCTCAGATTACTGAAAACTTCTTCACCTTTCGAGTCAAAATTAAAGATTCCGTCTTCCGTGATTATTGTATTGGAATATTTCTCTCTTTTAAAAAATAAGCTGTCTCTTAATTGAAGTTCTTTATAAAAAACCTTATCAAGCGTACTGGCTTCTCTGACGCCGCCAACCATACAAGTCGTTAAATTGAATTTATAGCCATTCTTCTCAATAGAAGAGCAATAGCCTCCCACTGTATCATTTTTTTCCACTATGAGCACTTTCATCCCTGCCTCTGAAAGATAGCAACCGCATACAAGACCGCTGATACCTGCTCCGATAATCACAACATCATATCTATCTTTATCTCTTGCCATATCTCTCTAATACCAAACACGCATTATTCCCGCCGAACGCAAATGAATTATTAAGCACAACGTTGACTTTTCTTTCTACAGAATCATTCGGTACACAATTTATATCACATTCCAGGTCCGGATTTTCATAGTTGATAGTAGGAGGTATTACGTTGTTCTTTATAGTTAAGCAACATGCGATAGCCTCTATAGCGCTTGCCGCACCCATCGTATGCCCTAGCATTGATTTTATAGAACTTATTGACAAATTCTTCGCAATATCGCCAAATACTGCTTTAATCGCATCACATTCAACTTTATCGTTTGCGGGCGTTCCGGTCCCGTGTGCGCTAATATAACCTACATCTTCTTTTTTTATATTGCTGTTTTTTATAGCCCTCTCCATCACTTTTACTATGCCTTCGAAGCGGGGTGCGGTCATATGATTGGCATCGCAACTTAATCCATACCCGAGAACTTCGGCATATATCGGAGCGTTTCTTTTTATTGCCAATTCTAATTCTTCCAGGATTAAAATACCGGCGCCTTCACCAAGCATCATGCCCTTCCTGTTCTTATCAAACGGCTGACATTTCTCAGGGGCCATGGCATATAAACGATTAAAGCCCGTAAACGTAATGCGCGAGAAAGGATCTGCTCCGCCGACAATCATGACATCTGCCTTTCCTCGCCTTATCAAATCGAAAGAATAGCCTATGGAATAGTTCCCTGCAGCGCATGCGGTTGATATGGTGTAATTCATGGGTACAAGACCAAAGAAATATCCCGGGTGATCCGACAAAGCGTTGCTGGGATATTTTACAACATTTATCGGCCAGATATTTTCTTCACCGTCAGCGGTCCAATATTTATTAATCTGCTCCAGAGACTGAATATCGGCCATTGTTGTTCCTATTATCGCGCCTGTCCTATTTTTAATACTTTCCGGATCTATCCCTGAATCTTCCAATGCCATTCGTGATGCGGCTATTGCAAATTGAGACGCCCTAGCAACGTCTTTGATCCTGTTTTTTGGAATAAATTTCGAGGGATCAAAGTTCTTTACTTCTCCGCCTTTATGGACCGGGTAATCGGATGTATCAAATAATTCTATATCGCTTATGCCTGACTTGCCAGCTGTTAAATTTTTCCAAAACTCGTCTTTCCCCATACCGATGGATGAAACAACGCCCAACCCCGTCACAACAACTCGTCTTCTCATAGTTATTTATTTAAAAATTTGTTAACAATTTCAATTGTCTTAGTAAGATCGGATATTTTCGGAAGATTTTCTTCAGGAATCCTTAACTTGTATTTCTTCTCTATGGAGGCGAGTATTTCTAAGGCCATCATAGAGTCCATGCCTAAGTCCTCAACAAAATTTGCTGTAGGAGTGATTTTTCCTGGCTCTATCTCTACGATTTCAGCAATAAGAACCCTTAGCTCATTTTCCAGTTTTTTATTATCTGCCATTATAGCGATATGATACTCCTTGTCAAATGGCAAGCCCGCCATCGACTTTCAGAACTTGTCCCGTTATATATCCTGATTTTTCACTTGCTAAAAAAGTCACAACCTTGGCAACTTCTTCGGGTTTTCCAAATCTGCCAAAAGGTATAATCTTCACCAAATCATCCTTTTGCTTCAGGTCTTTGGTCATATCCGTCTCGATAAAGCCCGGCGCTATCGCGTTGACTCGTATACCATATGAAGCAACTTCCTTGGCCAAAGATTTAGTTAATCCCAACTCTCCCGCTTTTGCGCTTGAGTAATTAACTTGTCGCGGCATACCAACTATCCCGGCGATAGATGACATATTTATTATGCAACCACTCTTTTGCTTCATCATGGTTACTATGCATGCTTTTGACATATTAAAATAGCCTGTCAGATTCGTATTTATAACATCCAGCCATTCGGATGGTTCCATCATCATGAGGGCCTTGTCTTTTATTATACCTGCGTTATTGATAAGAATGTCAATTTTACCGAATTTATTTAATGTCTCCTCAGTAACCTTTTTTGCTTCATCATACAAGCGCACATCTGCCTTAATGGCTTCTGCCTCACCCTTTAATTCTTTTATTTCATCCAAAATTATTCCGGCAGACTCATCACTCTTTAAGTATGTAAACAAAACCTTTGCGCCATTTTGTACCAATTCAAAAACAATGGCCCTGCCTATTCCGCGAGTTCCGCCTGTCACAATTGCCACTTTATCCTTTAGCAACATACATCCTCTCTTCGCTCCGCATTTTGTATAATGTTATCAATATCTCTTTCTGTATAAAATTTATCGCCGCAGAAAAAATCCGACAATGCGATACCATGCTTAACGGCTATTTCTCTGATCTTCTCTATTTTTTCTTCTGTTATATTGCCGCGGCCGATGGAATATGGCTCAAATTTATTTTCAAAAGTGAGCGCAATTGTTTCTGCAGCACAACCAAATATACTATTTCGCGGAAGAACGTTTCTTAATATACTTTTTTTAATGTCTTCCGGATGCTCTATCTTTGCCAGGCCTCCTTCAAATACAAATATGTCATTTCTGATATTTGTCACTTCTTTCGCTATGTTAGCCGGCAAAGAGACATCGCAAACAATACAACCCGGTTTAAGATGCTCTGGTTCTATGATCGTGCTTACTGAGCTGGTTGCTGATAATATTATATCCGCCTCTTTAACTGCGTCCTTAGTATATTTAAAAACCTCTACCTTTGCACCGCCGCATCTCGTAATTATGGCTGAAAACTCCTGAAGCCGCTTTTCATTGCGCGCCGCTATATTTAATTTGTTCACTTTTTTTGACAAAATCTTTGTGCATATTGAACCTATATCGCCTGTTGAGCCCAATATGGCAACTGTGCAATCAGATAATGTCAGGTTCATTAAGAAAGTTGCTTTATAAATACCTTCTAGCGTTAAGGACGCCGTAAGAGCATTTCCGCTAGTTAACGGAACGGATACTCTCTTCGATAAAACTTCTCCTTCGTTTCCTACAACAGAGGTAAAGCCGCCTAAGCCTACGATCTGCGCTCCTTCTTTTACGCATTTTCTTATACCTGTCTCTATCAAATCAAGCACTCTTTCTTCCGGCAATGATGCGATCTGAATTGGTAAAAGCGGAACCGCTGCAATAATGCCGGAGACCGATAATCCCATTGATGACCGTATGTTGTTATATGAACAAAGTTCATATGACGGCAAAATGCTGGTAATGTATTTAACCATATTCCTTGGTAACTTTTTAGCGATCTTCCCAAGCGGGCCTAGAAAATCATAAAAAGACGTTAGGTCTATCGGATGGGCTATAAATCCAAATTTATTCATACTTCCCCACCATTAAAGTTGAATTTGAGCCTGTGGGGCTGAAGGAATTGATTAAAATATTCTTCACCCTATTTTTTTGCGACCTATTCGGCACATAATCGAGGTCGCAGCGCCTGTCCGGCTGAACATAATTTATCGTCGGAGGAATGAAACCTTCCTCAAAAACGCCTAAAGATGAAGCTATGCTCATAGCGCCTGATGCCGAGAAGCTCTCGCCTATCATAGACTTGATCGAGCTTATCGGTATTGACTTAGCTCTTTCACCAAACACATTCCTCACTGCATTCGTCTCCATATAGTCGCAATCGAGCGTTGAGTTACCGCTCGCACTGATATATCCTATGTCATCTGTGCCTAGCTTGGCATCTTCGAGACATGATCTTATGGCTTCTGTAGCGCCTTGGGCCTTAGGGCTATAAATATTGCGGCTCTTTGGGTCAAAACATGTGCCGTATCCTAATATTTCCGCGTAAATCTTAGCATTACGTTTCTTCGCATGTTCAAACTCTTCTAGAATAACTATACAAGCACCCTCGCCGAACATAATACCGTTTCTGCGTTTATCGTACGGACAATTAACTTCTTCCTTGCCTGGCCTAGAGCCTGCAAGATGCCCTATCTTATGAAATCCCTTGTAAGTCTGTTCGCACATCTCCTCCACACCGCCAGCCAGCACTACCTTATAGTCATAAAGCTCAAGCTGATTGAGAGCGTAATAGATAGCGTCTATGCTTGAACAAAATCCTGTCGAAATGGTGCTGCTAAATCCCTGTATGTTGAACCTTATATTAGTATGACTGGCGGGTGAATTCATAACCGTATTAGAGAATAATGCCGGATTGACAGACCTCGGCCCATTGCGCAAAGATTCTTTGTCAAATTCGCTTATAGACCAGACAGAACCCATTGTAGAACCAAGAGATACGCCAAATTCATCTGTCTGAGCTTCCGTCAGTGGGTGTTTTATACCGGCATCATCTAATGCCATTTGAGCCGCACAAAGCGTCAACTTCGTGGTTCTATCGAGATTACGCAGACCTTTAACTCCCAAGATCTCCTCCGGCTTAAAATCGCTTATCTCACCGCCAAGCTTGGTCCTGCACGTGCTCATATCGAATAAAGTTATAGGCTTCATGCCGGAACGCCCCTCTTTGAGTCCGGTCCAGAACTGATCCTTGCCGATCCCCGTTGAAGCCAGTACACCCAGACCTGTAATTACAATGCGCCTGTCCATAATCGTCCCTAAAAAGCAATAACCCCGTAATCTTTGTGCGTTTACGAGGTTATTTACTTCCGTTGTTCTCTTTATCTTCCTGTGCGGAAATCCACCTGTCTATGGTAGATTTCTTAAACCGCCAGTTGGCCCCTACCTTAAAACACGGAAGTTTGCCTGCCTTTGCGTGCTTATAGATCGTGACAGGCTTCATCCTAAGATATGTGGCCACTTCCTGAACCGTGAAGACATTGTCTTCTGGCATAAGTTTCCCACCACCTTATAACTTGGTACTAGTTATACTCTGTTGATACAGACTAATACGCCCTTATACATCTTTGTACAAGGGCATACACATCTTCTTAGAGCGCTACATAGTATACACTATCTTTCTATTTTGTCAAGTGTTAGGAACTAAATTTCTTACCTATGGCTTGAGAAATCCGCGAACGAAGTGAACGAAATTTTTTGATTGCGGGGGTTTAAACGTTGAATCTGATGGAGAGAATATCGCCGTCTTCCACTACGTAGTCCTTGCCTTTAAGATAGAACTTGCCCTGGGCCTTGACAGCATCCTCGCTGCCTAACTCCTTGAGGTCGCTCAACTTAATGAGCTCCGCTCTTATAAATCCTTTCTGAAGGTCGGAATGTATGACGCCGGCCGTTTCGGCGGCTGTAGAGCCTTTTCTTACATTCCACTGCCGCACCTCATCCTGGCCTACCGTAAAGAAAGAGATCAGATTGAGCGTCTTCAGACAAAGCCGGGTCAATATATTCATTGCCGGCTCTGTTATGCCAAGATCTGAGAGGAACGCCTTCCTCTCCTCTTCCGAGTCCAGGGCCGCTATCTCGGCCTCAACTTTAGCCGAGACCTGCATTATATTCTCACCTTCTATCGCGGGCTTATTTTTAAGCTGGTCCTCGGATACATTCAGGGCTATTATGATCTCCTTGCGGGTCAGGAACGGGTAGCTCGTTAAGATCTTATTGTCATCCGCGGAGATCTCAAGCGTCCTTAAAGGCATCTCTTTATCGAGATGTGCCTTTAACTTGGCGAGGAGGTCTCTCTCCTTTATCGATGCCTCTTCTTTGGTCTGCTTAACCTTCTTATCCAGCCTCTCGAAGCGTTTCTCGATGAATATGAGGTCGTGAAGCAGCAGTTCCGAGTTTATCTCGTCAATATCGCGTTTCGGATCTACGGATCCGCTGACGTGATATATAGAATCATCCTTAAACGCGCGAACCACATGGCAGAGAGCGTCGACTTCGGCTATATCCGTGAATATATCGCCTTTCGATATCGCGTCCTTCTCTATCTTAGGCAGAAGCTCCAGCTCTATCCTGGCCCTCACTTCTTTCTTCGGCTTATACATAGCGACGAGCGCGTCAAACCGGCTGTCGCGTATCTCGGCCACTCCATTTATCGGCTTGCCCGAGACGACTTCGTTCTCGGACGGCTTATGGCCGGTGAGAAGCTCGAATAGCGCCTTCTTCCCCGTCTGCGGTAATCCTATCATCCCTATCTTCATGGTTTTACCTTTACTTCTGTGTTATAGAAAACTCCAGTCCCAATACATCCAAAACTTTTTTCAGCGTACTTAAGGACACATTAAAATATCCGTTTTCCAGAAACGAAACTAATTGCTGGGACATGCCTGCGGCTTGCGACAGGTCCTTCTGGCTTAACTGCTTCTTCTGCCTGGCGCTCTTTATTATTCCACCGATACTCAGCGCTTCTTCAGAAACGGCCGACCGCTTCTCCTTAAATTGTTTTTTATCAATGCCCTGGGAAAGAACATCATAAACCTCATCCCAAAAAATTATCCGTGTGTCATTCCAATTGTCTTTGCGCATCCTTATTTTTATCTTGCGCCAATTTTTCAGGAATGTCATCTTGTTCATATATATATCAAAGACTTCCTTTGGCCTACTTACTCGCGAAAGGACCAATGAAGCAAATTCGGCGAACCTGGGACCCGAATCGTCTTTTAATATATCCTGCGCTTCTTTTTTTGTCGTTTTTCTGTCCCAAAAAATATCGGCAGCCATGTTACTCAAATCCCTTTCTTATCAGTTTCTCTATCTCGCGCTTGAAATGATTATCCATCTCCTTAAAAGAGACGCTCTTATCGGTTTCGATATCCAATATATCCATCTGCATGGAGCTCCTGTTATATGTCCTGTACCATACCGCCAGGCTTTCTATCTGCGGATAAGAGCAGTATTCAAGCGCGAACTTCGACAGGGGTGTGAAGGCTATTGACAGGAAATAGAGGTCAAAGAAATCCCTGACCTGCTGCCTACCGCCCCTAAATATTTCACGCCCAATAACATTAACCGTTTTATTTGTGCCGCAAGCCGCAAATATCTTCCTCATATAGATATCCTCTAAGGAAAGGATAGGGACGCCATCTATTATTTTAACGGGCTTAACAAGTTCATATGCATCCTCCACGAAATCTATCTTCAGGGTCTCATCCTCATTTATGTAGAGGTAATAGACCATTATCTGCACTAAATCTTTTTTTTCCACAGCTTTCCCCAGCTCTATTTTACAGCCGGTTGTTTTAGCAAGCTCCGAAACAATGCTCTCTATTTTTTGCCGTGAAAATTCCCTGGTAAATAGATCCAGAGCGTACGATTCCCTGTGATGAAAGTAAAATAAGGACAGGGCGGTTCCTCCGGCTAAATATAAACCATCTAATTTGCCGCTCAAAGCCTTTAATACTCTATCGCGCTGTGCAATGACGTTCTTAGTATTATTTTCCATATCGTTACAAGTATACATGATAAACTAAATTTTGTCAAGTATTTTACCAATATAGTTAGTAATTTAGCAATCAATATTTACTTTATTAAATATAATACAACTTATAAGTTGTTGATTGACAGAAAGTCTTTCCCGTGCTACAATACCGCCATGATAAATATTGGCAGCTACAATATCAACACAAACATATTCCTAGCGCCCATGGCAGGCTGCTCCGACCTGCCCTTCCGCCTCATAGCCCGCGAACACGGCGCGAAGTTCTGTTTTTACGAGATGGTCGATTCCAATTCTCTCATCTATAAACGCCATGAAACTTACGGCAATCTCAAAACGGACAAGAAGGATATACCAATAGCCGTACAGCTACTGGGTTCAGACCCGGAGGGAATGCTCAAAGCGGCCAACAGGCTGCTGGAGCTAGTGAAAGTATCGTTTCTTGATATTAACTGCGCCTGCCCCGCGAAAAAAGTCATCAAGAAGAGATCGGGCGCTCATCTCTTGCGTGATGCTCCCAGGCTTTATAGTATTTTGCAAAGGCTCATTCCGGAGCTGCCTCTTCCCATAACAATAAAGATACGCACAGGGTTCGATAAGAAAGACGACGATCACATTGTTAAAATGGCGAAGCATTGCGAGGATTTAGGCATATCGGCCATCTTCGTACACGGGCGGCTAAAGACCCAAGGTTACGCCGGAGGCATTGATTACGGCGCGATAAAAAAGATAAAGGACGCGGTGCGTATCCCCGTCTTCGGCTCCGGGAATATATTCTCGGGTGAGTCCGCTAAACTTATGCTCGACGAAACCGGCTGCGACGGAGTTATGGTAGCAAGGGGCGGCCTAGGCAATCCATGGATATTTAATGAGATCGAGGAATATATAGAGACCGGCAAATCCCCTAAAGAGATATCTTTGGCGGAAAAAAAGAAGACCCTAAAAAAACACCTGGACTATATCGATAAGTACAAATCCATTAGCGCATACGGCAAGATAGGATTTATGCGCAAAGTAGCTATATGGTATTTGAAAAGCATCCCCGCCGCCTCAAATCTCCGCGCCCGGATCACCAGAGAGACAAAGTCCTGCCAGGATATCCTGAAGATAGTTACGGAAATATAGAGATGGCTTTACAGCAAGCATGCCGCGTGGTGCTTGATCTTCAAATTAAATCTTATCTTTTCATCAAATCTTATACTTCTCTCCCAGATAGGGGCCATCCTCCAGATAGGGGCCACAGATAGGGGCCACACAGATAGGGGCCATCCTAAAAAGGGACACACAGATAGGGGCCATCCTAAAAAGGGACACCCTACAGTCTTAAATCTTTAGCTCTTTATCCAGCATAGTCTCATAAGGCCGATTTTGTAGGACGTATTCCTTATACAGCCTCATGCGCTCCTTCGGATCGCCTGACAATGCAAGATAACACGGATCAGGAGTTATTATATCATCTTTTCTGCACCTGACGTAATAATTATAGCTTGAGAAATAATAATCTGATAAATCGGCCACTAGGCCAGCCCTTAGAGGGTTTCTTTCGATATATCTACCGCACTCCATTAAATAATCATCACTTTCAATAAAAAAACTCTTATACCTGCCCTGGAAGAGGTTACCTATCAGTTTATAGCTTCTCTTATAGTATTTGGCATAAGATTGATTTATGCCCTGCATGATACGCGGCAATTCATTACCGATAGTTACTTTAATCAATATGTGCGTATGATTCGGCATAAGACAATAGTGAAATACATCAAAATCAAAGCTTTTCTTATAGCTCTTCATCTCTTTCTTATACGCCTTATAGTCATCAAGCGAATGAAAAAGGATATACCTATTATGTCCTCTATTCGTTATGTGATATATGCCACCATCTACCAACACCCTGCCTGCCCTAGCCATAAAAATGCCTCCCTTTCTATCTTTATAGATCGTTTTACCCCCTATACTATAAGACGGAAAAAAAGGCTAAATTATTGCAACTTTTTTTAAAATATTTTATTTAGTAGGGTGTCCCCCTATGGGATGGCCCCAATTATCTAAATTATTGCAACTTTTTTTAAAATATTTTATTTAGTAGGGTGTCCCCCTATG
>CAYSSS010000036.1:14051-14124 GCA_964433975.1 uncultured Planctomycetia bacterium
GGATGGCCCCAATTATCCGGTTTTGGCAAACTTCCCTCTGATACCGGACAGTGTACCTATATACTCTAATACT